>JBAZTI010000007.1:0-29315 GCA_041662045.1 Candidatus Micrarchaeia archaeon | reverse complement strand
AAAATTCGGCACCACTGCCTCGCGCCTTCTTACGGAACGGCTATCTGCCAAGGTGGCGGCTTCCATGAGCAAGGGATACTACGCCCGCGTGGACATCAAGCTTGCAGCAGCCATGGTTTTCAAGGAAGGCGCGATAAAAGAAGCCGTTGAGGAGACAAAACAGCTTCTCCCCCCTGCCATGCACTATGGCTCGGATAAAACATACTGCATCAATGGCACTTGCTATGGCAAGGTTTTCTGGGACTATGAAATCGTTTCGCCCTTAAAGGCGCTCAAAACCAGCTTCTCAATCCGGAATTTCATAGACACCCTGCAGGAAAGCAGGCATGAAAAAATGCGGCTCGCGCGCGAGGCGGAAACGGCAATACGCGGGTCATTGCACGTTGCGCAAGACAGCCGGGTCAGAATTGCCGAAGACAAGGCGCACGAAGAGCGTATCCGTAGCATGCTTCCCGGTCAAAGGTAATGTACATCTGCCTGGCTGTTATTTCTCATCACGGCAGCAGCAGCTTCAGGTAGAACAGCGGCGACTGCGTCTTCTTCTTTTCCTCGTCGGAGTTCACCATGTTCACAAGCATCTGGCGCGCCTCTGGCTTGTCCGCAGCCTTCCCTATGAACAAATTCAGGAGGAAGCGGAAGCGGCTCGCGCGCTGCAGGCGGTAGGAGTCCACCATCTCGGGGTAGATGTAATCGTCAAGGAGCTTCCCGTACTTGGCAAGCGATTCCGCGGCAAGCGGCGCGCTTCCAGGCGTTTTTCCAATCGCCTCCCCAATCGTCACCGCGGCGTATTTTCCGGAGCACAGCGCGTTGCCCACGCCCTCCCCTGAGAACGGGTCAACTAGGGATGCGGCATCCCCTACAAGCGCCCAGCCATTGCCAAAGCATTTTTTCCTGTACGAGCCAAGCGGGATTGCCCAGCCTCCCATCCTTCCGTCAAGCTTCGCATCCTTGAAGCGCGGCGCAATGGACGCGTTGCTTGCAATGGCGTCTGTCAGCATCACATTCGGGTGCTTCCTCCCCCTGTTCAGGTCGGACGACAGTATCCCCAATCCGACATTCGCGCGCCCGCCCGCCATTGGGAAAATCCACAGGTAGCCTGGCAGCACGCCGTCAATGAAGAAAAGCTCGATGTTCTCGGTGAGCCCCGCAACATCGGTGTAATAGCCCCTCACGCCCGAGTAGACATGCTCCACTGGCTGGCTGGGAAGCCCAAGCAGCCGCGACACCGCCGAGGCGGCGCCATCCGCGCCCACCACCACGCGCGACTTGAAGGACATCTTCTTTTTCTCGGCGCCAGCAGCCCCAGACACGCCGGAAACCGCCTCGCCTTCATGCAGCAGCCCATCGAGTGAAAAGCCAAGCAAGACGGAAATCTTCGGGTGCGCGCTTGCGGCGCTGAAAAACACGGCGTCAGTGTCCATCCTCGCCACGGTGTAGCCTGCAAACTGGCAGCCATCCGCGTTCGGGAACGGCACCGACACCTGCTTGCCGTTCGGCGCAACCAGCGTCAGGCCCCTCACAATGCCGTGCGGCCCCTTGTCAAGCTCAGCCAATGCGCCAAGCTCGCGCGCCACGCCAATCGACTTTCCGGAGAATGCGTCCCCGCACACCTTCTCGCGGGGGAACGAGGCAACTTTGTCAACAAGCAGCACTTCCCTCCCCGCATTGGCAAGGAAGAGCGCGCAGGAGCAGCCCGCGGGGCCTGCGCCCACCACTATCGCGTCGTATATTTTATCCTCGATTGGAACATTTGCCATGCAAACACGCCTGCCATCAGCGGACAAATATAAACCATCACATTAAAAATGCTCTCATGGCGCGCCAAAGCAGGGAAGAAATCCTCAAAAGCATATGGCAGCCGCCGCAGGAATGGAAAACACCCGGCGCGTGGCTGTGGTGGTTCTGGCTCTTTTTCATCCACGATGAAAACACAAAACGGACGGGCAAGTGCCGCCAGCTCATGATACTCTGGTCCATAAAGAAGGACAAGGAGATAATGTGCAACTCGCTTGACATCCGCCAGCCGGTGCAGCTTGAGCCGCGCGCGGACGGCACCTGCCTGCTCAACGGCGCAGCGGCTGCATGGTACTTTGACGGGGAGAGGATGCACGAGGACTTTGTGCTGGAAACATCCTGCATGGCGCTTGACCCGGCGCGGCGCAGCCTGATGGCGCCCGGGAAAACGCCCAGCTCGTTCTTCATGCGAGGCAGCGGCTTTGTGACAAGGATAAAATCGGGCAAGCATGAATTCGAGTTTGTTGCAAAGCAGGAAGACCTGCACCCCGCCGTGGGGCCCACGCACGGCTCCACGCCGCTTCCCGCTGGCATGCGGATAGATGGCACGAGGATTGAAACCCTGGAGCTTTCCGGCACTGAATCGCACAACGGGAAAAAGCGCGCGCTCTCCGGCACAGCCTACTTCCAGAAAATACTGCTCGCAGCCCCCCCGCCGCAATGGTACTGGGGGCTCTACCATTTTTCCGACGGGAGCTTTTTCACCTACATGGTGCCCTATGCAGGAAGGGCAACCCTTGCAGACAATGCATGGGAAGGCGCGCGCCTCAAAAAGCCAAGCTTCCCGGTGAAGCAGGACGTTTTCCTCTACCACGCGCCAAGCAAGCGCGTGTTCGAAGGCAGCCGGCTCGAAGTCGCGCCCAGGCAAATTGGCAAAAGCGAAATGTGGATGCACGCCCTTTCAGGCGGCGGCAAGGATTTTGCCCTCACCGCAACCGCGCGCGCATACTCGCACGCCTGCTGGTCCTTCAGGAAAAAGATAGGCTCGCTTCCCGCGCGCTCGAACTTCCGCTACAACGAATACCCCTCGGTGCTTGAGTCCCTGAAGCTCACCACTTCCGCAGGCGAGACAATCACGCTGAAAAACGGCTGGGGGAATATGGAAAATTCCTGGGGATTCATTATATAGGAATTTTCCAGAATTTGGCGAAGCCAAATAAGATGGAGAATTCGTGGGGATTTATCATCTGACGAATTCTCCAGAAGCCGCAGGGCACCATGCGGCTAAGATGGAAAACTCTTGGGGCTTCATAATCTAGCCAAGAGTTTTCCAGAATTCGCGCTTGCGCGAATCAGATGGAAAATTCCTGGGGATTCATTATATAGGAATTTTCCAGAATTTGGCGAAGCCAAATCAGATGGAAAACTCGCGGGCCTGCCGCCAATCTGCTTTTACATCCCGCCCATCATGCCGCCAAGCACGAAGCCGAGCGCGGCGCGCACGAAGAAAAGTATTGAGAGCGCGATGATGGAAAGCAGCGGGAAGTACTTCAGCCCGTCCATCCTCCGCCCGCTCTGCATGATGCCGACCGCCATGCAGCCGAAGAAGACGGTTATCACTATGGCCGCGGACGAGAACATCGCCACGCCTTCAGGGGTCAGCATGAGCTGGCCCTTGAACACCCCTATCTGGCTTGAAATCGAGGATGTCGCGCCAATCGCTATCTTCTGCTTTATCTTGAGCATGATGTCGACCAGGAAGCTCGCCACGCCGTAAAGCATGGGGCCGCCGAACGTGATTGCCGCCACGATGAACAGCACGTAATTGAGTATCATGGAGCCCGTCTCCTTGCGCACCGAGCGGAACTTCCTGATGTCAAGCGCGGTCTTCTCCAGCAACTCCACCATGTCCCCTCCTGAATGCAGGCCCTCCACGATGAGCCTCACCGTCTTGTCCAAAAGGTCCGAGTGCACATGCTCGGTCATCCCCACGAAGACCCTCTCAAGCGGCATCCCGGTGAGACTGTACCTGCCCGCGCGGTTGACCTCCACGCTCAATGGCCCGAACTCCTCACGCGCGGAGACCAGGAGCGCCTTGTCCGGCGTCAGCCCCGAGTGTATGTTGCTTGCCACCAGGGCAAGGAAGTCAGGGAGCGCCTCCTCCACCTTTGCCGCGCGGCTGTTGGAGCCGAGGAGCAGGTAGGAATAGACCAGGGCGTGCACGACCACGAACGTCGCTACGAATGCGGCGGCGGTGCTCAGGGCGTCGTTGGCAAGGAAGAGCGAGGCTACCAGCCCTGCGTTTATGCACACCAGGAACAATACCACGGAAAACTTGCGGCCGTTCATGTCAATGTCATTGTAGGTGAGCAAATCCTTCCAATACTGGCTGTAACTTTCCAAAAACCACATGCGCTCTCACCTATATCGAAACGTTCGGCCTCCTGCTCTCTATGACGCCTATGAATATGTACTGCACGAACACCAGTCCCGCAAGTATGAACAGCAAGAACGTGTTTGTTATGGGCACATCCACGAACGAGGAAATCACCATCAGGAATATCAGGCTGATTGTGGGCACGATGATGCACGCCATGAGGTACATTATGGCCAGCGTGTTTAGCTGCGCGCCGTAGTTCCTCATCTCTATCCTCTGCTCGTCTGACAGGAACTCGACTATCTCGGAAAGCACAGGCCCGACGTCCGTCCCGGATTTCACGGCGTTTGACATCTGCCAGAGTATCCTGTTGTAGTAATACGACGGGTTCCTCACCGCCGAGTCCTCAAGCGCGTCTGCCAGGCTGGTGCCCACCTGCACGTTCGCCACGATTTTCTCGAATTCCTCGGATATCTCGCCATAGCCGTGCGACGCCGAGACGATGGAGTCGAAAAGCGGGGTGCCGGCCGTGGTCTGAATCCTTAAGTGGCGCGCAGCGAACAGCAGGTTCTTGTCTATGCTTGCGACCTTCTTCCTCACCAGCCAGCGCGGGTAGGCTATGGAGAAGAAAAGCACGGCAAGCGCCGCAAAGACCGCAAGGGCAAGCGACCACCATATCGCGTCCTGGGTCTTCCCCCGTGTGAATGCCACGTATGCAATCAGCCCCACTATCACGAAATAGAACATCGAGTTCAGCATCACCGCGGCGAGGTATGCGGTCGCGGCTATCTCGGAGTCGAGCTTGTACAGGTCCTTCTCCAAAAGCTTGTACCCTATGTTCATCCTGGCGGAGAACCGGTAGAGCGGGTGCGAGATGGCAAGCGCCCGCTTCTGCGGCATCAAAAGCAGGGGTATTTTCATGTCCATGGGAAATCACAGCGGTTCGGCCTTGCGCACGGGCGGCATGATGGCAGCCTCACTGAATGACTGCGGGTGCGCGGAAGCTGCTGCTTTGAAGCAGCAGAGGAGCGCACCCGATTGCAGCTTCCCGATTCGCGCTTCGGCGCGAATGGGCGCATTTTTGCCAAAGCAAAAATTGCGCCGCCTGAAGCATTGGCTTCTTCGGAAGCTGCGGGCTTCAGCCCGCAGTCATTCACTTCTTGCCCACTTTCTTCAGGAGCGCGTCCGGGTTCTCGTAGTACTGCACGATGACATCGCTCACCTCGTCCACTCCCGTGATGTTCTTGTCGACAAGGTAGTGCAGCACGCGCGCCCTCTCCTTTATGTTCTTGTTTATCTCGTCGTCGTCCATGCGCGTGTATGTGCGCAGCGTCTCAAGCAGCCTCACGCTTGGGTTCTCGGCCTCAAGGCGGTCCTTGGACGAGCGCCAGCGGTAGATGATGTTGGCGTGCACGTTCTCCCCCCGCTCGGAAGGGATGAGCTCGCCTATCTCGAACACGCGGCGGATGCCGCTCCGCCTGTCGCGGTACATGGCAAGCACGAAGTGCAGCGACTCCAGCACCACTTCGGGAAGCTCTATTGGCGGGCTTATCAGGCGCTTGAATGTCTCGAACACCGTCTCGGCGTGCATGGTGGCGTACACCGAATGCCCGGTGTGCATCGCCTCGAACATCACTTCCGCCTCCTCGGCGCGGCGTATTTCCCCGACAATTATCCTGTCCGGCCTCATGCGCAGCGAGTTCACCATGAGGTCAAGCATCGTGATGTCCCCCTTGCCGTCGCGCATGCCCTGGCGCACCACCATGGGCACCCACTGCAGGTGCGAGGGCAGGGTGATTTCGCGCGTCTGCTCAATCGATATCACGCGCTGGTTGAGCGGGAGGAAGGAGCAGAGCACGTTGAGCATGGAGGTCTTCCCCGCGCCCGTGCCGCCCGAGACCAGTATGTTGAGCTCGTACTGCATGGCCAGCCAGACGAACGCCGCGACCTCCTCCGAAATCGTGTTCGAGCGTATCAGGTCGGTTATCGTCCAGGGCTTGCGCGCGAATTTCCTGATGGTCATGGTGTTTCCGAACATCGTGACCGGCGAGAGCGTCGCGTTCACGCGGTCGCCCGAGGGCAAGTAGGCGTCCAGGAGCGGGTCCTGCATGGTTATCTGCCTGCCCACCCTCCTGCCTATCAGGCTGGCATAGTCCCATGTCTTCGCCTCGCTCTCCAGCTGCATGTTGGTCTTGCACCATGCGTACTTCTTGTGGTACACCCATATGGGCTTTCGCGCGGAGTTTATGCAGATTTCCTCCAGCCTGTCGTCGCCCAGCAGGAACTCTATGTCGCCAAGGCCCAATAGCTCGTGCACCATGTAGCCTGCAAGCTCGCCGGCCTTCGCCTCGCTCAGGCGGGGAATCCTCTCCGTCACAAGCTTGAGGGCAAGCTCGCGGAATTTCCTCTTCAGCTCCTCCATCAGCTTTATGTCCAGAACTTCCTGCGTGGTCAGCCTCACCTGCTTGAGGAGCTCGCCCTTTATGGTCTCAAGGTAGGCCACCGTCGCAGGCTCGGGCTTCTGGGTGGAAAGCGAGTAGATGGGCACGTCCCCCACTTCCTTGATTATTGTGACCGTGGCCTCCAAGCCGTCTGAGAAAATCTTGTATGTTTCAAGTTGCGGCATCTCTTCCCCTCATATGTGCTTCTGCAGCTTCATGTTGCCGAGCATGTCGTAGTCAATCTTGAGGAGCCCGTTCTTCTCAAGCGACAGCGCGTAGGACTCCACCTCCTCCACTGTGAGGTTGCAGCGCTTTGCGGCCTCTGGCGCGCTCACGGTGCCGCTCTGCCGCACGAACTGCACAAGCTGGTCTATGGCGGTGGTGCCCTTCACGGACGCCTCTGCGCCTCGCGCGGGCGCCTTCTTTGCCGCCTCCTGCGCCTTTTTGCTGCCTGCGAACATCTTGAGCATCTCGCGCCTCAGGTCGTCCCCCCTCACCACGCCCACCACCCTGCCCGCCTTGTTCAGCACAGGCAGCGTCTCGGTGTTGTGGTGCACCAGCAGGAGCAGGGCTGAAAGGATGTCCGCCTCCGGGGCAAGCCAGGCACGCGTGCTCCTGATGTGCTTTTTCACGGCTTCCCCGCCTGCTTTCGGGGCGTCGTCCTCGCGCAGCCTGCTGTTGAGCAGGTCGTGCCTCACAAGCGCGGCGGCAAGGTCCGATGTGCAAAGCATGCCCTGGAACTTCCCCTCGCCCATCACCGGCGCCTCGGACAGCCCCCTTGCCGCAAGCTTTTTTGCGGCTGCTGCCAGAGTGTCGTCCGGCTCGATGCAAAGGAAATCCTTCCTCATTATCTCGGAGATTCTCATGCAATCCTGGCCCTCCCTGTCCTGTTTGCGGCAGACCTCACGCTTATCGTGTCGTCAGCCTCAACATATGCTGGGGTGGAAAACGAAATCGAAGCTTTTAAACCTATATTTCCGCTGCACGTCACGCGCAGCGCCGCGGGGCTGGAAAAGCCGACAACCGCGACCGTCTCGCCCTCCCTTGTGACGTTGAGCGAGCTTGGGCCGTGCCTGTCAAGCGCCTTGTAGAAGTCCTTGAGCACCACGTAGTTCACATCCCTCACGCGCACGTGCACGTTCATGGTGTCCACGCTCGAATTGGAAACCGCGGCCCATGCGGCGTCGTCCACGGAGCCGGGCTGGAACGACAGCTCCACGTCGTAGGACTGAAGCGTGCCTGAGCTTTCAGCGCTGTTTTGCGGCGTCACGCCGAACACCCCTGCCTCGTTCGACACTGCCGCGCCCGAGGGCTGGATAGTGAGCCTGCCCTCCGCCATGCCTGCTGCCGACAGGTTCACAGACACGTTCAGGTCAGAATGGTTGGCCTCGAACTGCACAAACCTTGATAGGTCGTCCCCCAGCCCTGCAGAAAGCGGCAGCGCCTCCCGTATAATGACTGTGCCGTTCTGCACGCTTACGTTTATGGACTGCGACATGACGCGCACCAGGCCATCCTCGGCCTCGGAGTACTTGTCCGACGCCCTGTCCACCTCCAAAAGGTAGGTCACGGTGTCCGAGGATTTTGTGGACTGCTCCGACAGGAAGAATATCAGCGAAAGCAATGCTGAGCCCAGAAGCAGCATGGACAGCGTGAAGAACATGCCCCGCCTGCGCCCTTTCATTCCTGCCATATCCACATCCTCGCAGATGAATAATTCACGACCTGGCCGCCCCTCATGCCCACGAAATTGCGCGACGCGCCGTACATGCTCTTCCCCTCAGGCACGCCCTCGCCGTATTCCTCGATGTTCTGCAGGTTGAACGACCCGTTGGCATAATAGTACACGGAAACGCTGATGTGCGCGCCCACGCCTGGGGGCAGCGTGGCATTGAGCGCCGCATCCACCAGAGTCGCATTCCCGGACGAGAGGATGCCCTGCCTGTCAAGCACCACCAGCGCGTCCTTGCCCTCGCGGATCACCTGCAGCTTTTCATACGGGTCGCCGGTGGCCTGCACTGACAGGAGCACGGTGGTGGCAAGCACCATCACCAGCAGGAAGGCGGAAAGCGTGGCGTCAATGCTGAACATAAAGCCTTTCTGCCCCATGCTGCCGCTAATTCTCATAGACCTGCACCTTTACATTCACTGCGCTTCCGTTCATCATCGCCATCCTTGTGACCTCGACCGCCTTGCTGGAGTTGTAAGCCCCTGTCCCGTTGGCCGGGTAGGTCGCCAGCCGCCCATTGTCCAGCGTTTCGACCTTTATCATGAATTCCCGCCCCACCCCCAGTATCTCCTTTGCATTCGCATAGGGCAGCGAGGACAAGGCGGACAGCCTGTACGGGTCAAGCTCGTTCTGCCGCCACGCCAGGCCGATTGACTGCGCAGTGAGCGGCGAAGCCGTCCAGTTGGCGGGGCTGCCCCCGGTGCTTACCAGCTGGTCCGCAATGCCCATGGCCGTTGTCTCCATGTCTATGCTGGACGCCGTGGCAACATAGCGCCCCGAGTAGCTGTCCCAGAGCACCAGGAAGTAGGCAAGCATGAATATGAATATGAAAAGGCCTGCGACAAAATCCATGGGCACGCCTTGGCCCTTCCTAGCCAATCACCACACCTCCTTCGACGTTCCTGATTGTCGTGTCCCCTGCGATGTAAAACGACTGGCTGGTGCCGTTGCTGACATTGGATGTCGCAAGGCTGCAGAAGGCCGTCTGGCCCCCGAGCGCCACCATCACCTCGCGGTCGCCTGCGGAAACAAACAGGCTATAGTCCTGCTCGGCCTGCGGGCGGAGGAACGCGGCCTCTGTGCCGCTCCCTGCGGAAACTGCCGCGGAAATCTGCATTGCGACCTCGTGGCAAATCCTCTGCGACTCCACATGCTGGCCAAGGGCCGCCGACTCCCCCTGCCCCTGGTAATAGATGAGCATGGCAACCACCAGCATGGACATGGCAAGCGCTGTGCAGAAGAGGAACTCAATCGAGCTTTGTGCGCGCAAATCCATGTCGTCGTCATCCTGCGCAGGCATTGGTGCGCATGTTTTCATAAGCACTTTGCAGTGGCTCGAACCCTGCCTCCATGGTCGTTGCAAGGGCGCCTGATTAAGCGCAGCTACTGTCCAATGTGCTGGAAGATATACAAAAGCGTCGCGGCGTCGGGCGCATAATAGTATTTCCCGTTGGTCAAAAGCGCGATGTTCACAAGGTTGGTGACGTCCGCGTCGCTCCCGTAGCCTATGGTGTACACCTTCACGTCGTTCTGCCTTGCATAGACAGCCCCCGCGATGGGGTTGCTGCCGGTGGTGTCCACCCCGTCCGTCATGAACACCATCACGCGCACCGCCTCGGGGTACCTGCCGCGGATTGAAATCAGCTCGGTGACCCCGGTGTCCAGCCCGCACTCCAGGCAGGTGCTGCCCACTGCGGTCAATGCGTTGATGGCGTTTTTCATCTCAGTCTTGTTGGCTGCGCTTCCCAGCCCCATGAGCTGCTTCCGCAGCGTTGCCGAGCTGGCGAACGAGACCAGCGTCATGCGCGAGGAGTTGTCCGTGATGTCCACAAAACTGCCTGCCGCTTCCTGGACCGAGTCTATCTTGGACGGGTATTGCCACAGGTAGAAGTTCAGGTTGTATGCCGTGCAGCCTGCATTGTTCCTCCGCATGTACAGGTTTATGGTGAACGGCGCGACATAGCCCGAGACGTTGATGTCCTGGGTGGTCAGCGTGGCATAGGTGCCGGACGTCCTGCTTCCGGACGCAATCGTGTCGTTCCCGATGCGCGCCTCATAGTAGGCGGTGCAGGTCGAGCCGCTTGACCTTATCTGCACGGACAGGTTGGCAACGCCTGACCCGTTGACATTCACAGACAGGTTCTTGACCAGGGCGAAAGTCGCGCTCGTGGTGGAAACAGAGGTGTTGTTCGACTCGTTCACGGACGGCCATGCCATGGAGCCGGATGTGTCAAGCACCAGCGCTATGTCGCCGTCTGACACGCCGAATGTGTCGTTGTATATGCCGCCCAGGTTGCCCTTCGAATCGCGGCAGCGCGCATAAATGACGTGCATGCCCGATGTCAGCCTGCCCACGTGGTAGCTGAAGCTTTCGCTCACCCCCTCAAATGCGCCGTCCGTCGGGATGGCGGCGTACCAGTCAAGGCCGTCTATCTTCATCCAGCATGCCGTTATGTTGGCGCTGCCGGTGTAGGCATCGGTGGCTGTCGCGTTCTCGGTGATGTCTGCAAGCGTGGTGGGCGCAGGGTCTGAGTGCACGATGCTTGTCACGATTGGGCCCAGCGTATCCGACTCGCTTATGGTGAAATAGAAATATGAAATCGGGCCGGTCTTGTTCGCGGTGTCGGTGCAGCTGACTATGGCAATGTGCTGCCCGCCCATGAGCGGGCCGTAATCCTTTTTCACCCCCTGCACCACTGCGCTGAAGAACGAGCCGCTGGCCGGCGACATCGGAGAGGCATTGCCCCCGTCGAGCTGTATCTCCGCGGATTTTATGAACAGGTTGCCCCTCCCCAAATCGGTGCAGGTTGCGGATATCGTGATGTTGTCGGTGGTGGTGGCATTGCCCGGCGCCAGGGTCAGGTTGACAGCAAGGGGGCCAAGCTCGTCGGTGGACGGCCAGCAGCAGCAATGGGGCGCAGGCTCCGCGCACGCCCCGTCGTTCTCGATGTGGTAGTCCTCCCCGCTTGCCGCGCAGCTCTGCTCTGCCTCGCGGCACGTGCCTGTCAAATACCCCTCGGACGCGCACATGTTCGGGCAGGTCACCACCCCGTTCACATTCACGGTCACCTGGGTGGTGCACGCCCCGCCATTGCCTGCCTCCACTGTCACGGAGGCGCCATAGGTGCCTGATGCCTGGCCTGCGGGCACGGAATAGCTCACACTCAGGCTGCCGTTCTCGCCGGACGCCAGGTGGTCGGACGACGGGCTCCCGATGGCGGCGATGGAAGTCCCTGTTATCGACGCGTTTATGCCCGTGATGTTGTAGTCAGCGGTGTTCGCAACCACTATGGTGTCCGTCCCGCTGTCGCCGGCATTGAACGTCCTTGTCAGCGCAGAGGGCTGGCAGACCAGGCCGGCCTCGCCAATCCTTACCTTGCCCGACAGCAGGTATTCCACCAGCACCTTCTGCTTCCCCCGATAATGCGGGAAGGCGCCTATCAGCTCGGCCTTGCTGGTGGCATAGACGTCCGTGGTGCCGCCGGTCGTGGGCATGGTGAGGATTATGTTCCTTCCGCTTATGCTTGCGGCTGTCAGGTCGTCGGGCAGGTATACCGTCACGTATTCCTTTGAGTTCGGGCCCAGCGCATAGACGTGGTCCGCGCTAGCTGCGAGGCGCTCCACCGTGTCCTTTGCCTGCGATATCCTGGTGCTGTCCGAAGAGTAGTTTACCGCGATGTAAAAGGTGAACGCCACCAGCGCAAGCCCAATCGCGATGACGACGAGCTGCTCCAACGAAGCCTGTGCTTTCAAGCATGAACACCCGTGCATGGCCGCCGCTAGAGATGCCTCCATTTCCAGCTATGCCCTCTTTTGGAATCCGACCGGAGCTTGCTCAAGTCTATCGACGTTCCCCTGTTTTTCTTCTCCTTTTTCGCAAGCGCCCTGCCGCGCTTCCTTTCCGCCTTCGGCTTGCCTGCCCTCATGGACGCGTCCGTGGTGTGCACGCCGCCCACCTCCACCCCGTCCTTGCCTATCTCGAACAGGTATGGCCTCAGCGAATGGTGCGTCGCCCTCATCTTCCTGACCGCAAGCGCGCGCACAGACTCGAGCGGGTGGCGCTCGCTTTTCGTGAGGTACAGGACTATCACGCCGTCCACTATGAACTCCTCCACGCCGGTCGTGGAGAATATCTCGGAATTGTCCTTGATGTCCGATATCACAAGCGCGGTGCAGTCCATCTTCTTTATCTCGCGGTCCAGCTGCACAAGGCCGTTTCTCACCTCGTACGGGTCCGAGAAGTAGGTGAGCATGACAGAGTACGAGTCCACCACCAGCCGCTTGGCGCCTATCTTCTCTATGGCGTCCTCTATTATGCGCTTTATCGAGTCGAACTTGTAGATTTCGGGCTTTATCACTATCATCCTCTTGCTGTCAATCAGCCCCTGGACGTCCCAGCCGAACAGGTCCATGTTCTCTATGAGCTTTTTCGGGTCCTCCTCCAAAGTCACGTACACGCCCGGCTCGTTGCAGTATTTCGCGCCGTTGTAGAGGAACTGCATGGCGAACGTGGACTTGCCAGTGCCGCACGCGCCCGAAAGGAGGGTGATGCTGCCTGCCGGAAGGCCGCCCTGCAGCATCTGGTCAAGGACAGGGAAGCCCGTCTGCACGCGCGGGATGTCCGCCCTGGCAATGCTTTTGGCAGTGGTTTTTTTAGACGTCATGCCTCTCACTTCCCCTCACCAACAACCCAAGCCCGAAGCCCACGGCTTTCAGCCGTGGGTAAAGGCAGCTTATCCTTTGCATACAATTCTCATCTTCCGCCAGCAAGCCCAAGCCTTTAGGCTTGGGTTGTTGACTTCTCTTGATAGGTTAATAAACATTGCCAAAACCGCGCGGGTCGGCACCGCAAAAAGCAGCATGGCATCGGGTGCGCGCCCGGCCTTGGCAAAAGCGGCATGCCCCCTGCCCCTGGTGCGCGCAGGCTATATCTCCCCTGCGGGCAGCTTCAGCATCTCCCGCATCCTGTCCGGAAGCTCGGCGGCAGCCAGCGTCTTTGGCAGGAACCCCACCCCGGGGTAGCGCATCTTTATCTCCTCCTTCACCACTTCCGGAAGCCCCACGGCGGAAAGCACGAGCACGCGCGTCCTTATCTTCTTGGCGGAAATCTTCTCAAGCGCGCCCCAGCCTGAGACCTTGGGCATTATCATGTCCAGCAATATGATGTCGTAATCCTTCGCAGATGCCTTCTTCACGCCCTCCGCGGCCCCGCAGGCATCGTCCACGTTTGAAAACCCGCTCGCGGCGAGCAGGAGGGCAATGCTTTTCCTCACGTCGGCCTCGTCGTCAATTATCAGGACGCTTGCTTCATTTTTTTTCATCAAAACCCCCTCCCTGCCCGCTTGCAGGTATAGAGAAGCGGAATATCGCCCCCCTTGGCTTGTTCGGCTCGTACCGCACGTCCCCGGAATGCCCGCGCGCTATCTCCCTGGTCATGAACAGCCCCACCCCGGTGCCGGGCGAGGTCTGGTCCTCCTTGAAGAACTTGCGGAACAGCTTCCGCCTGTTCTCGGGCTTCACGCCCCTGCCCAGGTTTGCAATCGAGAACTCGACCGACCTGCCCTTCCTTTCGACTTTCGCGCTGATGTCCTTCTCGTCGCAGTATTTCACCGCGTTGGAGAACAGGTTGCCCAGGGCATACTGCAGCAGCCTGCGGTCGCCCCTGACCATCAGGTGCTGCCCGCCCACCTCCAGGCTTATCCTTGCCCCGTTCACGGATGCGAAATCCCTGTAGTCCCTGGCGACTTCCTTCACCAGCTCGGAAAAGTCCAGCGCGCTCTTCTGCACGTCCTTCCCGTACTCGAAGCGCGAAAGCTGGATTATCTCCTCTATCTTCTGCTTGAGCCGCAGCAGGTTCCTCTCTATCATCCTCTTGCTTTCGTCCCGCTGCTGCGGCGTCATGCTTGTGCCCTTCGCAGCCGCAAGGTTCATCTCGATGACCGCCAGCGGGCTTTTGAGCTCGTGGCCGATGTTGAACAGGAACTGGTTCTTTGTCATCTCCAGGTCGAGCAGCCTCTCGTTCGCCCCGGCAAGCTGGCGCGTTTTCCGCTTCACTTCCCCGTGCAGCCTGCGGCTGTAGCTCACCTGGCTGCGCAGGAGCTCGTTCTGCGCCGACCTTAGCCGCGCAAGCATCCTGTTTATGTCCGATGCCAGCCGGGCTATCTCGTCCCCGCCGTCGTCCGGCGCCACATGCTCCACCCCTCCGGGCTTCCCGACCTGCCCTGCCTGCCCGCCCAGGCGCCTGATGCGGGAAAGCAGGAACCAGTCCAGCAGCACGAAGTTCAGCGACCCGAACACCACCACCGCAACGAAAATCAGCGAAAACATGTAGCGGGCGTTCCTCTTGAACTCGGCATAGTCGTCCCTCGGGCTTTCCACCCTGAAGATAACGGCCGGCTCGCCATCCACGTCCTTTGCTATGAAGTAGCTTGCCATCACGGTGTCGCTTATCGGGCTCATCAGCATGAAGTCCCCTGTTGCTGCCAGGCTGTCCGCAGCTGCCTGGTAGTCCTCGGGCAGCAGGCGACCCAGCTGCCAGGCGCTTGTGATGATGCCGCGCGCCCCTGCAAGGGAGGCGACTTCGTCGCTGTCGAGGTATCTTGCCATCAGGAGCGTCCCCCTAGCCGGGCCTTCCGCCTTGCTGGTGAGTATGGGGCGCGATGCCACTGTGGCGAGCTTGCCCCCGAGCATCATGATCCCCTGGGCGCTCCCGTTGCCGTGCATGAAGAGCGGGCTGTCCGGCGCAATCGAGAGCAGCTCCCCGGGCACAGGGTCTGCCGGGGCGTTCCCGGTTTTCACCATCTTCACAAGGACGGTCTGCCCCTCCACGCCATAGAACCCTATCGCGCTGATGTGCGCTGCGGCAAGCGAGGCGTCCTCCAGGTTGCTTTTCACGTACGCTTCGTTCCCGTCCTCTATGAAATAGTATGTGTCGTCCCACGAGGCCCAGTCGGAAAGCGTCCTGCCGAGCTGCACCGCGTCGTCGGCAAGCCTCGCGTTTGCGTCATGGACGAGGTTTATCGCGTTCTTCTGCTCCAGCGCCGTGAAGTTCTGGTACATGACGGTGTACAGCAGCCCGTAAATCCCGAGCATGATGAGCGCCGACACGAGCCCTGTTATCACGAGTGTCTTGTTTCTCAGCTCCATCGCGCACCACTCCTGCAATGTTCGCTGCCGCCAATTAAAACACTTTCGTTCCTGCGCCGGAGCCCGCGCAGTTTTCTGAAAAAAAAGAGGTCGCCGCCCTCTTTTTGCCCGAGCAAAAAGGGGCAGCTTTTTCGCCAGGCGAAAAAGCACGGCCTATTTTTGCCCTGCAAAAATGGTCGCCAAAATGCCGATGCATCTTGCCGACAAATTTTTCCTCTGGGAAAATGGTCGTCCAAATGCTTCGCATTTGTCCGACGAGGAGAAGGAGCGCGCAAGCGCGACTGATTTTGCCGAAGGCAAAACCGAGGAGGCGCTTCTGAACGAAGAGAAGAAGCGCCGACGAGGAGAGCGACAGCTACGCTGTCGCGATTTCGTGCGCAGCACGAAACCTGAGGAGGCGAAACGAAGTTTCGCCGACGAGGAGATTTGAACTCCTAAGCCCCGAAGGGCACTAGATTTCTCGAAACAGGGCTCTTTCTTTGAACCCCGGGGCCTTTCTTTCGAAGAGAAAGAAAGGGGCCGTTCAAGTCTAGCGCGATACCAGGTTCTGCCACGTCGGCAATCAGTTGCATTGCATTTGTGTTGGCATGGAAAGGGTTTAAAACCGACTTCCTCTGCAACATTACCTATGGCTTCGACGTTATCCTCTGCTCCCCTGGAAATGCTTTTTAAGCCCTTGCCCTCATTTGATGGACAAGGCGTTTGAAGAGGCTAAGACCAGCAAGTTGACCGTACGACCAAAGAAAAAAATCGATTAAAGAAAAGAAGGCGACAAAGATGAATTCAACCTCAGTCAGTTTGATGCTCGGCAGCGGCAAGTTTGCATTGCGCGCGGGCGATGCATTCGTGTCGAAACAGCCGCTCGATCCATCTCAGGTGCGCAGGCTTGTGCGCTCGAGGCTGCGCCTGCCGCGGGGCATGGAAATGATAGGCGGTCTTGACGGCAGGGAGCCGACACTGGGGGACATGCGCAGGCTTGCGGAGCTTCTTGAAAAGGACTGGAATCTCCGTCACCATGTGCACAGGACATACGAACAGCATCTTGCCGACGTCCAGCTCAGGTTTGACACCATAAGCGCGCCCACGTTTGTCGCATATGGCCCCGGAGGGTGGCCAGATACGGCGTTTTTCCCGATACGCACCACAAGCACTCCGGCAAACGAAGATGGAATCACAAGCGCCGCATACTGGAACACCGATTTTGGGAACGGTGTTGTCCTAGCAATGCGGAAGTCTGTGTCAGACCGCGAATTTTCATTGGACCTGGAAAGGAAGCTGCTCACCGGGGCGGTCATCCCGTACGCCTGCCTGCTTGCAAACATAGGCGAAATCCGCAGCATGCTGTTTTACACCTGGCACCTAAACGGCACGTTCCAGTCCGAGCAGCACAGGCAGGAGCGTGCAATGCACCTCGAGCTTGGCGCCATCCCTTCGCTCACTTTCATGGGCGGCAGGATAGAGGAAATGGTCTACACGCACCTTCTTTACTAGCTAGCGCTTCCTGCACCGGCAAAAAACTATTTCCTCGCCGTAGGAGATTCCCCCCTGCCGAACAGTTCCGCCGCATTCCATGCACCACATCGGATTCACCAGCCGTTTCCTTTCCATTTGGCTTATATTTAAGCATTCATGGCATTTTTTCAGCATTCCAGCAATCATTTTAATCTTTATTGCACAAATGCTAATCCATGGCTGGAATCAAGCTTGACAGCACCGACCTGCACCTGCTTTTCCTCCTGGACGAGGATGCGCGCGCGCCGCTGACAGGGCTTTCGAGGCGCATGAAGCTTTCGCGCGAGGCCGTGAACTACAGGATTCGGAGATTGCAAAAAGCCGGCGTAATACGCGCATTCATCACAAAGCTTGACTACAGGAAGCTCGGATTGGTGAACTACAACATCTACGCCAAGCTTTCCAACATGGATGCTGCAATGCGCGGCAAGCTTGTCGAGGAGCTTTCAAGGAAGAAGCACATCACCTGGCTTGCCTCGCTCGGAGGCAGGTTCGATTTTGCAATAGAGATAACAACGGGCAGCCTGGAAGAATTCGACATGCACTTCTCGGAGATTTTCGACAGCTACCCGGACAAGATAGGCAACTACCAGGTGCAGGTGGCAACGCGCATATTCCAGGCAATCTTCCCGAAAAAATACCTTTGGCAGGAACGCGCGCGCGCTCGTGCCGCAGCGCGCGCAGCGCATGAAAAGGCGGCGGAGACAGACCTGCTTGACAGGAAAATCATCTCCTGCCTTGCAACCGACGCCCGCGCAAGCGTGCTTGAGGTGAGCAGGCGGGCATCGGCTCCCGCCACCACAATCTCCTCGCGCCTTCGCAGGCTTGAGCGCACGGGAATAATCGAGGGCTACACCACCCTTTCCAACCTGGAGATGCTGGGCTACAGCCGCTTCAAGGCGTTCATCACGGTGCGCAACTTCTCAAGGAAGGACGAGACCCGCCTGCTTTCCTTCTGCCAGGAGCACCCCAACGTCTATTACTTCACAAAGACGCTGGGCAGCTGGAACTACGAGATAGAGGTTGACGTGAAAAGCCCGCAGGAGTACCAATGCTTCCTGATGGAATTCCGAAGCAAATTCGGAAGCGTGGTGCACGACATCGAGTCCCTTTCCATCTTCGAGGAGCACAAGTTCACGTACTGGCCCTTCTAGCTTCCGCTGGCTCTTTCAAATAAAAACTGTCCTGCCAGGGAAAAGAAGAACGGCTCACTCCAGGCTTATCTTCACCTGCACATTCTCGGGGACGCGCACGCGCATGATTTGCCGGAGCGTCCTTTCGTCGCCCGCGACGTCAATCACGCGCTTGTGTATCCTCATTTCCCAATGCTCATAGGTGTCCGAGCCGTCGCCACAGGGCGTGCGCCTTGTGGTTATCGACATTCGGTGGGTGGGCAGCGGGACAGGGCCCTTTATCTCGACGCCTGTCGCCTTTGCAATCTCCACAATCTGCTTGCAGACCTCCTCGAGCTCCTCGGGGGTCTTCCCAATCAACTTGATTCTTGCCTTGCCCATTTAGTCACCAATTCTCCGTTCCGATGCCTTTCGACCGGACACTTTTTCATAAAAAATTAATTAAAAAAACAAAAACTCAGGCCTTCTTCTCCACGACCTCAAGCACCACGCCTGCAGCCACTGTCTGGCCCATGTCGCGGATGGCAAACCTTCCAAGCGGGGGGAAGTCGGCGAATTTCTCGACCACCACTGCCTTGAGCGGCTTTATCCTGACGATTGCAACGTCGCCCGACTTGAGGAAGTCCGGGCTCTTCTGCATGGTTGCGCCGGTCTTGGGGTCTTTCTTCTCCAATAACTCCACGAACGTGCAGGCTATCTGCGCGGTGTGAAGGTGGAAGACGGGGGTGTATCCCTTGCCTATCGCGGTCGGGTGCTCGAGCACCACGATTTGCGCCGTGAACTCTGCCGCCACCTTTGGCGGGCTGTTCACAGGGCCCACGACCTCTCCGCGCTTGACGTCCTTCTTGTCGACGTTCTTCACGTTGAAGCCCACGTTGTCGCCAGGCACTGCCTGTTGCAGCTCCTGGTGGTGCATCTCGATCTTCTTCACCTCTCCCTTTGCGCCGGAGGGCATGAAGACGACCGTTTCATTGAGGTGCATTATGCCTGTTTCCACGCGGCCCACCGGCACCGTGCCGTGGCCAGTGATTGTGAAGACGTCCTGGATTGGAAGCCTCAATGCCTTGTCCGTTGGCTTCACCGGTGCGGTGAGCTTGTCGAAGCACTCAAGGAGCGTCGGGCCCGAGTACCACGGCATCTTGTCGGACTTGACCTTGATGTTGTCGCCAAGCCAGCCCGAGTACGGGACGAACGGGACATCCTCAACCTTGTAGCCGATGTTCTTCAGGAGCGTGGAGAGCGCCACCTTGGTCTCGTCGAACTTGATGTGGTCGAAGTTGACCGCGTCCATCTTGTTGACCGCCACGATGAGCTGCTTGATTCCCAGCACCTTCGCAAGGAACGCGTGCTCCTTGGTCTGCGCCTGCACGCCTTCCTTTGCGGAGCACACGAGCACCGCGGCGTCTGCCTGCGATGCGCCGGTAATCATGTTCTTGACAAAGTCCCTGTGCCCTGGCGCGTCGATGATGGTGAAGTAGTACTTGTTCGTCATGAACTCCTTGTGCGACAGGTCGATGGTCACGCCTCTCTCGCGCTCCTCCTTGAGCGTGTCCATGGTGAAGGCGAATTCGAAGGTTGCCTTCCCTACCTTCTCGGCCTCCTCTTTGAGCTTTCGGAGCTGCTGCTCGGTGAGCGCGCCGGTTTCGTAAAGGATACGCCCGACTGACGTGGATTTCCCGTGGTCCACGTGCCCGATGAATATCAGGTTAAGATGCTCTTTTTCTGCCATTACAATACACCTCCTACTATGAACTTTGACCAAAAGCAAACAAAAGCCAGTCTGCTGCAAGTCGAAAGCACCTCTATTTTAGAGGATTAGTTTAAAAACATTCCTTTGAACACGCCTCACGCTTTCTTCTTCCGAGTTGCACCTGCGGGCGCAACTTCAGAAAAAGCCCTACTTGGGCTTTTTCTTCTTTGTTGGCTTTCAGCCAACATCAGAACAAGAAGCCTACTGCTTCTTTTTCTTCCCGAAATTCCCGCGGGGCTTTGTTACCTTTATCTCCGGGAACGTGCCCGACAGCGTCTCGGTGTCAAGGTTTGTCTTGAAGCCGAGGTTGTCTATGAGGCACTTCACGAAATAATTCTCGGCAATCGGAAGGTGCGCCGGCGTCGGGCATGCCGGAAGCAGCTGCGCCTTCAGTTCGGTCGGCTTTAGCGCGGAAAGCGCCTCGGAAAGCGAAACGTACGACTTCCTCTTGCCTGCGGACAGCTTTAGCGCAACCGCCTCCACAATCTCGCGGTTGATGCCCGTGAACTCGTAGGACTTGCGGGAAATCGTCGCCTCCATGCTGGCAAGCGCCGCCGACACTTCCTGCGGCGTGGTCCTCTCGTCTATGGACAGCTTCTTTACCACCAGCCAATCGCGATAGCGCGCAGTGAACACTACCATTTCCTCTTCCATAGTCACAACCTTCCCGTGCCTCTACTTCTTGACGCGTATGTCCTTGCGCTTGGGGCGCATGTAAATAGAGCCGCACTTCCTGCACTTCTTGGCAGTGCTCTTGTTCCTCGCCTTGCACTTGCGGCAAATTGCTATCTTCGAAATGACTGCGTCGGCTTCCGCGAATTTTCCCATTTTTTCACCCTCTATAAGTATGATTGCGCGACAATTCAACTGACCAAAGTTTAAATTCTTATGTATAGACTAATTGAACCGTCCTGTTTGTCCAATTTCCTCTTGGAAATTGTCCACACGGTTGTGCTTGCGCACAACCTATTGCCAAAACCTGCAGGTTGTTGGCAATGCCCCTGTAGCTCATCGGTAGAGCGGTTGTCTTGTATTCCGCGCACGCGCGGGCAGGCAAACAACAGGCACCGAGTTCAATTCTCGGCGGGGGCTTCTTGATACAGTCAAGACTCTTCTTTCTCCACCTTCTGCTGAGATTCCCATTTGAGCCGAACTGTTCAATGAGAATGAAATCGGTTAAGACTACCTTTCCCTATTTTCCTGTTCTTTTTTAATCCAAGAAAAGAAACGATCCGCAGACTTGAAGAGCACAGCATCAAACTCTTCCTGCGAGGTAATGCCATCAACAGGAGGCGTTATTGGTTTAATCTTCTCTTTTTTCCAGTCTATCTTACCATTTATTATTAGGAACACGTGAGGGACGTGCGCTTCCAGCCCGTATTCCTGGGCAATTTTTGAACCGTCTGCGTTATCAAAAGCATTGATAAACACAAAAGAGAGGTTGCCTGCCCGAGGGTCTTTTGAAAGTGTGTTATCCACTCTCTCTTCAAACACTTTACATGGAGCGCAAGAAGGCGCTCCTATTTCTACAACCACATATTTGTGAGCCTGAATATAGGTTTTAAAATCGCTATAAGAGGGATGCTTGACTACTTTCGCATTGAGCTGAAACGGCTCTGGCGGCAGTTTTTCAGGCGGGGAATGTGCCTTTTGATTTATGGCAGCACGTAGCAACGTGCCTGGACAAATGGCAGCGGCTGCCGTTGCCCAGCCAGCGGTTCTGAGAAAATCACGTCTTGTTACCAATAGCCCACCTTTCTATTCGAAGTCTTTTGGAGACTATGTGTTTAAAAAGTTATATATGTGTAAAATATTCTTGAAGCGGAGCAGCCTATTTAAACCTCTTGAGCCAGGGCAAGCCTTGGCGAGGCTAAATGAGCGATTCAGCATCGAGCGACGAATCGCTCGATGACTTGTCGAGCTCTGCTCGACAATTGTTGAACGCTTGCGCATTCGACATCTGATGCTTTTTGCTTGCAAAAAGCACATCTTGGCCCAATCAAGAGAAGCGGCAGGGCTTTTGCCCGGCTAGGGCGCGCGCTGATTCGCATCCACGACGCTGTCGACCTGGTAATCAAGCCAGCATCCATTGCCAGTGTGCCGCGCGCGTATGGCCACTTCCTTGTTTTTCGAGCGGAAAGCCTGCTTGGCCGGCAGGTAATGCCAGTAATACGCCTTCTCGCCGCTTGCGGGGTTGGTCAGCACGCTGCTGTCTTTTGTTACTTCATAATATGCGCCGCACCCGCCGTTGTCGCCGCAGACTTTCAGCGCACCCCTTGCGATCTTCTCCTTCAAATCATATAGTGTGTTGTAATTTTTTCCATCGTAGGAAACGAACTGCCAGCTCAGTTCTTGTCCGGAAGGGAGAAAAAAGCGGTAAAAGCGCTCGTAGTAGCCAGGATTACCCTCATAAGGGGCAGGAACTGGGTGGAAAGCCGAATCCTCCACAATTTTCCCCGCCAGCACCCCGCCATCAGGTATGAAGCATGAGTCGGGAATCCCGGCTATCCCCCGTGTTGGCTTGAAATGCAAGGATTTTGCAATTGCCCATCTGGAGGCTGGGCGCGGCTCCAGCTGCCTCTTGCTGGAAGCGATTATGCCCGAGGCAAGCACTGCAAGAACCATGAACGGAAGGGCGGGCCTAAGCGCCTTCGAAGCCATGCGCCTAACCGCGCCTTTTGGGAACACCTCGGCATGCTTCATTCAACCACTATCGCTTTCTAGCCGCATGCAAATAAAAACAATCCGCCCTGCCGCCGCCCGTCCTTTGCGCAACCAATAATAATCTCCCCTCCGTTTCCATTGAGCGGGTGATGCGATGGAGATTATACACGTGCTTATGGCCGAGCACCGCGTGATTTCGCGGATGGTCGCGCTTCTGGAAAAGGAGCTTGGCAGCGAGGCGCTTTTGCACACGGCCAACCCGTCATTCATCTGCACCGCAGTCGACTTCTTCAAGAATTACGCCGACACCACGCACCACGGCAAGGAGGAGGGCATACTTTTCAGGTCCCTTGGGGCAAAGCCCCTCTCGCGCGAGCACAAAGCCATAATGGACCAGCTGGTGCGCGAGCACGGGATTGCGCGCGACGAGGTCCAGGGGCTGCTTGAATCCGCGCAGCGCTACGAGCGGGGCGACCTGGACGCTATCGCGCAAATCTCAGCCCACCTCAAGAGGCTGATAGCCCTTTACCCCCCGCACATGGAGCTTGAGGACACGCGCTTTTTCGGGGCTGCCATGGCGTATTTCTCCCCCGAGGAAAGGCAGCGGATGCTTGACGACTGCTATGACCACGACGCCGACATGGCGCACAGGAAATACGTGGAGATGGTGGTCAGATACGAGGAGAAGTAAAAGCAGGCCAGGATTTTTCCGCGCGAAGGGCAGCCGCTCTCATCTCCCGCCGTGCTTTTTCACCAGCCTGCCCGCGTGCAATGCAAGGTCCCAGATGAATGCGAACGCAACCAGGAACGCAATCTCGTCGCCCAATGAGAAGAACGGCGGCAGCTGGAAAAACGCCTGCGCCTCGGGCATGATGGTGGCAAGGAGCAAAAACAGCGCGGCAAACCCGATGTCGCGCAATATTATGCTCTCGTCCTTTGCATTTTTCCTGTGCCGTGCAATGGTGTGCGAAAGCGCATCAAGCACGGGCCTGGTGTCCTGGAATATGCGCGCAAGGTAATAGAGCACCGGCAGCCCGCCCAGGATGAATATCGCCACCCTCACGTTCGCGCTCGAGACCCCTGCAAAGGCGACCGCCGCCCTCGCAATCCACATGGAAAGCAGCAGGGCGACCACTGCCACGAGCTTCCTTGCAACGCACCCCCAGCACACGACCGAGACGCGCCAGAAGTGCCCGTTCGGCGAGAAGTCCTTCACCAGGCCCGAGAAATACGCGGCAAACGCGCGGCCGGTGGCGATTGCGCGCGCGGGCACCATGCGCCTGCCGGCATCGGCAAGCCATTCCTGCCTGTCAAGCAGCAGCGAGGACACCAGCGCGGTCGACACCACGCCGAACGAGCCGACGGAAAGCAGGATGGGCGCGGAATCGCCCTTTGCCACGGTGGCAATGATGAGCGAGAACTCCCCCAGCACCACCATGGACGATGCGCCGAAAAGCGCGCCCCTGCCCCTGGTGCCGGTGGAGTAGAGCAGCAGGAACTCGGCGCCAAAGCACACCACGATGAACACGAGCGCAAGCGCCACTGCAAGGCCCAGGTGGCCCAAAATCGCAGCCGGGTCTATCTGCATGCCAAGCGCAAGGAAGAAGAACGCGGCAAACGTGAGGAGCAGCGGGTGTATGGTCTTCTGTATGGAGCGCGCGTTAGGAAGCGCCGCGATTATGCTCCCTGCAAGGAACGCCCCGATTGCGGGCGACAGGCCGAAGAAGTCCGCGGCAAAGCTCATCACGAGGCAGAGCGTGAACGCCACGAAGATGAGCGCCTCCTCGTTGAAGTTCGTCGTGAGCCTGACGATGGCGCCGCTTGCGTGCCTGCGCGCGAACAGGTAGAACGCGCCAAGGAGCGCAAGCGAGATGAAGATGGAGAACACCTTGTTCTCCTGCGTGGGCGCGCCCGAGTCGTCCAGGCTCGTGAAGAAGGTAAGCGCAGCCACCGCCACCAAATCCTCCACGATGAGCATGGAGAAGAGGAGCGGCATGAGCGGGTCCTTCGTATTCCCCTTCTCGCCCGCAATCTTGTACATTATCGCGGTGCTTGTGATGGCCACCATGGCCCCGATGTACATCGCCGTGGTCAGGTCCAGCCCGAAGTAAAGCGCAACCTCGTACCCGAAGAAGAACAGCACTGCCATCTTGAAGAACGTGACCAAAATCGCGCGGAAGCCCGAGCGCAGCATGCGGGAGATGGAAAACTCTATCCCCACGGTGAAGAGCAAAAGTATTGCGCCAAGCTCCGAGAACGTGCTGATGAGCGACTGGCTTTTCACGAGCGCAAGCACATTGGGCCCGGATATCATGCCGAACACGAGCAGTCCGGCGACGTACGGCACCTTGAGGCGCGTGGCAAGCACGATGCCCAAAAGCGCGAACACTACGAAGAATGAAAATTCGACAAGCTGAATGGTGGTGCCCGCCATCTCAAACTACCTTAGGAGCGAGGATAGAGAAGCAAGCTTTAATAGCCTGCCCAAGGGCAGGGCGGAAACCGCGCTCTTGCCGCTCCTCGAAAAGGCAAGCCAGCCCTCAAGCTTCTTCCTAAGCGCCCTCCTTTTCGCGAACTTTCCGCTGCCCGACAATATTGCGCGCGCAAGCTCGGAGGGGAGCATTGCCGCGATTTTCTTCACGTTCGCCTCCTCGTCCTTCTTGAATGTGTCAAGCCTCGCAAGCGCCGCCTCGAGCTTTTCCTCGACCTTTGCGTGCTCGGATACAAGCTCGGCCTGCCGCTTCTCGGCCTCGCGCATCACTTCCGCGGATGCCTTTGCCTTCAGCCTTTCCTCCTCGGGGCGGAGCGCGATTATCCGGGGTTCGCCAGGCCGTATCCCCTCAAGCCTTTCCAGCCGCTCGCGCCTGGCGTCCTCCTCCCTCTTCTCGTGCATGCCGGCCACCGCCTCCCCTGCGGCGGAGCAGTAGAGCATCTCGGCGCAGCCGAGCCGTGCAGCACGCCCATGGAAACTGCCTCAGCCGCATTCAGGGGCATCACGATGCCGGACTGCTGCTGCATCTGCTCCTTCGTCTTTTCCTTGTCCGTGACCGTCTCGCTGACCCCCGACTGCGCCTGCGTCTGCTTCATGTCCTCGTTGTAGTATCCCCATGCGAACGTGCTCGCCTGCTTGTTCGTCGTCTCCCCGGACGCCTGCTGCTGCACGCTCTCCACGACAGCCTTGCTCCTCTCGGACTCGTTCGCGGCGTTTTTCACCTCGTCGAGCTTCATGGCGTTCTGCACGTATTTCGCGGCATTCTCGTACCCCCAGACAAAGGAGGAGGCGTAAATCGCGTTCTGCGCGCCGGGCGTCAGCGTGTTCATGAATTCGCTTATGCCCTTCGCCCTAAACGTCTTCTCGATGGACACAAGCGCGCCAGAGAACTGCTCGTCGGGCATTGCCATCGCAGCAGCAAGGAAGTCCGCCTTCTTCCCGACCTTCATGCCGAAGCGCCTGTTCTCCTCCTCGCTGCCGCTCTCCTTCTTTTCCGCATACGCCTGGAAAATGAACATCTCTGCACCGCACAAAGAACGAAGAAAAGGAATATATTCCCACTGCAATGCGCATCTTGCGCGCCGCCCAAGCCCGCCGCGGCTGCATCAGAACTTGATCACATCGTCGAACATCGGCGATATTTTTTTCACAAGGCCAGCGGCATCCGGCTTGGCAAGGATGAAAAACAGCCCGCCCATCCCTGCGCTTGCGAGCCTGTTGGCCAGAAAGCCGGTGAATTCCGCGGTTTTTTCCACGCCGTTTGCCGCGAGAATCCCGTTGAGGGGGTTCACCACCAGGAAGCTGTGGTTTCCTGCCGATGCCATGGTGCCTATCATGGCCGAAAGCCTGACAAGCTCCCTGGCGGAATCAAAATATGTGACTGGAAAGCCCGGGGATGGCGAGTGCTTTGCCCCTGTGGCGTCAATCCACTCGATGTCCATTGCAGAAAGCGGCACGTCAGCCTTTTCAGCAGGCGTGCCAAGCGTGAGGTATATTGAATTGGGGTTGAGGCGGGACAGGAACTCGCTTGAGAATGCGGCATCAATGCCTTCCTTGGATTTCATGACTGCCAGGGTGTTCCTCTTTCCAGTGACCGCTTCCCTGCCAAGCTCTTCGTACAGCCAGCTCTCGCCCATCGTACCCACTCATAGCCTCTCTTTTTTCACAAGCTCCGAAAGCGGCTTGCGCCTGTGCATGATGCCCGCAGACGTGCTGCCTTTTTCATCATGGCCAAGCCCCACCGCAATCGGCGCGCGGTTGCTTCCGAGATTGAGCATTCTGCCGAGTTTTTTTTCATCAAGGGAAAGCAGGCAGGAGCCGATTCCGATGTCCTCCGCCTCGAGGATCATCATCAGTGCCGGCATTGCGGCCGTCATCATCGCCTCGTCATTGCCTATCTCGCCCTTTACCATTCCGCGGTGATTCTTTCCGCCGGATGCCTCGCCGGTCAGGGAAATCAGGACTGCCACGCTTGGCAGGGTGTGGAAATTCCCGTAATACGCCGCGCGGACAATCCCCCTTATTGTTTCCGGATTTTTCACCACGATGAAGCGCCACGGCTGCGCGTTGTGCGCCGATGGCGCCCAGCGGCCGGCCTCAAGTATTTTCCTGATTGCCGTTTCCGGCACGGGCTTTTCGGAAAACTCGTAGGTGATTTTGCGCCTTTTTGCAAGGCCGAGGAAGGATTCCATGGATTCCGCTTCTCGCGGGCGGTTTTTAACCCTTTTGTCCCGTTTTTGCACAAGGCCCGGTGTAGGTAAATTCAAAAACCTCACTCCATTAATCCATGTGATGGTTGACCTGCTCAAAATACGCCGCCGGCAGCTTTTACTCCTCCTTCTCGCAATATCGGGCATTCAGGCCGCCGCCATCATCCACCCGTTCGATTCCTTCATCGTGTCGAACGGCACCGCGTCCACCGTCAGCGCCACCTATGCATCCGTCCAGCAATTCAACTTCACCCCGCCAATATCGAACAATACGCACTACTTCGCATATGTGACGCTTACTGCATCCAAGGCGGGCGGAGCTTCCACCCTTGGCCAGTGGCGCATCACCGTGAACGGGGTGGAGGTGGGCAATGCCACCCGCTCGCTGCCGACAAGCGGCCAGAACATCTCCATCGTGTTCTCATCGCTGGATTTCCAGGCAAGCAATTCCTCCGCGGTGAACATCACCATACAGCACAGGCGGGTGTCAGGCGGCGGGACCATTTCCTCCACGCAGGCAAGAACAATGATATATGGCATGGGCGACGTGGACAGCACCGCGGTGCTTGACCATGCGAACTTCACAATAAGCTCGGCAACCGCCTCGCCAACGCTTGCCAATATCGCCAACTTTTCGTACAACAGCACCTACAACGGCACCCTTATGCTCGTCTGGGGCGTGAGCGTTGCCAAGACGGGGGGCGCTGGAATCACGACATACCTTTTCAAGGCGGCATTTTCAAACGGCACAATCTCGACATGCGTCCCGATTGTCCGCACAAGCACCAATGGCCTGACCAGCAACAACGGCGGCTCCTGCATAGTCTCGCCGAACATCACGGCAAATACGAACTCCACGCTCCACAAGATACAGCTCTTTGCTTCCAACACGGCCGGCACCAGCACGTTCACCGGGCGCCTGCACGCATTCACTTATGGCGGGACTCCCTCGGACTCCGGCCAGTCCAACCTCACAGGCGCATTCATCAACTCCTCTTCCCTCTCCCAGGTGAAGAACGTCACATTGTCGGTGTCCTTTGACCAGCACGACCTGGTTGCCATGGCTGGGACCACGGCGAACTCCTCAGCCAATAACGTGGAAGCTGTATTCCAGCTGCGGCTGGTGAACGCCAGCAGCGGAAGCGTGCTTAACGCTTCTGCGCAGGAGCATCGCTCATTCACCGTGCTCGGCGAGAGCGGGGTGAAAGTCATCCAGCACGTGTTTTCCAACCTCTCAAGCGGAAACTATGCGGTACAGCTCATGGCTTCGGCAAGCTCAAGCAACCTCACATTCACCGGCGGCGCGCTGACGGCGTTTGCAGCAGACAGCGTGCGGAACACTCAAACGATACTGCCCCCCTCGCCAGTGACCATATTCGACCCCCAGAACACAACCTTCGAAGTTTATCCTGTGCCGCCGAAAAGCGCGCTTGTGACTGTCAACTACACGAACGCCTCCAGCCCAGGCAACCTGACCATCACCGGCTTTGACATATATCTCATGAACGCATCCTCCGACCTCCCGCTCCTGCTCATTGCCGCAAACACCACCAGCCTGGCTTACCAGTGGAACACCACTGCCTTCGTAAGCAACACAAGCAACCTGCCATCTGACTGGAACACCAGCGGCAACATGGGGCAATACAAAATAAATGTCACTGCATGGCAGTCGGACGGGCAGAAGTCATCTGCGCAAAGCCCCCCCTTCACCTTGGCGGCGGAACTGCCGCCTCTCATCACGGCAGTCTCCATCCAGCCTTTGAGCCCGACAAAATCAGCCAATCTTTCCTGCAACGTCACATACTATGACCAGGACGACAACCATGCCACTGCGTTTGTCGAGTGGTACAATGATGGCGTGAACCAGACCTCGCTTGCGACAAGCGCCAGCATAACCAACAGCACTGCGACCATCATTTCCACAGTCGACCCGTCCAACTTCATAAAGGGGCAGAACTGGTCCTGCGCCGCCTATGCATACGATGAGGGCGTGTTTTCCAGCCGCAACTTCTCCTCAAACGTGACCATACAGAACTCTGCTCCCTTCATCCTCCATGCCACTGCCTTTGCCTACGCGCCAAACCATCATGACTTCAACGCAACGGCAGGCGTGCTTGACGCCGACGGC
>JBAZTI010000006.1:0-31276 GCA_041662045.1 Candidatus Micrarchaeia archaeon | reverse complement strand
CCACCCCGGGGGCAGCGAGTTCCTGAAGTATTGTGGCAAGGATGCCACAAGCGAATACGAGTCAATCAGGATGGGAATGGGGCATTCCGCCTATGCAGACGGCATATTGGAAGAGCATGCGGTAGGGACGCTGTCGCCGGACTAGCCAGCAGGCACGCATCGACCGTTTTATTCTTCCCCACTTGCCATGCCCATGGCGCTTTCCCGCACGCATCAGCCGCTTTGCCCTTCCCGGAATGCATGCGCCATCCGGCAGGCATGCATCAACCGTTTTATTCTTTGCCTTCCCAGGCTTTTGCATGGCACTTGGCCTTTGGCTTGCGCTTGCTGCTTCCATCATCATAGCCTACGTTGTTTTCCACTTCGCGCGCAAGCTCTCGGCGCTCATTTTCAACGGGATTTTCGGCCTTGTTGTCTTCTGGCTGTTCGGGTATTTTGGCGTTCTCCACGTGCCCCTTGACTTTGTCACGCTCATAATCGCGGCGATAGGAGGCGTATTGGGGGTTGCCATCGTGGTGGTTTTCACCGCGCTCGGCGTGCCATTGTAGGCATGCCGCTAGCGTGGCGCTTGTTGCCGTTTTCACCGCGCCCTGCGCCCCACTATAGATTATAAATATGGCGGAAGGAATAGGCAGCGAGGTGTGTGGGATGGCAGCAGCTGAGTTCTGTTTGCCCGCCATAGTGGTGGGAGCGATAATAATCATACCGATGGTGGTGCGCGTCATCTACCAGTACGAGCGGGGCGTGATGTTCCAGCTCGGAAAGTACATAGGCATGCGCGAGGCAGGGCTGGTCATCGTAATCCCCATACTGCAGGACCTGCGCAAGGTGGACGTGCGCATACTCACGCTTGACATACCAAAGCAGTCCGTGATGACAAAGGACAACGTGCCGGTGTCGGTGAACGGCGTGGTGTACTTCAAGGTGGCAAAGCCCGAGGACGCGGTCATCAAGATACAGAACTACGAGTACGCCATGAGCCAGTACGCACAGACCGCGCTTAGAGACGTGGTGGGTGCCATGTCGCTTGACGACGTGCTTTCCGAGCGCACAATGATTGGGAACAAGATACGCGACTCTGTCGACGAGGGCACCAAGGACTGGGGGCTTGACGTGACAGACATCAAGCTGCAGGACGTGGAGGTGCCAGACGACCTCAAGAAGATGATGAGCAGGCAGGCATCCGCGGAGAGGGAGAAGCGCGCCACCATCATCAAGGCTGAGGGCGACAAGCTGGCGTCGCAGAACCTTGCGGACGCCGCGCGCACCATGAACTCGGTGCCCGGCGGCATGCAGCTGCGCGCGCTCCAGACCATAGACGGTCTGGGCCCCACGGCGTCAAACACCGTGATAATCCCGCTGCCCCTTGAGCTTCTGGACGGGTTTGCAGGGCTTGCCAAGACAATAAGCGACATCCGCGAGGCCCAGAGGAAGGAAAGGGGCAAGAAAAAGTAGGGTGCCCTTCTTTTTTTTCTTTCTGTTTTTTATTTTTCTTTTTGCTTCTTCTTTATTCACTTTCTTTTTTTATTTATCGTTTCCCGCCCATTTCAGCCGTGCCGCCCGTGCCGTCCACTGACACGCGCATCCCGTCTTTTATACGCGCATACGCGCCTCCATCCAATTTGTCCACCATGGGGATGCCTGAGATGATTGCGCCCACCGCGATGATGGGTTCTGCCTCCTCGTTTATTATCGCGCACGGCGCGACTCCGTTCTTTTTCAGCTGGAGCATGACATAGGAGCCCACGGTGGAGCCCTTGCCGCGCGGGAAGATTAGCACTTTGCCGGCAATGCATTTGCCTTCCAGCGGGTGGCCTTTTTCCACGACCACGCCGGTCCTGGCATCCACGCTTCCGAAAAATGAGATTGCCTCGCTTGAGACCAGCGCTTCGCCCGAAGCGGTTCCTTTTGAGATTGCCCTTGCAGCTATTTGCATGATGTGATGCCTCCTGCGCAATGCCTTTTGCCTGCATTCATTTGCATGTTATGATGTCCTCCACGTCGCCATACACCACTTTCTGCCTGCATGCGCTGGGCAGGTATTTTGCCGCCTTTCCGGAGTTGCAGGCTGACACTGAAAAGCCCATCTGCTCAAGCGGGCAGACCACCATGCAGGTGTCTGCCACCACCCTGCCGCCTGCGGCTTCGATTGTTTTCACATAGCCCGCGGCATCAGCCGCTTCTTTTGTTTTCCTTGCCGTGCATACCCACAACTGGCAGCCAAGCTTCTTCCCGCGCACTCTCGTAGCCACTTCCCCAATCTCTGCAAGCGAGGCGTGCGGGCAGCCGATTGCGATTATGTCTGGCTTTTCCTTGCTGCCCTCGCCGAGCTTTTTCCTGTAGGAGGCAAGCTCTTGCGCGCCAAATGTTATCTTCTCCGCGCCATCAGCCACGTTCCATTCCGGAGTGATTCCTTTCATATTGTAAAGCGCCACTGACCCAGATGCGGCCATGGAGGCGCCAAGCGACTTGAGCCTGTCTTCGGATGCCTGCCTGATGCCGCTGAAAGCCACGTTCCTTCCTTTCGCAGCTTCGCCTACAAATGCGCCAAGCGCGCCAAAGTCCGCTGTCCTTTTCACATCGGCTTCTACGCTCACCAGCAGGCTGCATAGCCTGTTCCCATCCAAATGATACCCGTAATTCGGCGTGGCGCCGCAAATAGCCGCGGCAAGCGCGGATGGGCCGCCCTCCCTGTTTGTCCTCGCGCCCAGGACGGAATTCGCAAATGAGATGGCAGAGCTTTCCGACCAGGCAATGTGCTCGCCAAGCTTTGGGCGTATGCCCACCAAGTAGGGCGTGCAGGTGCACGTCATGCCAATGCCCATTGCGGAAAACGCGTCGAGCGCCTCAATTGACTTTTTCGCAAAAGCAGGCGGCATCTTCATTTTCTTCCACTGCTCCCTGTCCATGCCTGCAGGGTTCAAAAAAGTTGGCACGCGCACGCGCGCGCCCTTTTTCACCATGTCATGCAGGTATTCCAGCCCGGCGTCCCCAAGCGTCTTGTAGGAAACGCCTGCCACCTGCGCAGAGGTGATTGGCACCATGTCTTGCGCGCCGTATATCTTGCCAAGCGCGCAAAGTATTTCCATTGACACTCGCGCGGCTTCGCCTGCCTCGCCGTCGCACATTGATTGCTGCTCTTTTGTAAGCTGCATAACTTCACTTCTTTTTCTTCTTTGCAGGGATGCTAAAAATGGAAGCCTCAAGGCTCCCTTTCTCCTCAAGCTCGCGGTTCACGTAATCCAGCAGCATTTTCTTGAGGCGCGCGTATTCCTCCTTGCCCACCACCTGGTTGAACGCCGCATATTGCATGGCTTTGGCATTGAAGCAGAAAAGCGCATCCTGCATGTTCTCGCAGTTGTGGCAGAAGTATGAGTTTCTCGAAGAATAGGAGCCATCCACCTCAAGGCAGTTGGAAAGCTTGGTGGAGTCGAACGTGTTTATGCAGAACTGGCACAGCAGTATGCGCAGATAGCCGCCAAAGATGTGCTCGGACTTTATCACCCCGCTGGTGTAGGCAGACAGCTTGGAGCCCGTGGTATCCCAGGTCTTGTAGATGTTCGAGCCTGTGAAAATAGAGGGAGTGTCCACGCAGCGGTCGTTCACTCCATCAACAAATTCCACTGAGAAGCGCGCCACTGCTGCCACGCGGGAAAGCGCCTCTTTCAGTGAAAGTTCCTCGCCGTGCTTTATGCGGATGAGGCTTTTTGCAGACTCCATCCCTTCCTGCATTGTGACCAGCCTGTCTGCAGGGATTTCCCTGATGATTGGCAGGCCTTCCACTTTGTAAGTCGGGCTGCCAAGCGCGCCCTTCACCTTTTTCACCCCTATTGCGCGCTTCAGAAGCCATGGCCCGAACCTCTTGACATCTGCGTGCTCCCTGCCAAGCACTATGCGGCATGTGGAACGGAATGCCTCCTCAACCTTGGGAGGCACCGGGCTGTCGTAGGCGACTTTTTCTTCGGGAATGTCTTTCTTGCTCCTGCCAAAATAAGCGATGTCCGCAACTGAGAAAAGCCTCTTTTTCCTTTGCAGCTCATCTGCCATTTCCGCCACAAGCTTTATCTTGAGGCGCAGGTACTCGTCTTTTGGAAGCTCGAGATTGCCGATTACATGCCTTTTCGAGCGCAGGTTGAAGGCGAATATGCAGTCCGAGCAGCCTATGCAGTTGAAGGCATAGTACATGTCTGAGAGGTTGGTGCCGTAATAGCTCTCAAAGCAGCGGTTGGCACCCACGCCTTCGCATATCCTGATGCAGTGGATTGCGCCGGGGAATGCGCTTACGCCAAAGGCGTGCTCTGCCTCGCGCATGTGGGAGATGTATGCGCCGTATTTCACATTGTAGATGTTGTGGCCGTGGAAGATGTGGAACGAATCCACGCAGTTGTCCACCTCGGAAACGTTTGTGTTCCTGCCGAACTGCTTGTTGCCGCAGAACACCGCGCGCTCCGAAGCCGCTGCGAAAAGGGAGTCGATGTCCTTTATCTCATTTATGTTAATAGGCTGAAATTTGAGCTGGGAAATTTCGTCCTGGGAGACAAATTTCGCACCATCAGGGTAGAAGAAATTGGAAACCATCACGCTCTTGCCGGACACGCATGACTTTTTCATCTGGTATGGGAGCAGCATCTCCTGCAGGTAGGGTTCAAACTCCTTTAGCTTCCCAATCTCGGTGCCGAAAAGCACCTTGGAGGTTGCCTGGAAGGCTTGCTCAATGTCCAATGTAGCCACCCTGCCCTTCTTTAAACTGCGCCGGTGCTTGCGTTCCCTCAGCAACCCCAAGCGCCTTTCCGGCCGCCTGCAAGTTATTTTTCAGCATCATTATCCTAGGAGGAAGATTGGGGTCGTGCTTCTCCATGTCACTTATCATATGAACTCCGTATTTCTGGGCTTCCACCAAAAGCTCGCGAAAATTCCCAGTGATCGTTTCCAGAAGTTTTACGTCCTTTTCGCTTAAATCAAACCGTTTCGATAGCGTTTCCAATGCCTGAAGCCTCCCCAAGACCAGTCCGATCTCCCCGAAGGCAAGCGTTGAGATAAAAGAGGCGAATAACTCTGTAAAATCGTCCAAAGGATGCCCATCAATTTTGTCTATAAGAAAATTCCCGCTTTCATCCACCAGATTGCCAACATATCGTTTGCCATGAATGAAGCGTTTGCCATGCAAAAAATTCCGGTATATCCTCTTATTGTCAAAGTTGCTGGTTGCCATGTATTTTTCAGGTTGGCCAAATATGCCTTCCAGGGATTCCTTTGCCTTTTTCGAAAGGCTTTTTTCTGTTTTAAAAACCAAAAACACCTTTTGGTCAAGATCCTTGCCTTCCCATGTTCGTTTCACAAGCGGGATTATGCCCCCACCTTGGTATCCTGCCCCCCTTTCCAGCCACATGTGCGCAGTTTCATGCATGAGAGTCATTGAGAGCGTTCCATCCAATTCAAGTAGGTAGATGGTTTTAACGCCATATCCGTCCTCCTCACCCTTTTCAATTTTGCCTTTGAACCTATCTTTGAGCCATTTCTCTATATAGACATACTCGCCAGTTTTTTCATCTGGATTTGATTGGAATACCAGCATCATCAGCACCTAAACATAGTTCTCCTTCTTCACTTTCATCCACTTTGCCTTCACAAAGTCTTTTCCGTGCGCGACGAGGGGCTTTGTCGCATCAATTCCCATCTTGGAAGTGGCATAGGTGTGCGCGTCTGCGGACGGGTCAAGGGAGGAGCCTTTCTGCCCGCTGAGGATGACAACTCCCTTGTCAGCCTGCACGCGCGTGGCAATTGCCCACTCTACGCTTGCGGGGCTGTATATATCAATGTCATCGTCCACTATCACCACGTGCTTGAGGGACTTGTGCCCTGCGAAAGCAGCCGCTATTGCTTTCTTGCCGTCCTCTTCGCTCTTCTTTTTTATCGCAACAACTGCGTGCAGCCAGGAGCAGCCGCCAGGCGTGATGTTCACGCCGCAGCATTCCGCCACTTTGCTTACCTCCTGCCAGATGGTGGGCTCGCGCGGCATTCCCATCAATAGCTTGTGCTCAAGCGCGCCAGGCAGCAGAACATGCCAGATGGCGTCGCACCTGTGGCGTATTCTTGTGATTTTCATCACCTGCTGCTTGCGCACCACGTCATAAGTCTCGGTAAGGTCAACGAAGGGGCCCTCGTCCGCAAGCTCGCGCATTATCTTTCCCTCGAAAACAAACTCTGCGTCCGCAGGCACCTCTATTCCGCTTTCAAGGCGAACAGTGCGCAGCGGGGCAAGTGAATTTGCAATGGTTGTCTCGTCCTTGCCGATTTCCACCGAGCAGGCAGAGGCAAGAAGGAAATTTATTGGCGCTCCTACAACGAAAGCGACATCCAGCTCTCCTCCTGCGCGCTTGATAAACTCGTCAAGGTGCCGGTGCAGTATCCTCACCACCACGCGGTCTTTGCCTAATACCATCATCCTGTGGAACGAGCAGTTCTGCCCAAGCTCGGAGTCGCGCGCAATCACCACTGCTGAGGAAAAATACGCGCCGCCATCCTTTTCAGCATGCCAGGGGATGGGAAGCTTGCCCAAGTCCACTGGTGCGTCTACCTCAAGCACAGGCGCGTCTGCAGCAAACACCAGGGAGGGCTTGCTTGGATGGCTTATCGCATGCATGAGCGCAGGAATAAGCTCCTCGCGCGTTATGCCAAGGTACTCGCAGACAAGCTCGCGCGTGCAAAACACGTTGCCTGCCACGCGCGCGCCAGGCGTTTCCTTCACTTTCTCCGTATAAACCGGCTTCCCATCAAAAGCTGCCAGCACGCCTGCAAGTTCAAGGCGCAAAGACGCTTCCTTCTTCATCTCCACGCACTTGCCTTGCTTCCTTATCTTTGCAACAAAATCCCTAAATGGCATGCCCTGCTTCACGATTTCCACCTCTTGAAAAGCGAATTCTCGATGCCAACTGCGTCCAGCGTTTTTCCAACTACGAAATCAACCAAATCCTCCACTTTCTTTGGCTTGTGGTAAAAGCCCGGCGAGGCAGGCAGGATGATGCCGCCAGCAAGCGTGACGCGCTCCATGTTCTTTATGGCAATGAGCGAAAGCGGCGTCTCGCGCACCACCAGCACCAGCTTCTTCCTCTCCTTGAGGGAGACCTCTGCAGCGCGCGTGATAAGGCTGCTGCCCACTCCGTTGGCTATTTCGCCCAGCGTCTTGAGCGAGCAGGGGCACACTATGACTGCGTCCGCCGCGTTGGAGCCTGAGGCAAAAGGAGAGGAAAAATCGCGCTCTTCCACGTCTGCTTTGGGAAGCGCCGCACCCTCTGCCTTTGCTACTTTTTTTGCCCCCTCGCTTATCACAACGGATGTGCTGTGCCTGCCTTTCCTCAGCACTTCGGCTAGCCGCGTGCCATATGCTATGCCCGAGGCGCCCGTGATTGCAACGAGGATGCGCATGGGAAAATTCATCCAACAACCCTTTTAAATAGGCTTTGCCAATCCCCTAGCATGCAGATACTCAAGCTCGGCGGGAGCGTGCTTACAAAGAAGCGCGGCTTCATGGAAGCGGATGACGCAGGCATTGCAAAGCTTGCCGCGGTAGTGGGCAAGGCGTACAAGGCAGGCGTGCGCGACCTTATCATTGTCCACGGCGCAGGCTCTTTCGGGCATGCACCTGTTCTCAAATACGGCCTGAACAAGGGCGTGCGCACCAAAAAGCAGACCTGGGCGTGCGCGCTCACGCACTCTGCCTGCAGTCACTTCTCCTCGCATGTGACTGACGCGCTTATCAAGGCAGGCGTGCCGGCAATCTCGGTGCCCCCGGCAGACATTGCGCGGGCGACGAACAGGAGAATAGTGAATATGGACAAGAAAGCGGTGCTGGGAAGGATAAAAGCCGGCTATGTGCCTGTGCTTTTCGGGGACATGATACCTGACTCCAAGCTCGGATGCTCAGTGTGCTCAGGAGACCAGATTGTCGCTTATTTGGGCAGGTGGGCAAGCCGCGTGGTGCTTGCCACCAACGTGGACGGCGTGCTTGTGCATGGCAAGGTAGTGCCGCTGATTACGCGCGCAAACTTTGCAAAAATAGCGCGCCACCTGAAAGGCTCGTCCTCGCCTGACGTCACTGGGGGCATGGAGGGCAAGATACGCGAGCTCATGAAAGCCAAGGTGACTGCCTACATAGTGAACGCGAGAAAGCCCGCGCGCGTGCTTTCGCTCCTTTTGGGGAAAAAGGCAGTGTGCACTAGGATAGCACCCTAGACAGTACATTTAAATGCCTATCTTACCACAGTTAATGCATGCACTTGCCTATCTCCTCAAACAGGGCATTCCATAGGCGCGGCGCGCAGGATTTCGAGCCTGTCCGCATCCAGCCGCGCATCCTTAGGCCATCCGGGCTCAGGCTGCGCACGCTGACTGACAGCCCGTTCATCACTGACAACCCTCTTTTGGCCAAACGCCTTTCAGTCGCCATGCAGAAAGATGTGCCTGCCAAAAAAGCGGAAGAGGCGCCTGCCGCCATAGAGGAAAAGGCAGAGGCTCGCACTTTTTTGGAAAAGACAGGCAAGTTTGCAATCAAAGCGGGGAAGGCTGCGCTGAATTTTGGGCTTGGCCTGGTTTATCCCGCCATCGTGGTCGCAAAATACGCTGCTAAGCCGAAAACAATCTGGGAAGACGTCAAGCACATAAGGACAAAGTTTGCCGAGGCAAAGGATGCCGCGAAAATAATCCTTTCCTGCCTTCTCATTTCAGAGGCAGTGAATGTGGCAATCCTCCCGTTTGCAGGCTGGCTTCTTGCGCGCGCAGGGCTCAGCGTTCCTGGGATAGGCGGCGGCGCAATAGTGTCAGACACTATCACTGCCATAATCGCATTCCAGATAGCTTATTTTGCCAAGGCATGGAAATACTACAAATTCAAGTTCGGGAAGAACGTGCGCGCAATCCTCAATGCGGAAAGCGACCTTCTCAAGCTCCACATCTGGGCTATAGGCGCCTCTCTTGGGCCTTATGCTTTCAGCTTCCTCACGCTGTGGGGGACTGCGGCCGGGACAAACAGCCTTGCGGCAGGCTTTGCAGGCGTCACCCTCGCAGTGGCGCTCAGCGAGGTCGTTTACTTCGCGACAATTTCAGTGTTGAGCATGGCAATATACAAGCGGCTCAAGGAGCTGATTGACTACTACAAAAAGGCTTGAGCGGCAGCCGGATCAAGAGAGACGATGGCACCGTGCTTTCCTTTCTTTTCGCCTTCTCATCAAGCGCAAGCAGCGCCTGCGCCAGGGGGATCGGCTTGCCGTTTTCCTTAAGGTCGGCAAGGTAGTCCTTGGACCAGTTGTGGCCCGGGTACATGAGCCTGCTGCGCTCCTCCATGGTGCCCGTCCTTTGCACGAATTCCTCAAGCTCTTTATTTGTCTGCGGCAGGCTGACGATGGAGACTTCCTTGCCCGCAAGCCCAGCCGCGCCGAACGCATAGTCAAACCATATCCCAGCTTCGTTCAAGCCGCCTGCGTTCAGGAAGGCGTTGCGCTGCAGCTTAAGCACATCCAGCGCGTCTGACGAAGTAGCTTCCCCGGTAAGGATGCGGAAAGCCAGGAACAGCGGCACCGTGTTCCAGGGCTTTTGCGAAAAAGGCTGGTTTTTCACCCAGTCCAAGTCGACCTGCGAATAACGGAAGGTGAGGTAGCCTTTCAGGCTGCCTATGATGTATTTCATTTGCTTTCCAAGCACCTTCAATATCTCCTCTGCCTTTTCCCTGCCTTCCTTGCCCGTGCCGTAGTAGTCCTCAAGCTCCGACTCCAGGTGGGAAAGAAGCGCTGCCTTGGCATTTGCCTGCTCTTCCTTGCTCAAAGGCTTCCGCGCATCCTTGTCAGAAAGCTTCCTGCCGTTGTCTGCGACGCTAAGTTCGAGCGTGTTGTGGAATTGAAGCCTTCCAAGCGTGGCGAGCGCCGAGTCCAGGTCAGCCAGGTTGGCAGGCTCGGTCTCAAGGAAAAAAGAGGTGAGCTTCATTCCGGCCTGGTTTGTTTTATAGGTGGCGCCCAGTTCCTTTTCAGCCTTATCCGCGTATGAATTGCCAAGCCCGAGCGTGCTTGCATAAAGCAGGGTGGCGATTCCCGCGCGCCTTTCCTCTCCAGGCACCGAGACGTGCGCCCAGTACATGCCGCAGCAGTGCTTGTCGGCGACAAAGTTCCCGTCGCATACGCCTACTATCTTCCCGTCCCTGTCCTTTGCAAGAATGAGGTAATATGCCGGGTCCGTGAGCATCATGCCGATTATGTCCTTGGAGCGGTCAAGCTCGTCAGGGGGGAAATGGGCGCGAAGCATTGCATACCCGTCCACAAAGTCCTTGGAGGAAATGTCATTCACCTTCTCGAATGTCAGCCCCCTGGAGGAAACAAGGCCGGCGAGGGCTTGCCTGTCCTCTGCGCCCAAGCCTTCTGGAAGCATGCCAAAGCTTGGAGCCAGCGCCTCTGGCCCGGCGCTTTTGCCTGATGAGAAAAAATTGATTTTTTCCTTGGTTGTGAAAAGCGCGTGGTCTTCCGACATCCTGACGTAATAGTTCAGGACGGGCTCGGGGTCGAACTTGCCTTTGATGTTCAGGATTTCCGCCCACTGGCAGAATGCCTGCTTTTCCATCTCAAGCACGCCCTGCACGCGCTCAATCGCTGCGATTGTTTTTTGCATGCCCGGGGCTTTTGCCACGGAGGCGTTGGCAAGCCCTTCTTTGAGCTCCACCAGCCAGCCCTCAAGCCGCTTTTCCGCCTGCTCCATCCTCTCCTTTGCCTTGAGGTATTCCATCGTCTGCTCGGACGAGAGGCCCTTTGCCACCTGGTCGTCTATCTTCTTGAGCATGTAGTTGCCGCTCAGGACAGCCACGCCTTCGCTGTTTGCCTTCCAGCCCAGGAGGGCGGGCCTGTGCCTTCTTTCGCCGGGCTGGGTTTCCTGCCTGCCGCCCTGGTGCTGGAATGCGCCTGCTGCCATAACAATCATCCTGATTTTCTTCGCGTGCGCCTTTTTCATCCCGCCGCGCGTTTTGGAAAGCTCGTAAAGCGCGGAAAGGGCGGAGAATGCGCCCTCCCCTGTGAAATCGAGCGTTTCCGCCTTGTTTTGAAGGTAAATGGAAGCGAGCTTTGCAATGTCCTCGAGCAAATCCCTGTTAAGGCCGCCCTTGGGCGGCGCGGGTGGAACTGGCATTTCCGGCGCCATGCTGTTTTTATTGCCAAACCATCTTAAAAAGCTGACGATGGAAGGAAAGCCAAAAGCAGGCGGGCAGGTTGAGATACATACATTTATATACTTATTTGACCACAATAGTAGGCAGAGGTGCTAATATGAGATATGCAAAACACAGGCCCAAGGGAAGAACAACACCACATTCACCAATCGCCCAGCAATGGAACATGAAAATGCGCGAACGCGAACATGACAGGCGGATGAGGGAAATCGAAGATGAAAGGGTAAGAAAGGTCTCGAAAGACAAGCCTGCGAGCGACGGCATCATCAAGTAGTCATTTGAGTACTTCTTTCTTTATTTTCATTTTCCCTTAGTGGTAACTTCTGTCTTTTGCACCGGCATGGCACCGTCTCCGCCGCTTTATATACTGCCGCGCGCCCGTCAATGGAGCCAAGGCGCAGGAAAGCCTGGCAGGTGACCAAATGAAAATAAACATAGACGAGCTGTCGTATGACGAGATAAAGGACGTGGTGGACCGATTGCGCGCCATGAAGATTGAGAGCAAGTTCTCGCGCCTGGGAGCAAGCGTGATACTGCAGACCGAAAACGGGCCCATGCAGGTGGCGCAAAACGAGGCTGTGGAGCTTTTCGGCATCCCGGCTGTTTTCTAGGAAAACGAGGTGGCATTCATGCAGTACGAAACGGCAAAAATAGGGCACGGCGCGTGGAAGCTGCGCGTGGACCGGTATATCGCGCTCCAGGCGGCATTTGAAAGGCGAAGGCACGCCGGAGGAGGATAGCTATATAAACGTATATGTATACATATACATCAACAACCTCGGCCTGGGGCCGAGGCTTGTGCAAACAGAAGGGCAAGCCGCGCCTCGGTGTTTAACACTGCCTGAAGGCAGCGGCTTGCGCACCGAGGTTGTTGACATGAGCAGGCTGATAAACGTGTCCGATGGGGTTTACGAGGCACTGACGCGCATGAAGCGCGCGAAAGGACAAAGCTACAGCGAAGCAATTGCCGGGCTGCTGCCTGAGCCAGCGCAGGCTTTGAAAAAAACAGACAACTGGGACAACTTGCTTGCCTGGATAAGGGAAAACGACAAGAAATTCAAAGGCGGGAAAGTAAAGCTGGACCACGACAAGATACTTTACGATGATCCCTATGATGGTTCTTGACACTTCCTTCCTTTTTTCGCTTTTTCACCCCAACGATGTGAACCATCAAAAAGCGGTGGAAATCTTTGCCAGGCACCGCACAGATGAGATGCTGATTACCGATTCAATTCTTTTTGAAACCCTCACTGTGCTCAACAGAAAACTGGGCATGGATGCGGCTCGGGCAGCTTATGAGCAGCTTTTATCGAATTCCAGGCTTCAGATCCACTATCTCACGGAAGACCAGCGGGGGGAAATCCTGTCAGAATTCCTAAAGCAGAAAGGCCGGCTGAGCCTTGCTGATTTTTCAGTCGTTCTGGCGTGCAAGACGGCGCTAGCCGAACCCCTCGCATTCGACAAGGATTTGCTCCGCCAAATTGGGTGATTCTGCTCCCATGCGCCTCTGGTCTTTACATCCCAAGCACCTTGACGCGCGCGGGCTCGTCGCGCTCTGGCGCGAAGCCCTGCTTGCACAGACAGTGCTTGCCGGAAAAACGCGCGGCTACAGGAAACATCCCCAGCTTGAGCGCTTCAAGTCGCACCGCGCGCCCCTGCGCGCGATAGGCGCCTATTTGTCAGAGGTGCAAAAGGAAGCAGGGAGAAGGGGCTATTCATTTGACAGGAAAAAGATACTCTTCCCATCTGCGCGCGCGAAGCTGTCGGTAAGCGACGGGCAGCTTGCCTATGAGTGGCTGCACCTGAAGAAGAAATTGCTGACGAGGGATAAATTGAAACATGCGGAAATTTCCCGAGCAAAACTGTCAGCCCACCCCATCTTCAAATCAAGGAAAGGGAAGGCTGAAAGCTGGGAGAAAAAGATATATTAGCAAGTCAGTCCCAGAGCCGTTCAACTTCGCTTTTCACAGTCCCTGTCTTGACGTTGTACTCGTTGTGCACTTCCATGGAGTCAAGAATATTTGCAAACGCCTTTAATGCCTGTGAAGCAGCTCCCTGCCTTGCCTCAAGCCGTTCAAACTTGCGATAATCTACCCCGAATGCGGTCCTCAGCATTCCCTTGTCCATGCAGTTCATATTGGCAACCAGGTTCATGAGCGCCAATTCGAGCACCTGCCCTTTTTCTTCATGGCTGTTCCCATCCACTAATTCCGCTAGCTTTGCAGCTTTCAGGGGCTGCCTGTCCTTCACCAGGCAAAAGACCGCCCAAATGCCGACCTTGTCTGCAAAGGCGCCAATGTCCGAAATATCTGACTTTCTCAGTTGAGGGTAAAACTCGTTTTTCTTCTTCTCAGACGTAAGTGATCGAGGGTCGATTGTGATCTTGTTGCTTATTTTTTGCATAAATCCGCCTCCATTTGTCAAGCAAGCCTCATGATGCTATTCTTCATCTCTTCAGACATTTCAACCCCGAACATTACCGCGTTTTGCAACATCCCGAATGCCTCGGACATGCACGCAAGAGTGGACCTCACGATAGAGTAAGGAACTGCACTCAGTTTCCCAGCAGCACAAGCACGTCCCCGGCTTTTTCCCTTACCTCGGGATTTTTCGCGCTCTCGGCAAGCTGGTTGAATCTTCCCTTATCCTCGCTGCCCACATAGCGGCTCAGCATGATGGCATCCATTGCATGCATGCCGAGCTTTTCGGAATGCAGCGCCAGGTAAAAGAGGCCGTCAAGCCCCCCAGGGTTGCCGCTTAGTTTGAGGAACGAGGCCTCCAGGTGCTCAACGATTTTTTCACGTATGCCCTCGGGCGCCCTGTCTGTGAATACAAGATATTCGCACTTCGAGATGTTTTGCAGCTGGTTGAGCAGCCTTTCCACTGCGTATTCGCGGACGTCTGTGTTTGCCGCGCAGCAAAGCTCTGCGTATTCCGAGCCGGCTCTTCCCCCCCTAAGAATGAGCAGGGGGATCTGGTCGATTGCGTATTTTGCGGTTTCCACGAATTCGGGGGCTGCGTCCTCGCTCACGCCTTTTGCACAGCTTGCAACCCCGTTGATTTGCCAGCCTGGGCGCACTGCCTTGTCCCGGATGGCATCTATTGCCTTGATCCGCATGCTTTTTTCAGGGTGGCGCGCGGCAATCGCCTCAAGTATCTGGGAGGTGTTCTGCTTGTTCGCAGTTGCGATTTCATCAATATAGGGGGCGAGCCTGAGCTTGTATTCCTCGCTCATCTTGTGCTCAAACGCCACTACAAGATCCCATGCCTTCTTTTCAACAAAAACGTCAAGCAGCAATGAGGCGCCTTTTTCAAACCCCTTTAATGCCAGATAATCGTAAAAAACGAATGCTGACAGCGCGACAGATTTCTCTTGGGCGGCTATAAACGCCGCGCACTCGATGAAAAAGTTCTTCGCGCCCATGATTGAGCTTTTTTCCCCGGACAATATGGCATCTGCCGATTTATTGGCGTCCTCAAGAGTGTGCAGGGCACAGCCTGTGCGGGAAATGGCGTCAAGCGCGCGGAGCGCATGGCCCGGGTGCAGTTTTGATATCACAAGCAGGCCTGCCACGTCTCCCAATAGCTCAAGCTGCGGGATTGCGAGAGCCAGTGTGCCGTCCTTCTCAGCCTCCTTGACCTCTTTGAGAAAGGAAACAGGCTTTGCGGACAGTGCTTCGGCAAGCGTCATCTTTAGGTTTTTTGGCGGATAGGCGGGCGAGACAGCGCGCACAGCGACCAGCCGCTCCCAAGCATGCGGGGAGCCCAGCTTGGCTTTCCAGTCAGTCTTTGCCTCGCCTGGAAAATTCTTCTTTTGGCCACCTGAAGTGTTAACGATTATATTGGCGTATATTCCCATCCCACCACCGACCATTTTCTAATACGAAAGTAATTTAAAGCGTGGGCTAGGGGATAAAAAAGAAAAAATAAAGTAAAAAAGGAAAAAAAACTTAACCGAAGAGCGAGGCAAGGCCTTCCGCGGCTGCAGCTTCCTGCTTGGCCGGGTCCTCCTTCTTCTCCTCCTTCTTGTGCTCGCCTGCCGCGGGTGCGGCTGCGGGCGCGGCTGCAACCGGCATGGCTGCTGCCTTGAGGAGCTCCTCGAAGTTCACTCCCTTCACAGCCTCTGCAAGCACGGTCGCCTTGGCCTCGTCGGCCGAAGCGCCTGCCGCCTTGAGGACGGAGAGGAGCGAGTCCTTGGTTATTTCCTTCTCTGCGCCCTTCAACAGGAGCGCTGCGTGCAGATACGGGTCGATTTTCATATTATTACCTCCTACTGTTTCTGTTCAGCTGGCGCAGCCGCGGTAGAAGCGTCCGAGGCTGCGTTTGACTGCGATTCGAGATTCCCAACCTTGCCTGAGAGCGTGCTCCCAAGAAGAACGGCCTGCGTGAGAAGCAACCCGGTCGATGCGTCCGAGTACACGCCTCCGTTTATCGCCAGGTTCCTGCCCTGCGAAAATGCGTTGGACAGGAGCGCGTCGATGTTCTGCGATGTCGGGAAAGATGCGTTGTATGACACGTTGAAGCTCTGGGACAGGCATTCCGCAAAGTCTGCGCGGAGCTGGTGCTCGTCCATGTCGAGGATGGCGCCCGTGTAGGTGAATTTGCCGTCGTATGCGGCCACCATGTTCACCATTGCCTCGAAAGGCAATATGTTGAGCTTCTGGAGCGCCTTGCAGACATTGTCCGTTATCTTTGCGCCCTTCTTGGCGACCACCGAGTCCTTTGCGATTATTATCTTGCCGCCCTTTATCTGGGCGTTTATCCCCGCGCCCTTAAGCTCGGAAAGCGCAGGCCCTGGCATGAGGTCGGTTTCGCCTTCAGGGACAATGATGTCAAAAGGCGCGAATTGCCCCGGCTTGGCAGCCACGCTGGTCTTGTTGTCCTTGAAGTGCTTGAAAAGCTGGTAGGGCGAGAGAGACGTGAAGACAAGCGAGGTGGGGAAATCGATGTGCCCCACGAGCTCCTTGCCCTTCTTCGAAGCCTCAAGCGCGCGGATGATGGTGGAGTTTTTAGCCACCACGAAGTCGGCCTTGCCGCGCAGCTGCTTCTTGCTCTTCTGCAAAATCCTGTCAGGGAGGTTCCTGATGTTGAGGAGCGCGACGTTCGGGTACTTGCCCGCGACCTTGGCGATTGCCGCCACGTTTTCCTTCTTCGCCGCGATTGCAACGCTTTCCTTCTTCTCCCGGATTGCCTTGAGTTTTTTCTTTGTCATCATAAACACCCTTAAGCCGCCTTGATGGGCTTGCCCATGGTAAGCTTCACGTATATCGACTTGATGTTGGGCTCGGTCGCCTTTGCCTTGACCTTGTCATACACCATGTCGAAGTTCTCCGCGAGGTCCTGGATTTCCATCGCCTCGCTCCCTATGAGGCACTGCGCGACCGGGAGATACTTGCCCTTGGAGACCAGGCGCACGCGGCTCTTTGCCTGCGCGACTGCGTCCTTCACCTGGCCAACTATGGGGCGCGGCAGCCTTCCGCGCGCGCCGAGCACCTGCCCAAGCGACTTTCCGACCTGTATCATCAGACTGGGCTGGGCGATGAATTCGCATGACTTTGACATGATTGCGAGCCTGCCCTTGTCGGCTGCGAGCTTGGCAATGCCCGAGGCGTCTATCACTTCGGATGCGCCTGCGTTCTTTGCCTCAAGCGCCATCTGGCCGTCCGCGAAAACAACGATTTTCTGCTCCTTGCCCTTGCCCTTTGGCAGCAGGATGTCAAGGTTGAGGCGGTTTTCCGCCTTGGTGAAGTCTATCCCGCGGAAGTTCACTATCATTTCCACTGACTGCGTGAACTTGCGCTTGCCCTTGTCCTCCAGGGCTTTGCTTATGGCTTCTGCCACTTTTTTCCTGTCCATCAAATTCCCTCCCATTCGCGCACGAATGGTGATTTGCCGCGCACGCGCGCAGCCACGGCGGGTAGAGCCGTGACTTCGGATATAAATGGAAATGGTTAAAAAGGTTGCTAGAAGCGGACTGTGCGGCATCATCTAGGCATTTGCCCGTTTTCGTGCCTTTTCTATTGATATGCGCGCTTTTTCCGCTTTCTCATCAACATTTCTTCTTGGATACATGAGAACAAAGAGGACAACTGCAGCGGGCAGCAGTGTGTATGTCATGTAAACCGGGCCAGATGTCAAGGCGCTTGCAATGCCTGTTATCGCAAGCGCGGCGGAAAGCGCGGTTCCAACAAGAAAGCCGAGTTGCTCGTCTGCCTTTGCCATCTTCATGATGCCCTCGGCCTGCAGATTCCCGCCTTTTTCCCAGATGTACTGCGAAAGCGTTAGCACTTTCGCCCCTGTCTTGCCGCTTTCCAGATTCTTCTGCTCCCGCCTGCTAAGCTTTTCCGTGCCGCCCTCAAGCGAGAGAAGATGCTCGAAATAGGATATCCTGTTGAAAAAGACGCCTGCCGCCCAGACTTGCCTTGCCCGGAAGCGGAATTTTGCAAATCCAGCCCTTGTGCTTGGCACTGGCGAGCGGAGCCATAAGCCCCTGCCAGCTGCCTTTTGGTGCGCAAGTGTTGCCATGTGCCGCCCCTTAGTTCACGCCTGGCTTGCTATCGTGCGCCTTCTGCGCCCTTTCGCGCGCGCCGTCAAGGAGTTTTTGGTAGCTTTCGACAATTGTGCCGAAATCCTTTTCTTTCGGGCAAATGGCCGGCACTGCGGCTGCCAGGAAAACGGCAGCAACAGGAAGCATGTAGCCCATCAGCCTAAGCCCTGGCACCTTGAAAACGAATTGCGCGACCAGCACGCCAATGCCGAGGGTTGCCAATGCGATGGAGGTTGCGATAAGCGCCCTTTTGCCTGCGCGGATATGATGGGCCACGAAGCGCAGGACGTCGCTTTCCCGAATGCCGGCGTACTTTTGGGATATTTCCTGCGCGCACTCCAATGCCTGCTGCGCAAGCTCCCTGCGTGAGAGCGTATTCTCCTTGCCGGCAAGCAAATCCCTGTTGCGCGGGTCCTTGGCAGCAGAATCGAGCCGCTCAAGCCTGTCAAGGTCATGGACAAACTGCCGTGAAAACGCGCGCTCCTCGATTTTCTGGAGCTTGTGCGCGGTTGCGTCCTCCATCTTGGAAAAGAAAAAATTGCTCATGCCGGTATTGTGGAGAGGCAGATTGGCGACTACCGGCGTAAGCAGCATTGATTTCGCGGGCGGAAGCATCCTCTGGCTCGCCTCCGCCCGGCATTCCTGCGCCTTTATCGGGTCTGCCGATGCCATTGCGAGCTTGAGGAACAGCCTGACATCCATCTTGCGGCTGTGCCCCGGGATGATGCGGAGAATGTTTTCCCTGACATCCGCCTTTGCAAGAATTGCCATCGGCTCACTTTCTCCTCTTCGTCTTTCTCACAGGCGCCTTCGCCTTGCGCACTGGTTTCGCTTTCTTCTTCCTGCGCGCATGCGCCTTCACCCTTGAAATGCCAATCGGCTTTATTGCGATAGGCTCGGATGCCGCGCTTGCGCGGATTGCGCGCGGGGAGAGGTGCTCTGACCTGCCGCCTATCACCTGCGAGATCATCTGCGCGATTTGCGAGCGGTTGCTGGACACCTCGTCCATGGCGCGGAACGTCTCGGCGCGCGTCTCGAACTTCTCCGCGCCCTCGGGCGCGCGGCTTTGAGTCTCGAAAAGGTAGGATATCTTCTTGCCCTCCTCGAAAAGCGACTCGAGCTTCCTGCGCTCCTCGGATATGCGCGCGTCTATGTCGCCCTCCATCTTCCTTGCCTGCCCGAACTCGAACGAGTAGCTGTCCGTGAGGCTGCGCAGCTCGCGCAGGTAGCGGCGCACGAAGTTCGCCTCGACGGATTCGCGCAGCGCCTCGAACTCGCGGTTGCCGTTTTTGATGTAATCGTCAATCTCAAGCATCCGCGCATCGTATTCCTTGCGTATGCCGGATGCGTATTCCTCGACCTGGCGCATCTGCCCCATCTGGCGCTCAAGGTCGCCCAAAACGCGCTTGGCAGATGCCACCTCGCGCTTCATCTCAAGTATGCTCTCCCCCATCTCGGAGCGCAGCGCGCGCAGGTCGCCGGCATGGGCTTCCGCAGAGGCGAGCCGTTCCGCCTGCTCGGCAAGCGCCGCGCGCGCTTCCGAAACGCGGCTTGCGGCCTCGCCCTCCATCCCCTCTATGCGCTCAAGGGTGTTTTTCAGCTCCCCCGACATCGCGGAGTGGCGCGAAAGCTCCTCCCTGCTCTGCTCGAGGATGATCTCCATCTTCTCGCGCTCCTCGGCAAGCTGCCTGCCCGATTCCTCAAGGAGCGCGCATGCCTCGCCATAGGCGCGGCGCATTTCGCCGTGCGCCTTCACGCTTGATACCTGGACCTTTTCGACCGAGCTTACCTGCGCAGGCAGGTCGGCGGCGCTCTTCTGCATGCCGGCCACCTTGCCCTGCACGCGCATCACGCGGTCAGAAATCGTCTCAAGCTCGGATTCCAGCCTGTGCTGGAGGGGGAGGTAGTGCTCTGCAAGCAGCTTTTCCTTTTCCTGGCGGAGCGCGTCTATCTCGCGAGACTGGCGCTCTATCCTCTTCATCTGGCGCTCGATGCGCTCAGAGAACTGCAGCGTGACTCCGGTTATCTCCACGGGAGATGGCTTTTTCATCTTCGCGATTTTCACGGGCGCTGCGAACTTGGGGCGGATCATGCCCTTGCGCGGCACATGGGTGCGCACAAAGGGAGGCGTTTTTCCTTCATTTGCGCGTTCGCCCTCTTCCTTGCCTTCCTTCCTCCAGCTTTCGCGCTCCTGCGCGTCAGGAACGCCTGCGAGGGCCTCTTCTTCGATATCAGGAGCATCATCTGATTTTTGCGCCTCTTCCTTTTCCCCAAGCGGCTCGCGCCCGAAATCAGGCATCGGGAAGCTTTCAGCCTCGACCGCCTCTTCGTTTTCCATCGCTTCGCGCTCTATTGCGTCGATGGTATTTTCCTGCTTTTTGGCAATGCTGGACTGGAGCTCGTGAACCATCCTGCCCGCGCTCCCCAGGCGCGAGCCTCCGACATCCACCACGGACTCAGGCTCGACCGGCACTGCGCGGCGCTTCTTTTCCTGCTGCGCCGGCATTGCGCCTTCCTCGCGCTGGCGCGCAAACCTGAGGTCGGATTCGAATGCAGAGGAAGAGGCTTCGATTGCGGCAGGCGAAACCGCGGGGGAGGATTTCTTCGCTTCCCCCTTGCCTATCCATGAGACGTAGATTGCATTGAAGCGGTTTTCAATTTTTACCTGGCCTGACTTTTCAAGCACGTGCAGCCATTCCACAGCGTCCTTTTCGCGCATGCCGGCAATCAAGGCGAGCCTGCCTGCGCTGATGGGTTCTGCTGCTTCCTTCAGGGCGGAGAGAAGAACGTCGAAAGGCGTTTCTATGTAGTGTTCCCCTCCCATAAGACCCCCTAGGACCTGGCTTTATACGCCGACTGCCGCACCGTGAAGCTGCCGGCCATCTTGAGCCTGGCGCGCCTGAAGGCCTCCATGAGGAACGGCACGTTTGCCTTGGAAATGTCCACGGTGAACACTTCCTGCCCCTTGTGTATCCTTGCGGCCCTGTCCGTCGGCCTGCCGTATGCCTTGCGCATGCCTTTCTGCAGGCGGTCGGCGCCTGCGCCGGCAATCATCTTGTTCTCGCGTATCACGTTGTGAGGGTATACGCGCACCTTGAAGAAATACTGGTTGAGGATTGTCTTTTCCAGGTACTTGTTCGCAGCCTGCCTCCCCGCCTCAAGCGAGTTGTCGCGCAGCTGGATGTCGTAGTCGGCCACGAGGTCGTACGTGTAGTCGAACTTGCCCTTGCGGTCGCCCATCTCGTAGACGAGAAGCGACAGGTGGGGCATTGCCTTGACGAACGACTTGCGGGGCCGCCTCTTCGAGTAGCGCGCCCACGGCTGCTTTTCAAGCGTCCTGCATGTATGTGCTGGTCTTAGTCCCATAATGACACCTCGGAAACATCATTCCATCCCAATTACGACTGTAAGAAGGGAGTGGCTGTGATATTTCCGAACTGTTTAATAATCTTGCTCCCACGCAGGCTACAAAGTGTATCGAAGTGTATTTAAATGCTTCTCACATGCTTTCCCATTTCTTTCTTCAAAAGGAGAAGCTTCCTTGCCCTCCCGCCTTTTGCCGAGTAGCCGCCAAGCCCCCCGTCCGCGCGCACCACGCGGTGGCACGGGATGAGCGGCGCGAGAGGATTGATTGCCAGCGCGCCGCCCACTGCGCGGGCGGCACAAGGCCTCCCTATTGCGCGCGCGAGCTCGCCGTAAGTCATTGTCTTTCCCTTTGGGATTTTTGCGCATGCCATAAGCACTTTTTGCTGGAAGGAAGTAAGTTTTGCGAGCGCTTCTCTTTGCTTTCCTGTGAATTTCATCCCTGCACCCCCAAATGGTAAAACCCGTCGTCCTCGGAAATCCCGTCCTCCTCTTTCTTCATGGCATAGTCCAGCCCTCGCGCCGACTGCGCAAGCTCAAGGGGGAAGCCCAATGCGCGCTCGCAGTATTTTTTCTGCGGCTCGACGCGCACGGCAAACCCCTGCGCAAAAAGCGCAGCGGAAAGCTGGAGGAAGTTCAGGTCCACCGTGATTTGCGAGCCGTATTTCCTTGCCACCAGGCGGTTCCACTCCTCGCGCGGAAGGGAAAAGATGTCGTCCGCCGAGTAAAAGCCGTAGTCGAAAACGTCAATCCTGAAGCCCGGCTGCCCGCATGCGCAAAGCGCGGAGAGGAATTTTTCAGCGCAGAAGGAAAAGGGGATTTGCCTTCCCTCGTCCATGCACGAAAGGAGCTTTTGAACGACCGGGCTGGAGGAGGGGGCGCTGTTCCCTTTGCGCGCATATATCTCGGCAGGAAGGTCGGAGAGGAGCTCGTTTATCCTGCAGTAGTGGAATGGGAGCGAGGGAAGCTCCTGCGCCGCGTCGAACTTGTGGAAAGAGCAGGCTGCCGTGTGCTTTGAAAGCGTTTTCCTCGCGCTTGCAAGCATTTTTTCGGAAATGTCAAGCAGATGGTAATGGATGCGCCTGTAAAGGGCAGGATTGCGCTTTGCCGCTTCATCCAGGAACACCTGTGCAAAGTGGCCGTTGCCCACCCCGTATTCGCACACGGCGATTTCGCCGCTTGTGTTGGAAAAATCGCGCACAAACTCCAATGCATTCGCCGTTGCAAGCGCGCTCCCCTGCGCGAAGGTGGAGAAGTCGGAGTAGATTGCCTTGCCCTTGGAGGAATAGTACTTCCGGTTGGCATCAGCCATCGTGCTTTTTGCCGCCATAGCAACCAGCCAGGGAATCAAAGGGCGCCCTGCTTCACTTTTTCTATCCCGATTGCCTCCACAAGCTTGCCAAGCTTGGGCCCGCGCGGCTTGCCAAGAAGGCAGAGGTAGCATTCCTCGAACAGCTTTGCAGGCGGCACGCTGTGCTCCTTCGCCACTGCGAATGCGGTATTGTGTATGGCAAGCGCGTCCATGCCGTGCGCAAGCCTGCTGAAAAAGACAGCGGCAACCCCCCCTGCCTTTTGCGGCCTGTAGGCGAACGAATATTCCTCCGGGATGAATTTCTTCCTCTCCCATGCCTCGATGTATGGCTGGAGCTTTATCACTGCCGAGGCGTCGCCTGTCGCCTGCGTTATTTGCTCCCAGCTCCACTGGAGGTTCCTGTAGAGTATGATGTCCATGAACGGGGTTTTCCAGCCCCTGCCGTGCTCGGCGCCTTCGGACGAAAGCTTTGCGGCAAGGCAGCGCTTCCTGTCGGCGCGCGCCAGGGACTCGGACTTGCCGGATGAGAGGAGCGCAAGCGCCTTTTCATAGTCCTCGATGGCGCGAAGCACGTTTGTGGGCGTGGGGCTGATGTCCACGTTCTCCTGCATGTCAGGCTTGAGGAGCATGTATTTTATCACTTCGATGGGGATGAGCTCCATAAGCTCTGTGACGCCCATGCCCCTCCCCTGGCTCTTGCTGTACTTCTTGCCCTCGAACAGTATGAAGCCCCACTTGTAGTCCACAGGCAGGTCCTTCCTGAAAATTTCGGAAAAGATTGCCGCAAGGGTGTCCCAGCTGCCGCCCCGTGTGTGGTGGTCCACGCCCGCCCCTTCCGCCGCAGTGCCGAAATAATCCATCCATGCAGGCCAGTGAAGGCGCCAGGTGAGCTTGTAGCTGTGGTCGGATATCTTCGCCTTTCCCGTAAAGCCGCAGCCTTTCGTGTACTTCACATCCCTGTCGCATGCGTATTCGTATGAGTCTGAGTCGTGGGAAACCACGCGCGTGGTGGCGATTTTGCCGCATTTTCCGCACACAGGCATGATGGGCGACCACCAGTCAGGCAGCGAGCCGCGAAGCGAGGTCCTTGCCACGATTTCCCTGACCTTTGCTCTGTTCTTGAGATAGAGCTTTGCGTACTTGTCAAACGCACCGTTTGAGTAGAGGTCTGTCGCGCGCACGATTTCAGGCTTGACGCCGAACTTGTCCATTGCCGCTTTCGCGTCAGCAAGGAAATAATCGCCGAAAGATGCCGTTTTGCCCGTGGGGTCGGGCACGCTGCTCAATGGCTTTCCCAGGTGGGGCTCAAGCACCGACTTGTACTGCCCGAAAACAGACGGCACGCCGTCGAATGCGTCGTAGATGTCCGCCACGAAATAGTATTTTGCCTCCTTTCCGGCATAGCGGAGGGAATCCGCTATTGCCTGGGGGAAGAGGAATTCGCACACAGTGCCCAGGTGCGTGGGGCCGGACGTGGTCATGCCGCCCGAGATGACGTACGGCTCGCGCTTTTCAGAGATGATTTTTTGCGCGAGAAGCTCTGACCAGTGCAGCGACTTTTTCGCATCGTCCTCGTTTTTCTGCTCTGCCATGGAAGGGAAATGGATGTAAAGGATAAAAATAGATGCGAATGCCTGCCTGAACATCCAGCATGCGTGCTGTCTGTCCAGGTTCGTGCGCTTACCCGAACATCTTCGCCTGCGGGCGTCTGTCCAGGTTCGTGTTCTCACCTGAACATCTTCGCCTGCGGGCGTCTGTCCCGCTTTCAGCGGAACATATTTTCAAACAGCCCTTTCCTGCTTTCCCCGTCGCCAAGCTCCTCAAGCGCCTTCCTCTGCTTTTCAGACAGGCTGGATGGCGTGCGCACTATCACCCTGATGAGCTGGTCGCCTTTCCCCCTGCCGCGCACGTGCGGCATCCCTTCCCCGCGCATGCGCAGGATGGTGTGCGTCTGCGTGCCTGCCGGGATGTGCAGCTTCACCTTGCCGAAGAGGGTGGGCACCTCTATCTCCGAGCCAAGCGCAGCCTGCGAGAAAGAGATGGGCGTCTCTATGTAGATGTCGTCGCCCTCGCGCCTGAAAAGCGCGTGGGGCCGCACTGTTATGAAAACGTACAAGTCTCCGCTTTTTGCCTGCCCGCGCTCGCCCAAGCCCTCAAGCCGGAGCTGCGAGCCAGTGTCCACTCCGGGGGGAATGTCAACGGAGAATTTCTCTTCAGCCTGCTCTGTGCCGCTGCCCTCGCAGGCCCTGCATTCCTTTGAGGGGCGCGCGCCTTTCCCGTTGCAGGACGGGCAGATGCCCACGCTTGTGAAGCTGCCGAACGCGCCCATGCGGCGCACTGTCCTCACCTGCCCGTTGCCGCCGCACTTCTGGCACGTTGCCACCTTGCTTCCTGGCTCCGCGCCGCTGCCCTTGCACCGGCTGCATTCCTTGTTGCGCTTGAACGAGAGCTCCTTTGACGCGCCGCGCGCTGCCTCCTCAAGGGAGATGTACAGGTCGTAGCGGAGGTCGGCACCCCTTCCCCGCCCCCTTCTTGGCGAGCCGCCGAACATGGAGGAGAATATCATGTCCTCGAAAGGCGAACCGCCGCCAAAGGAGAAGCCGAAGTCGCGGAATACGTCCTCGAAGTTCGCGCTCCTGAAGATGTCCTCCTGGGAGTAGCGCTGGTCAAAGCCCGCATGCCCGTACTGGTCGTATGCCGCGCGCTTCTCGGCGTCCGAAAGCACGGCGTATGCCTCGGAGATTTCCTTGAACTTGTCCTCTGCGCCCGCCTCCTTGTTCCTGTCAGGGTGGTACTTCATCGCAAGCGTGCGGTAGGCGTCCTTTATCGCATCCGCTGCCGCATCGCGCGCAACGCCGAGGATTTCATAGTAATCGCGCTTTGTAGCCATAAAGAGCCCTCTGGCAGGTATAGTGCTAATACTGGTGCGTTTAAATTTATAAATGTTGTTAATACGGTGTTAACAGGCAAATGCCAGCTTAGATTAATTAATTGTTGGAAGCATATGGCAGGACATGACGGGCGACGATGATTTTCTGGAAGCATACGTGCGGAAGTTGTACCGGGTCGAAGTTGAAAAAAAATCGCAAAGCGAACTCAGACTTCTTGGGTCTGGAGGAAGTTTTGTGCCATACAGCCCCCCCTGGTATCCGGAACAGGTAATGGGCAAGATAACATACGATGACAGAGGGGGGCCGTACCTCATGCACGAAGTGGTGCACGCCTGGTTGTCTTTCAAAAAAGAATACGGATTTATCACGCTGAGCGCTGTAAAAGATCTGGACCGTCAAGTCAAGGAAAGGGACAATAGATATCTTGATGACCTGGTATTTAGGGCATACAAACAGGAAAACATGGACCCGCAATGCTTCCGATTTCTGCAAAATGTACTTGGCGCGCCTGAAAATACGAGAGCGACCAATCTAGAAATAGGGGTTAGAATGGTTGCCCCCACGGTTTTTGGGAATTTGGTGGATGAATCAGCGGCTGTTATGAATGACGGGAGCCGTCTTCTTGATGAAGGCGGCCATCCAATGGGCAATTTTGGCGAGTTTTTAGCTTCATTCATTACAACGACAGCCTACGCCGACAGGAACAGCGTGCTGGATAAGCTTGCTGCATTGAAATCTGCGATGGCAACAGTGGACAAGTCCTCTGCGGAATATGCATCTTTGTCCAAGATTTATTCCTGCACATCGAATCTCCTGCAATTCTGTGTCAGCATGAGCAAAGAAATGATAGAGGATCTCAAGGAGTTTTCGAAAACGCCCGGGCAGCCCGCTGCTTTTTCCAGATTGGCGCTCCTTGAAAAGCGCATAGCTGAGATTGAAGCGTTTGTCAATAAAGAAAAAAGCTTTGTGCGTGCCAGGCATTAGCCGGCTATTCCGCCACCAGCACGCCGCGGAACATGTTCATGCCGCAGTGGAACTTGTACTCGCCGGGCGCGGGCGGGGTGAAGGTCGCCGAGACCGTCTCACCGTTCCTTGCGACGAGGTTGACGCCAAAGCCGTCCACTATGACCTGCCTCCCGCAGCCTGCCGAGCTGTCCGCGGAGAATTCAAAGCGCACTGGCACGCCCGCTTTCACCACGGGGCGCGGGTTGTCGTAGCCCCGCGAGCTTGCGCGCACCTGCACCACCTGCACCTCTCCTGAGGGCGCAGCCTGCTGCCCGCCCTGGGGCGTTTCCGGGATGGTTTCGTCTATCTGCATGCCCTCCACGCCTGCAGGCACGTCCTGCTGCGCAGTGGCCCCGTTCATGAAAACAAAGCCTATGAACGCAAGCGCAACAAGCGCGATTGCGGCGAATGCGTATTTTTCAGTTGCCATTTTTATCACCTCAGTTAAATCTGCAGTCAGCCGAGAAAAGGTGCATCATGTCAAGCGGCGTGCTGGTCTTTTCAAGGACGGCCGCCACCACTACATCGTTCCCGAAGAACCCGTTTATCTGGTCCCCGGGCTTGGAAAATAGGTTTTCGGAGCGCATCATGGCCGCCTCGTCGGCCCCTATTGCAATCGGGCAGACGCGCTTGCCATAAACATCCCTTGCCCAAAAGTCGTTCATGCTGCCCTCCGCAATCTTCAGCTTCAGCGAAGAGTTAGCATCGTATTTCATGAATATCTTGGGAGTGCCCTCCTTGGCAAGGGCGAAAATCGACCTGCTCCCGTTGATGCTGTCGAACTGCCGCTTAGAGAGGAAATGGAACATGTCAAGCGGGGCGTCGGTTTTGCTTAAGATGCCCTCTATTTTGGTGTTTATCCCGAAAAAGCCGGAAAGCGTGTCGCCTGGCTTGGAGAAGAGCGATTCGCCCCTCATCATTGCCGCTTCTGAGGCGCCAATCACCATGCTGCCCTCTTCGGGGATGGGATTGCCCTCCGCTGCCGAAAGCTTGGCAAGCGCGTTGTTGCTGGCCAAGACGAAAATTTTCAGGTTCCCGTCTGGCGCAATCCCTGCCTTGTACTGCGCGTCCGTGTAGAAAAGCGCATCGGATTTGCCCATGCCAGCATTCCCGCCATATGCGAAGTATGCCCCTGTTCCGAGCAGCATCACCGCAAGCGCGAAGATTATCGGGTACTTGTTTTCAGCTATGAAATCCATCCAGACCACCTCTATAATTTTATCCACCTGAGCGTGAGCGCGTTTGTAACCACGGACACCGAGGAGAGCGCCATTGCCCCGCCCGCCATTATTGGCGAGAGCAGTATGCCGTTGCTTGCGTAAAGGAGCCCTGCGGCAATGGGGATGCCCACCACGTTGTAGATGAGCGCCCAGAACATGTTCTGCTTAATCTTGTCCATGGTCGCCCTGCCAAGCCTGATTGCGCGCGCCACGTCCTGGGGGTCGGAGCGCATGAGCACCACGCTGCCTGATTCCATGGCAACGTCCGTGCCCGAGCCCATCGCGATGCCGATGTCTGCCTGCGCAAGCGCCGGCGCGTCGTTCACGCCGTCGCCCACCATGATGACGCATTTCCCCTGCTCCTGCAGCTTTTTCACATGCTCAGCCTTCTGCCCGGGCAGCACGCGCGCAAAATAGTGCGGAATGCCAGCTTGTTTCGCAATCGCCTTGGCAGTAAGCTCGTTGTCCCCTGTGAGAAGATAGCTTTCAATGCCAAGCTTTTTGAGATCCAAAACCGCTGCGGCAGAGGTCGGCTTGACATCGTCCGCAACCGCTATGATGCCAAGCAGCTGCTTGCCTTTGCCGACAAACATCGCGGTCTTGCCCTGCGCCTCAAGCGACCCTGCAGCCTGCGCCACATTGCCGCTTTGCGCGCCAAACATCCTGAAGCTGCCTATGCTGTATTCTGCCGCGCCTATCTTTCCGCTCACGCCCTTGCCTGCGTGCGCCTTGAATGCATTCACCTTGGAAAGCTTTATGCCGCGCGCCTTTGCCTCGTTCACAATGGCATCGGCAAGAGGGTGCTCGGAGGGCTTTTCAAGCGAGGCGGCTATGAAAAGCAGCGTGTCCGCAGGCACCTTCAAAAGCGGCACCACATCGGTGACTTTGGGCCTGCCCATTGTAATGGTGCCTGTCTTGTCGAATATCACCGCGTTTGCCTTGTGCATTGTCTCAAGCGACTCGGCGTTCTTTATCAGTATCCCCTTCTGCGCGCCTATGCCGGTGCCCACCATGATGGTGGTCGGCGTGGCAAGCCCGAGCGCGCAGGGGCAGGCAATCACAAGCACCGAGACTGCCAGGATGAGCGCAAACGAGAATGCCTGCGCTGCGATGAAATACCAATAGGCGAATGTGAGCGCGGCTAGGATTATCACAACCGGCACGAAATACGCGCTCACAGTGTCTGCGAACCGCTGGATGGGCGCGCGGCTGCCCTGCGCCTCCTCCACCAGCTTCACTATGCGCGCAAGCGTGGTTTCCGAGCCGACCTTTGACGCCTTGAATGTGAAGCTGCCGTGCTTGTTTATGGAGCCGGCAATCACTGTGCTTCCCTTTGTTTTTTCAACAGGGATGGACTCGCCGGTCACCAGCGACTCGTCCACTGCGGAATTGCCTTCTGACACAATGCCGTCAACAGGTATGCGCTCGCCCGGCTTTACCACCACCAGGTCGCCAACAAGCACTTCGGACGAGGGGATTTCAAGCTCCTTGCCTTTGCGGATGACGTGCGCCATTTTTGGCGAAAGGTCCATGAGCTTCTTTATCGCCTCGCTTGTCCTTCCCTTTGCCACTGCCTCGAGATATTTGCCAAGTATCACCAGCGTGATGAGCGATGCTGACACTTCGAAATACTGCTCCTCCACCAGGCCGAAAAGCGCGGCAACCGAAAAGAAGTAAGCCGCGCTTGTGCCCACTGCGATGAGCGTGTCCATGGTGGCGGTGCGGTTCCTTGCGGCAGCAATCGCGCCGCGATAGAAGCTTGCGCCGATTATGAACTGCACCGGCGTGGCAAGCAGGAAAAGGAGCAGCATGCGGAAGGGGAAGTCCATCAGGAACATGCCAAGCGCGACCGCAGGCACAGACAGGATGGCGCCGAAGGCAAGCTTCGCCTTCAGCTCAGATATCTCGCGCTGCCGCTCCATTTTCTCGCGCGCCGAGTCGAACCCTGCCTGCGCGCCGTAGCCCAAGGACTTTATCCGCCCGATTATCTCCTCCCCGCCCAGCCGGGACTCGTCGTATTCCACCTGCGCGCGCGCAGCGGCGTAATTCACGTTCGCGCTTTTCACGCCAGGAAGGCGCGAGACGCCTTTTGTTATTAGCGCGGCGCAGCTGGCGCAGTGCATGCCGTTTATGGTAAAGTCCTCTTTTTTCATATAACCCCTCTTTTGCCAGCCTGCTTATCCGCCGCAGCCGCAGCCGCTGCCCATGCCGCATGAGCCTGCCGTTGCCTTTGGCGCGTCCCCAGTGAATGCAGCCACCGAGCCGTCAGCCTCCTCCACCACAATGGTGCCGCGGTACATGCCCATGGAGCATGAGAAGCTGAATGTCCCGGACTTGCCCGGCGTGAACTCAATCACATTGTCGCCCGCGCCCACCACTTTTTTCACCCCGAAGTCCGGAATCACTATGCTTCTTGAGCAGCCCGGAAACCGGCTCATGTCGGCAACCAGCCTCACGGGAATCCCTTTTTTCACCCTGATGGGGTTGGGGTAATACGTGCCGCCCTCCACGTAGATGCCCACTTCCTGCACGCCGTTGCTCACTGCTGCCAGCGTGCCGCCCTGCGCCGGCGATTCTGCGCCTGCCGCAGCAGGGTACTGCCCCTGGGCGTAAACAGGCGACGCCATTGCGCCAAACACGGCGAATGCCGCCATGCCCAGCACTGCCACTGCAACAAATGCCCAGAATATTTTTTCCGCGTCCATTTCCACCACCTCTAATCCATTGTCATATCACTACGCCTGCGCGCGGCGCGTAAAGCACCACTATGAGAGTCAGTGCAGTAAGCACTGCCGCAAGCGCGAAAAAGCGCCACGCAGGCATCAGTTTCCCTGCCGCGCGCCTTCCTGCATAGTAATATATCATGTATTTCAGGCCTGCCAGTATGAGTAGGTTGGAAAGCACGAATATGGGCATGAAGGCGTCAAGGTTGTCAAACTGCATCATCACGGTGAGCATGGCGCCCATTGTTCCGCCCATCACGCCTGCCATCAGCCCCTCCATCAGCCCCATTATGCCGCATACCTTGCCTGAGAATGCGCCAAGCGCCATTCCCATGAGCATGCCGAACACGCTGCCTATGAACATGCCGTTTGTGGCGCCTACTATTGCCCCGAAAAGGAAGCCGGCTGCCATGCCGATGGTCATGCCTATCATCATGCCCTCCATGCAGTTGAAGTGCCTGCCATAGGCGCGGAAAAGCGCGAATGCGCCGGTCACCGAAACCGCGGAGAGCGCCGTGTATATCATGTAAAGGGCGTACTTGTTTGGATTGCCGAATATGAAGTAAAGCGCGGCAGACAATATGAGGAAGGAAGCAACCGAGTAGGCAAAGCACTGGCGCACCACGGCAGTGGCAGGCTTTCCAGACACGAAGTCGGACAAGAATGCTGAAAGCTGGCTTTCAATGGGCTCGCTTGGCGGCAGCTCGTCAAGGGAATAGCCTGCCTTCTCTATTGCCTGCTCCATTTTCCCCCGCTCGCCTTCAGGGTATTCTATCGTTGCAAAGCCTTGGCTTGCGCTTATCTCCTTCATCTTGCCCCCTGCCTCTGCCACTGCTTTTGCTATCAGCCGCTCGCAGCTCTCGCATGTCATGCCGCTTATCGCCATTTCTTCCGTTTTCAATATACCACCTATATCTTGTATCCGTTGCCGCGAATTGCCCTCTTCACTGCGTCAGAGTCTATCTTGTCCCCTTCCACTTCCACCGTGCCTGCCTTCCAGTCCGCCTTCACGCCG
>JBAZTI010000005.1:0-33139 GCA_041662045.1 Candidatus Micrarchaeia archaeon | reverse complement strand
CATGCCGTCCACGTGCCACTTCTCAAGCTTGCGCGCGACCTCGAGGAAAAGGGGCCTGCCGCCTTCAAGCGCAAGCGACTGGAAGTCCGATGCGCCCGGATTAGATGTCCTGCACAGGACATACATCCCCCCGCCCTGCTTGCAGCGCGCGAGGAAAGGCGAGAGGCTGTCATGGCCCATGTAAGGAGACACTGTGAGCGCGTCCGCGCCCCAGAAGCCAAACGCCTCCTCTGCGTATGCCTCGCTTGACTTCCCTATGTCGGCGCGCTTTGCGTCAAGTATGATTGGCAGCTTGCCTTTGTACCTCTCAATCAGGGATTTGAGCGCGCGCAGCCCCTCGAAGCCGTACTGCGCAAAATAGGCGTAGTTGGGCTTGAGCGCGGAAACGGACTTGCCCTCGGCAAGCGCGGCATCCGCGATCTGGGAGAAAAACGATACGATTTTCGCCTCGCTTCCCTCGGCAGGGAGGGCGGGGAACTGCGACAGGTCGGGGTCAAGCCCGAAGCAGGCGATGCTTGCGCGCTCCGCAGCGGAGGACTCGAGCAATTCAAGGTATCCCATTCAAACACCGTGTTTTGTTTTCCTTGTTTTCTTTTCTTGTGCCCCTACACCCCGTATTTTTTCTTGTACTCCCTGTACTGCGACAATATTCCTGGAGTGACGGAAAGCCGCCCGTTCACCTTGTTCTTGGACAGGTAGTCGAAGACCTCGTCCGCGGTCGCAAGCGCGCGCACCTTTGTGCTGTGCCTTTTCTCGAACTCGGCAATCGCATTGCCGCCTTCCTTCCCCTTTTCCTGCCTGTCAAGCAGTATGAACACGCCCGCAATCGATATTTTCGCAGCCGAGGAAAGCTGGGCGATCGCCTCCTCCTTTGCCCCGCCTGTTGTGAACACGTCGTCAAGCAGAAGGAGGCGCATGCCGTCCTTTACAGGCGCGCCCACGAACATGCCCGCGTCGCCGTGCCCCTTTGCCTCCTTCCTGTTGAAGCACCAGGGCTTGTCCACCCCAAGCTCGGCAAGGGCCATGCTGACAGACACCGCGAGAGGTATGCCCTTGTAGGCAGGAGCGAAAACCGCGTCGTACTCCGACGGCTTTATGGAGCGGTTGATGGCCTGGGCGAAGGCGCGAGCCAGCGCGCGCGAAAGGAGCCCCGTGTAGAACAGCCCTGAATTGAAGAAGTACGGGGACCGCCTTCCGGACTTGAGGGTGAAATCGCCGAAGCGCAGCGCGCCCGCATACACCGCAAGCTCGATGAAATCCTGCTGGCATTTCTGCATGATTCCGTTTGGTGCGCGGGCTTTTTAGCATTATCGGAAATCAGGCATCGGTCCTTGCCCCGTCTTTTGCGATTGAAACCGGGTGGCAGGCGAACCCAGTCGCATCCGAAACCGCCTGCGAGACCTGCCCCATGCGCGCCGAATCGCAAAGCGCGAGCACCGAGCCTCCCTCGCCCCCTCCCCCGGTGAGCTTGGCGCCGTATGCCCCTGCTGAGAGCGCGGATGAGACAGCGGAATCTATCCCCCGGGAGGAGACCCGGCGCATGCGCAGCATGACCTGGTTGCTGTCCATTGCCTTGCCAAGCTCCTGCGCGGTCCTTGCAGCAAGCGCGGACTTCAGGATGGGCGCAAACTCGAGGCGCACTTCCTTCCTTTTTTCCTCCTGCGTTGCCGCAGGCAGCGTTGAGATACCGAACGACAGGGCGAAGGCAGCAAGCATTGCAGCTGTGCTGTCCCGCTTCCCCATGCAAGTGTCTATGAGGAGGAGGGAGCAGCCCTGCGGAAGGCTGAAGCTCGCAGATCGGGCAAGGAACTTGGGGGGGGAGAACTTGCGCTGGAAGATGATTGGCTTTCCGTAGGCAACTGCCCGCGCATCGATGCCCGATGCCTTGCCCTCGTGCGCAACCAGGTCGCCTGCCTGGGAGGCCAAGAATGCCTTCCTGGGAGCCGCCTTCCCCCCGCAAAGGAATATCAGGCCTGCTGCGAGCGCTGCCCCAAGCGACGAGGAGGTGCCCACCCCTTTCAGGCTCCAGCTCGGCAGGAATTCCGCGCTGCAGGCGGGCAGGGGCTTTTTCCCGCAGGCTTCCCTTGCCACCGCGGCAAACGGGGCAAGGCGTGCCTCGCCGGAAAAGGAAAAGTCCGGCGCGATGCGCGCGCTGCCAAGCGATGAGCGCAGGGCCATGCCTGGCAGGCCCGAATCCGAAAATTTCACCCTGTTCCTGGGCTCGATCGGGACGGCAAGCGCAGAGGCGCCGTACACCACATAGTGCTCGCCGAACAGGATTGCCTTGCAGGGAGAGGATGCGAAAAACTCCATGGGGGCATCTTGGCATTGGTATTTAATATTTCTTAGTGCTTGAGTGGCGCATGGACGATGCCTTGCTGCTTGTGGCTTTTGCTTGCGCCGCGCTTGCCGCGCTTGTTTACATGATGTGGCGCGATGCCACGAAAAGCGAGTGGGGCGACTTTGCAAGGAAGGAAAAGGCGAAGTGGCGCCTGGACGAGGAGAGGAGGAAGGAGTGATTGCGGGGATTTGCATGAAGAAAAAGGAAACCTCCGCGGCATCCGGCATCGCAGGCTCGCTTTCCTCGGCATACAATCGCATGCCCGAGCTACCCTACCTTGACAGGGCGACCTCACTCATCCTCATCATCTGCGTGCTTGGCTATTTGGGGTTCACGGCATACGTATTCCTCGCCATGCCGCCGGTGGAGATAGCGGAGAGGATGGTGGAGGGGAGCCTGGAGAAAAACTCCCAGCTCATGCTTTTGCCCGGGGAGAGGTACCTGTACGCCCTGGAAAGCCCAGGAAGCGCGCAGCAGATTGCGTATGTCGTGGGCAGGGCTGGCTCGTGCGCAGGCGTCCTGGTGACAGAGCAGTCCAGCCAGGAAAGCCAGTCGCTTTGCATCCTCAAGAGCGGCATGCTCGCCGATGAAGGCGGAAAAGGGGTCAACGCGAATTTTGGCAACCGGTCCATCCTGCTTTTCTCGCCCTGGATGCTTGCGGCGTCGGAGAACTTCAGCTGGGGCATAGACACCATCTATTCCGCGCAGGGGGTGGAGATGCCGATAAGCACCTACTTCAGGTCAAGGGGCAGCACCGTGCTTGCGGGAAGGGAGGCATATGAGATAGAAGTCGGCGATGATGCCGGCGCCCCTCCGGCGCGCTTCTACATCGATGCGGAAAAGCGCGTGCTCCTTTACGCAGACCTGGGCAATGTGACGGTGAAAATGGCAAGCGCTCCCTTTGCGCTCAACTGGACCGCGCAGGATTAGGGCAGAGGGCCGCTCACTTCTTCCCCTTTAAGCAAGCCTCGGCGAATGCAACGAACAGGGGCGCCGGCCTCTCAAGCCGCGATTTGAGCTCAGGATGCGCCTGCGTTGCCACGCCGAACCCGTCAGGCCACTCGATAATCTCGACGATATTGCCGTCTGGCGAGGTGCCTGACACCACAAGCCCGCTTCCGGTGAGGCGGGAGACGAAGTCGTTGTTCACCTCGTACCTGTGGCGGTGCCTCTCGAAAATCGTCTCCTGCCTGTATGCATTGTGCGCGTGCGTGCCTTTTTTCACCCTGCACTCCCATGCGCCCAGGCGCTGGTTTGCGCCCTTGTCGCGCACGCCCCGCTGCTCCGGCAGGAAGTCAATTACAGGGTATTTTGTCTTCTCGTCGATTTCCGTCGAGTTCGCGCCCTCCATGCCGCACTTGTGGCGCGCCCACTCAATGACCGCCATCTGCAGCCCGTAGCAGAGCCCGAGGAACGGGAGATTGCTCTCGCGCGCGTACTTGATGCACGCAATCTTGCCTTCCGTGCCCCTGCCGCCGTATCCGCCAGGCACTATTATCCCGTCGCACCCTGAAAGCAGCTCCTTGGCCGTCGCCTTGCCGGAGTCGATGTCTGACGTCTCCACCCACTTCACGTTCACGCGGGCGCTGTGGCGCGCCCCGGCATGGACAAGCGCCTCCTTCACGCTTACATAGGCGTCTTTTACTGCAGTGTACTTGCCGGTTATGGCAACCGTGATTTCCTTCTGCGGGCTCTTTATCCTCTCGACAGCCGCGCGCCATTCCTTCATGTCCTCCCCCTTCTCGTCAATCCCGAGCTTGGAGAGCAGAAGCTCGGTCATCTTCTGCCTCTCAAGTATCATGGGAAGCTCGTAGATTGTGTCGATGTCCGGGTCGTCGAACACGCTGTCCATGGGCACGTTGCAGAACATCGCGATCTTTTCCTTTGCCTCGCGCGTGAGGAGCTCGTCCTCGCGGCAGACGATGATGTCCGGCCGTATGCCAAGGGAAAGTATGAGCTTGTTGGCGTGCTGCGTGGGCTTGGTCTTAAGCTCGCCTTCCGAAAGCGAGGGGACGTAGGTGAGCTGGAGGAACACCACCTTTTCCTCGTTTGCAAACTGGCGCATCGCCTCCAGGAAATAGCCGTTCTCCAGGTCGCCCACCGTGCCGCCCACTTCCACGATGACTATGTCGGCGTCTGCCCCGTCGCCGGTCTTCCGTATCCACGCCTTGATCTCGTCTGTCAGGTGGGGCACTATCTGGACATCCCTGCCGAGGAAGCCTCCCTTCCTCTCCTTCTCTATGATGCTTCGGAAGAGCTTGCCGCCGGTTATGCTGTTGTTGCCGTTCAGGTCCACATTCAGGAACCGCTCGTAGGTGCCGAAGTCCATGTCGCACTCGGTGCCGTCGTCAAGCACGAACACCTCGCCGTGGCGGAACGGGTTCATGGTGCCGCAGTCCACGTTGAGATAGCCGTCGAATTTTATCGGCGAGACTTTCAGCCCCTTGCTTTGCAGCAGCTTGCCCAGCGAGGCTGTGACTATGCCCTTGCCAAGGCCTGACATGAGCGAGCCTAGGACAACGATGTACCTTCTTGATTTGAGACGCATACGGGAAATGGCTACATGGCTAAAGTATTTATACCTGCATTTTTCCCTCGGAGCGCTTTTCACGGCGTGGGGACGGCGTGGTGGCGGCTGGCGCTTGATGTGGTGAAAGACTTATAAACGTGTTTATCTATATATTGTGCATGGCGGCTGCAAGCATATCGAAGGAAGGGAACGGTGGGCAGACGCAGCGCAAGCACGCGGCAAGGGCACGACTTGACCGCTTCATGGAATATGCGCTTCCTTACGTTTCTCCTTTGAAGAATCTGGACAAGGCTCAGCGCAAGGCGAAAAAAGAAGGCGCAGGCGCGGTGCAGGCTGCTGCTCAAAATACCAGGGACTACCTGCGAAAAATGGCGCTTGCTTACTCGGATGAATTCAGGAGCAGCTTGCCATTGCAGGGGGACATTGTGAAAGAAATAGAGAAAAAATCGGATGCGCTTGAAACGGCATTGCATGACCGGAAGCACGAGGCGCTTGGCATCCCAATGCGGCCGGTCGTATATATTGGCATGGCCACGCTAGTCATCTGGGCGATCAGCTCGATGTTTGCTGTTTCTCTTACAGGCTTGTTCGGCACAATTGGGATAGGAATCATGGTTGGCGTCTGGCTTGCCGCAGGAATTGCTTCTTGGACTGTGGATATCGGTTTTTCCAAGTCTGAAAAGGCGCCAGGCGCCTGGAAAAGGGCATTGGAAACGTTCAGAGAAGAGGAAGGGGAGAAGCTGAAAAATTATTCGCTGAATGTAGATCGATGCCTTTCCGAACGAGAAAAGGCGCTTGGCGACTGGAAGCAGTTTGAGATGCCGGGAAAGCTTCCTTATTTCATGTCAAACTGAGGAAATGCCAAATGCGCACCTCCCACCATCAGCTTATTATATTCTTGCATGCACCATAGAGAGCAACAAAACGAAATACTTGGCTCATTTTGTGCGGGCATCCCTGGCAAGCTGCTGTGGGGTGCGCCCTCTTCGGAGGGTTTCAAGCATCAAGGGATTGCCAAGGGAGAAGGAGTGAGAGAATGGGATTTAGCAAGCTTGGCTTAAGCCACAACATACTTAGCGCGCTGACCGGGATGGGGTTCAAGGCGCCCACGCCGATACAGCAGCAGGGCATACCGCTCCTGCTCCAGGGCGAGGACCTCATAGGGCAGGCGCAGACAGGCACCGGCAAGACCGCCGCATTCGGCATCTGCATACTTGAGAAGCTGGCGCTCTCCCCTGCAAAAAAGGGCCGCGTGCGCGCGCTCATACTCGCGCCCACGCGCGAGCTCGCCGTCCAGATTTCGGTTGAAATCGGGAAGATTGCGGTGCACACGCAGGCAAGGATACTTGCGGTTTACGGGGGCCAGGACATAGAGAGGCAGATTGGCGCCCTGCGCTCTGGAACCGACATCATAGTGGGCACGCCTGGAAGGCTGCTGGACCATATCGAGCGCGGCACGGTGGATTTGTCCAACGTGGAAGTGGTGGTGCTGGACGAGGCGGACAGGATGCTTGACATGGGGTTTGTGGAGGACATCGAGAAAATCCTCCAAAAGACGCCTAAGAACAGGCAAACGCTCATGTTTTCCGCAACCATGCCCCCGGCAATAATGGAGCTTTCCAAGAGGTACATGCACGCCCCGCAGGAGGTGCGCGTGTCCGAGGACTCGCTTTCGGTGAAAAGCATAAAGCAGTATTATGTGGAGACCTCGAAATTCGACAGGCTCAACATCCTGCTTGCGCTCCTGGTGGAGAAGAAGCCCAAGCTTGCCCTCATATTCGCAAGGACGAAGCGGGGGGCCGACAGGCTGAACGAGATACTTGTGGACAGGGGGTTCCGCTCCATGGCGCTTCATGGCGACATGAGCCAGAACCAGCGCGACAGGTCCATGAAGGCGTTTAGGGAAAGCCACATCAACATCCTTGTCGCAACCGACCTTGCAAGCCGCGGGCTTGACGTGACTGATGTGACGCATGTGATAAACTACGACACCACGGACGACCCCATGACGTATGTGCACAGGATTGGAAGGACTGGGAGGATGGGCAAGGACGGCGAGGCCATTTCATTTGTCTTTTTCGACCAGACAAGCATGATATCCATCATTGAGAAGGTGACTGACAGCAAGATTGAGCAGCTCAAGGTGGAAGTAAAGCCCGAGCTTTTGCCCAGGCGCGTGCACTTTTCCTCGCACGAGGGCGAAGGCAGGGGCGCGCATGGAAGCGGCGCTCCGCGCGGCAGGTTTGGCGGGCACTCGCGCGAAGGCGGGCACGGGGGCCCTGGAAGGCGCGAGGGCGGCGAGAGGGGCGGCTTTGGCTCGCGAGACCGCGGAAGCGGCGGACGGCGCGAAGGCGGTTTCCGCTCGCGCGATTCCCGCGGCGGGCGAGGCCGGGACGAGGGCGCACCGCGCGAGGCAAAGGAATACGATTCGCGCGGCGGGCACAAGTTCTTCGGAAGACGGAATTGATTTTTAGCAGATAGGAGGCTGCCCGGCGCGTGAAGCGCGGCGGGCACAAGTTCTTCGGAAGAAGGAACTGACCTGCTTAAGCATCTGCAGCCGTTTCGCGCGCATGCGGACAGAATTACCTTTTTACACTATTTTCTATCTAAACACACCTAAGGATATATAAAGACTTCGAGCCATATACTCCCCAAGGTGGTAGTGATGTTCATATTCCAGGCTGAAGGCCAGAAAACCGGCTTAACAATTGCTCCGAGCCCTGTGCTTCAAAGCTACGCTGACTTCAAGCAGGTGATGTCTGCCCTTGAGGCTTGGAGGCCAGGTTATCTCAACAATGCACTGCCTTCCAAAGACTTGCTGAAACAAGACCTAATCAGCGCTTGCGGAAAGAAGGAGGGGCTTGAACTTTACAATAAGGCAGTGAAAGCGATGGATGAGATTGCAGCTTATATGATGGAGAACAACCCTGCAACGGTCAAGCTTTTTGAGAACGCTGATAAGAATAAGGATCCGTCAGAAGCACTTAAGCCGATTGCCAGGATGGATGTTTGGAGCAATGGGTTTGGAGATGAAAAATCGCTAAACGACTTCAAGAAATTCCTCAAAGCCAAAAAGATTGATTTCGGGGGCTTCCTTGCGAATTACAGCTATGGAAACAAAGAAACATTGCTCAATGAATACCTAAAGAAGGAGGGCATTTCTCAAAAAGAGTTTTTTGACGACAAAGTTTCCCTGGTGGAACTCGGGGAGCTTGCAGCGCTTAGGCTTCTGATAACCGTTTCCAGGCTTGACAATGCGATAGCTTACTGCAATAAACAGTCGGGAAACGAGGATTTTATGACGACCGGAGGGGTGCCTTTTGACCCAAAGAAATGGAACAGCGAGATGGTGGAAAAGCTGTTCTTTTTCGGATATCCCCTGGTGGCAGACCCTGGAAGATGGGGCTTTGAAAATGTCAAGGTTAGCGACTATCTTGACTCTGTGATAGATTTCTACGCAAAGCTTAAGGAAAGCGGAAAGATAACCTCGGGACAAGCCGCAATGCTTCAGCACTTCAATGACAAAAGAAATGAATTGCTGAGCGCACCGTATTTTGACCAGCCGCTTCTGACTATGGGCAATGATGCTGTTTTAGAGTTGCAGAAATCTGGCTATAAACAACTTATCAATGTCCCGGACATGAAATGTACATACTTCTGTGCGGGGTTGCACCTAAGGAGAGGGATCCGTTTAAGCCTATTTACTTGAAGCCTAAGCCATTTGAATGGGAAAAACCAGAAATAAAAATGGAGCCGCGCCCATTGCCAGTATTTGGTTATGTGGGCGACAGGACGGAAACACGTTCAAGAGACATGAGGCTGAACATCTGGCTCACAACAGATGGGCTGAGAAACACGGCGTTTCGGAATTTTGCAGACACCAAAACACTTATTGACGCAGGCACTACTCTTTCCAAAGCCACATTTGGCGCGCTTCCGAAAGAGAATTTGGACAAGATCGTCAACTTTTTCTCGTTTGATGACCTGGAGAAGATAACCATAAATGGAACCACCACACCCCTGAAAGGGAATGTCTTTGACATGGTGCTGCAGAACTACGACCAATTTGTCGGCAACTGGCTGAACGGCCAGCCGAACGTAATAGGGATGACGGCCAAAGATGGCAATTATACCATGAATATTGACTACAACACAAACCATGGCATTGATTTCAATATCTACGACCAGGAAGGCAAGAGGTTTGGATGGCTGACCACCAGCGTGAATCCAGACAATACCTCAAGCGCTATCTTTGGCATGAGCGGGGGGGTGGGCGGGTTTGCCAACGCGAAATACTCTTTCGACGCGAATGAAAATATGCACCTTGAGGGAGGCAACTTCAAGCTACACTGGCCCGGGAGAGTGGACAAGGTTGCGACGGACATAAGCATCTATGGGGAAAATCTTAATTTGGAGATACCGCAGCTCAAGTTCGACCGGGAAACAGGAGATATTTACTGGAAAAATGACAATGGGCAATGGGCGCCGATAAAAACATGGAGCGATATCCATGGAGCCATGGGGACGCTGGATGCCTCTGGAACAATGTATGCAAATGTGAAGAGCGGAAGTTATTTGTTCAATGTCACGTGCGACTTGACAGAACTAAAGGAAAAAGGAACGCTCACTAGCATAAGCGGAGGCGTCCCAGGTATACTTACAGGGACGCTGGAACACCTCACGTTCGGCTATGGGCTGGACAGCGAAGGCATGCACAGGGTTTCCATGATTACAGACGGCAAGCCGCTTTTCGAGATTGCGGCGAACATAAAGGAAGGCTCGGAAACAGAGCGGCTGATACAACAGTGGGGGGAGGACCTGTCTGCTGCGTATAAGTTGTGCTTTGAGACGAAGAGCAGCGACCCCCTCCTTAAGGATCCCAGATTCACCCCTCAGACTTTCTTTGACGAAGTGATAAAGCCAGGCATAAAGAACGGGGACATTACGGGCAGCTTTGGCATCAGCGTAAACGACGTCCTTAGAATCGCAGACCCAACTACGCCACTAGGAATATTGGCAAACGAGGCTGCAAACAGCATACCTGACAGGATGATAATGTTTGACACGAAAGAATTCAACGAAAACGAGAGCAAGATAAACAACATAGCGCTCTTCCGCGGAGAGAAGGCTTACTATGCCAACATGACGCTGCTGCTTAAGCCAGTCATAGAAAAGCAGCTAGTTGGAGATGGGGAAAGTTTGGAGCAGCTAGTCAAAGCCTATTCATTCCTCAATTCCGGCATTGACAAGAAAGTGTTCGATGACATAGAATCCAACGGCTTCAATTTCATGTGCGGCGAAATCTCGAAGGGATTCATGAGCAAGGACATTACGAGCTTTGGATACAAGGGGTCGATTGAAGGCCGCTTCAAGAAAGTCAATCTTGATTTTGGCTATGCCGCAGCGTATGAAAGAACCAAAACTAATATCTCGCTGGTAGATGCCCCGAAGTTTACCCCATTAACCGGATACCTTGAAACTGAAACCGGGAACTTGACCGGCAGATTCACAATAACCATGCCCACCACACTTGGCGCTGCAGACGTGACCGCATATGCTGAAACTTTGGTCGGCGCCAAGTACGGCAGGATAACCGGCTATGGAGTCACTTCCAAGACACTAGGAGATGTGCAGCTTGGAGGAAAGAATGCAGTTGTGCAAGGCGGATCGGAGGAGCTTGGCTCTTTTGGATGGGGGTATGCTTCCCAGGTTTTGGGCGCAAAAACAGATTTCAAAAACCACCAGATAATTGTGGAAGTCGGTTTCATTGCAACGCCTAACATTGATATTAGGGGAATAGAGGACGACCTGAATGCGTATGTAAATCAGCAGCAACGGCTTTTGACCCCAGTAAAAGCAGTGGATAACAATGCATCTATTCTGAAAAGCGCAGATATAGGCAGCATAGTGGATAATGCTGAAAAAAACAGCATACCATTTGACCAGGCAGGGCTAAGTACGAACATGACGGATTACTTAAAAATACTAGTCGCGCCAACCTTAATGGGGCAGTATATTTATGACAACAGGAAAGGCAATGCTGCCAATGCCGGCTTTAACTGGGCGCCAGGGCAGGGCTTTGAGGCGAATGCTGGCTATGTCCGCTCATACTCAAACAAAAGCCCATTGACAAGCGTAAACCTATCAGCGCAATATGAAAGATACAGGCTGGCACAGGAAAACAAGCCAATGAACAGCATTGGCGTGCGGGGAGGATCAGACTTTTCCACAAGTGCAGGAAAAATAAGCCTCTTTGCAGAGGTTACAACGAACATGGAGAAACTTGGATTACAAGTCGGAGCTTTCTTTACTCTGACATATGGGAAATCGCACATCCGCAAGCTTAACCCGGAAGACTATATGCAATACCGGCAAATTGGAACCATCCAGCCAGATGAATGGATGAACGCCCAGCCGCGTGGCAAGTAATGCGCAGCAGCCAATAACACAGCCGCCCCCTCCTTTTTTATTCATTCCCAGCGCATGCGCTAGCGAGAGGTGGATATATGGGTTTCGCGGACGAGTTCATGGCTTTCCTGAGCAAGCACAAGGTGATCGGGCTTGCGGTTGCGTTCATCATCGGCATGGCGGCATCCAAGCTTGTAAGCGCGCTTGTGAACGACATCGTGATGCCGGTTGTTTCGCTTATGCTCCCTGCAGGGGACTGGAGGCTGTTTGCCATCCAGATAGGCGGCACGGCTGATGCGCCCAAGAGCCTGCTCATAGGCGACTTTGCGGGCGCGCTCATTGACTTCGTGATAATCGCGATTGTCATCTTCCTTGCGGTCAAGTACATCGTGAAGGAAGACGCTGCGAAGTAGGCAGACAAAGCCCCCACGTTTTTTAAACTGCGCTCGCGCAATGTGGAAGCATGCGCGCTTTCCCTTTTTTCCTATCTTTCCTGCTATTGCTTTCCCCAGCGCTTTCTTTTGCCCAAAACGAGTCAGAGCCATCCTCGCCGCCCTCGGTGCCGCAGGTTGAAGGCTTGGTGGCGGTGAAAGCGGTGACAGTGGACGGCACGCCTGCAACAGGCATGCCCCTTGTGATAAGCGCAACATCGGCAAGCGGCACCACCACCTACAGGCTAATCACAGACAGGGCAGGAACAGTGCTTCTCACGCTTGGCAAGGGGAACTACCATCTTGCCTGCCTGCTTGACAACATCACAACAGGCGGCGCGGATTTTGCCGCGACTTCCCAGCTCGTTGTGCCTGGCATGCAGAACCTTACCATTGTTTTCTACCCTGCAGGAAGCGTGGCTGTGGAGGCGGTGGAAGGAGGAAAGCCTGTGCCAGGCGCTGAAGTGCATGCTTCGTGCGCATCCGACTGGTTTGACTATGAGGCGATAAACGGCGAGGACGCCAGCGCAGGCGAGGCAGGCAATTACCTGTTCCGCGCGCTTCCTGCAGGCACCTGCGTGGTGTCTGCATCCACGCAAGCCTCGGCAGGCTCCAAGCAGGTCGCGGTGGAGCAGGGGAAGCTTTCCGCCCTCAAGGTGGAGCTGTCGCAAAAGGCATTCTCCCTGCCGGACATGGCGCTTGTTCTTGCGGCAGTTGCAGTGCTGGCGTTCATTGCCTACCGCGCGCTCTTGCATGGCAGGAAGGCAAAGCTGCCAGAGGGCGCGGAAGCGAAAAGCGGGGTGCAAAAAGCGCCGGTGAAGAAAAAGGCGGTGCGGAAGGGGAAGGCGGCGGTGCGCCCTGCGGAAAAGCCCATGTTCGATGTGAACAACGAAAAGGCGCGGGCAGTGCTTTCCACGCTTTCGGAGAGGGAAGCTGAAATCGCGCGCTTCCTCCTGTCATCCGGCGGCAGGGCGAAGCGCTCCACCATGCAGCACAAGCTGCTCATCCCCAAAACCTCCTTGCTTCGCAACCTGCGCGCGCTTGAGCGGAAAAACATTGCCAAGTTAACGCCTTTTGGCAGGAATTTGGTTGCGGAAATAAACAAAGGGTTGTTTGAGTGACCGCTACGCCGTGAAAAATGCTTCGGACCGCGAAAGCTTTATATATGGGTCCCGGGCGCGCCTCGCAAATCCTTTATATACAAAAACCGGCGCAGCACTGCTTGTGCCAGTGCGCGTGCGCTGGCAAAAAAAAGAAAAAAATGTGGAAGGTGAGCAAGATGGAATGGAAGCAAGTTTGGTCGATTCTCGCGTTTGTGCTTTTGGCAATGCCAACGGCACTTTTTGCCGACGGGGAAAACCTGCCGCCGATTGTAACGGGCGTGGGAGGCCCGACAACGCTTAACATCGGGCAGGCAGGCACGTGGTCGGTCACTGCAAACGACCCTGACGGGGCATATCTTGCCTACTCCATAAACTGGGGCGATGGGCTGGAGCAGTCGCAGGCGGGGCAGCGTGAGTCGGGCTCCACCGCAACCTTCCAGCACACCTATGCGCAGGCAGGCGCCTACATAATTACATTTACAGTGACTGACACTGGTGGCGCAAGCACGCAGGCAAGCGTCACCACCGCAGTTGCACTGGGCACGCAGCCAGACCTCGCCGCATACGCACTGGCGATTTCCACTGACAGCAACGGGGTGACAAAGTTCGATGCCACCGTGAAAAACGTGGGAACCGCCGCCTCGCAGGGATATGCCCTTGCCTACATCCTTGACGGAACGGAAGTGGCCGTTCAGACCGCCATTTCCGGAATCGCGCCAGGGGCAAGCCATGCCAATGTGCTCCAGCGCGGGGAAATTGCGGCTGGCTCGCACGTCATGAAGATAGTTGTCACGCCGTCCGGAAGCGACCTTTCCAGCGCAAACAATGAAAAGGCAAAGAGCTTCCAAATTACGGCGACTGCCAACCAGCCGCCGGTGATATCTGCCAACTCCGGCCCGGCATCCGTCATTGTGAACCAGGCAGGAACCTGGGCGATCAAGGCGTACGACCCTGACGGCACCTACCTTACATACAGCGTGAATTGGGGAGAAGCTGGAGCGACAATGGAGGCAACGGAGCGCAGCACAGGCTCCACTGCAACCTTCCAGCACACCTACTCTCAGCCAGGCACATACACGATAACATTCACGGTTACGGACAGCGCCGGCGCAAGCACGCAGTCCAGCATGACTGTGAAGGTGGTGGAATTCACAACTTCAAACAAGCCGCCCGTCATTGAGGACGTTGACGGCCCAACATCGATAAATGCCGGAAGCGTTGGCACCTGGAAGGTGGCTGCGCACGACCCTGACGGAACATATCTTGTCTACGGCGTGAACTGGGGGGACACCCCATCCACGGCAGAAGGGCAGCGCGAGGCAAGCTCCACTGCGACCTTCCAGCACACCTACTCGCAGGCAGGCACCTATGCCATCAGGTTCACCGTTGAGGATGCCGACGGCGCATCCGTGCACTCGACATATGTGGTGAGGGTGACCGGCGGAACTTCTGGAAGCGACGTGACTGCCTCGGTGGGCGCAATCCCGACCGAGCTTTACCAGTATGAGACAGTGCACGTGGTCGGCAAGGTAAGCCGCGGCACAGATGCCACGAACGACCAGGAGGTAGCGTACATCGTGGTGCTCTCGCTTGACAACGGGAACAGCATAGCGAAGAAATACGCCCCGTCGCCATCAGCCTCCGCGGCGCAAAGCAGCGGCGCAAGCTCAGAAGTCGGCGCAAACTCCGGGCAGGTGCGCGTGGAGCAGATAACGCTTGCTCCGGGAGAAAGCCAGGAAGTGTCGGCGTACTTCACAGCAGACCACCTTGGCACCAACTTTGCGAAGATTGCAGTATACGTGAAGGAGGGCAGCAGCTACAGGCTGGCGGCATCCGACTCCACGAAGGTGCTTGTGAAGCAGGGGAACGGAGGCATACCAAGCCCGCCTAACGAGAGCATAGTGCTCAAGTTCGAGCGCGGCTGGAACATGGTGTCAGTGCCGACGGAATATGACATCCAGCTTTCGGACATACAGGCAAAGTGCGGCATAACAAGCGCATGGTACTACAACCCGGTGCTTGGGCAGTACAGCGCCGCGACCACGTTCGGCAAGGGAATTGTAGGCTTCTGGATGAAGGCAAGCTCGGCATGCACATACGAGCTTGCTGCGCCATATGCGGCATCGTGGAGCTCGCCCCTAAAGGCAGGCTGGAACCTGATAGGCGCGCCTGCAAGCGAGGCAACCCTGAGCGAGGTATCAGGAGACTGCAAGGTGGCGTCAGGGCTGTGGAACTATTCCCCCTCCCTTGGCCAGTACACCTACAGCTCCAAGCTTGAGCCTGGCAAGGGATACTGGATAAAGGTCGATGCGGCATGCACGCTTAATGACAGGGGCGACATGCCGCCTGCCGCGCCTGCGGACTAAGGGGGCAGTGCATGAGGCTTGCAACATTGGCAGCCATTCTCGCAGTGGCTGCCCTTTTGTTTTATTCCTTCGGCTGCGCCGCCCCAGGCGCGCCGCCTGCGCCAGGGCCAGGCGGAAACGGCACGCCAAGCCCGCCGCCAGACATCCCGCCGCCTCCGCCTGGCGACGGCACAGGCATGCCCCAGGCGCCGCAGCCCCAAGCCGGCGGAGACGAGCCTCCGCCCGCTCCTGTTTAAGGCAGGTGATTCCATGGAAAACGAGAAAAATGCCAGCGGAAGCGTTGCGCATGGGGGCAGGGGCGGCGCGCCCGCCATGCTAGAGCTCCTTCTCGCCGCGGTGTCAGGTTGCGCGCCAACAAAGGACAAGCCCGGGCTTTAGCTTTTTAACCCCTTTGAGGACAAATGAAACCGGGCTCCCATAGTCTAGCCCGGTAAGGACGCGGGCCTTTCAGCGGCTATCTTGCAATAGCTTGAAGAAAGCCTGTAACACGGGTTCAAATCCCGTTGGGAGCGTCCCTTCTTTTTTCCAATGCAGCTCACAACAAGTCGTGCAGGCACGACTGCGTTGGGAGCGTCTTTCTTTTTCTAACTTGTCAGAGAAGCGAAATCCTGGAATTGCCCTTCTTGAGCACGACGTCCGAGCCTGGCGTCACCACGCCCACCCTCTGCGCACGGATTCCGTGCTTCTTTGCAATCCCGATTATCTTGTCCTCCTCAGTGGCAGGGCAGGCTATGCACATCCCGACCCCGCAGTTGAACGTCCTGTGCATCTCGTAGTCCGAGCCAACCTTTTTCGCAAGCTCAGCCATCACGCCTGCCATTTGCGGCATGTTGTCAAGCATGAAGCCCACGTGCGCATATGCGCCTATGCGAGAGAGCTTGGAAAACGCGCCGCCCGTGATGTGCGCAAGGCCGTGCACTTCGCAGGCAGCAATCATCTCAAGCACGGGCTTGACATAGATGCGCGTGGGCTCGAGCATCTGCTTGCCCCATTTCCTCGTGTCGAGCATTTTGCGCGCCAGCGTGTAGCCGTTGGAGTGTATGCCCGAGCTTTCAAGCCCCATCAGGATGTCGCCCGGCTTCATCGCAGCCCCGGTGAGCGGCTCGCCCTCCACCACGCCCACGCAGGTGGCGGCAAGGTCAAAGGGCTTGTCGCCCCCGGTTATCATGTCAGGCAGTATGGCAGTCTCGCCGCCCACGATGGCGCAGCCTGCCTGCCTTGCGCCTTCCTGCAGGCCTTTCATGAGATCTGCCACAAGCTCCGCATCCTCGCGCCCAAGAGCCAGGTAGTCCACAAGCACAAGCGGCCGGGCGCCCAGGCAGATTATGTCGTTCACGTTCATGGCAACCGCGTCAATGCCCACGGTGTCGAATTTGCCAAGCTCGCCTGCCACCAGCACCTTGCTGCCCACGCCGTCGCAGTGTATGGCAAGAGTCTGCCCGCCTGACTTGAAAAGCGCGGCATAATGCCCCTTTATGGGCAGCACGTAGTCTGGAAGGGAGGAAAAGAGAGCGTCGTTTATCGCGCCGTGTATGCCCTTCACTTTTCTGATGTCCACGCCGGACGAGGAATAGGTTGCCATGCGGGAATTGGCGAGCCCGGTTATTTAAAACTGTGCGCTGGCGCATTGTTTATAAACTAGTCAGATATAACCTTCCTCAGAGGGAGGCATGCTCTACTTGAAGGTTCTGGCTGCAAGGTCTGAAAACTTCTGGCTGATGCGTGCATATGCCCCACAAAGCAAAGAACGGAGTTGAGATGAATGGGATTTGGAAGAGGAGGATACGGAAACGACATGCCAAAGCCGGTCAAGGTCGGAGACGAAGTTGACGTGACCATCGAAGCGGTGGCTGCAAAGGGCGACGGCATTGCGAAGAAGGAAGGTTTCGTGATATTCGTGCCCGGGACCGCGGTCGGCGAGAACTGCAAGATCCGCATAACCGCGGTGAAGGCGTCGAGCGCGGTTGCAGAGAAGGTTGTCTAAGCCTTCTTTTTTCTTTATTTTTTATTTTTCTTAGCTTTCTTTTTGCCCTTCAGCGCGCGCCTTCCCTGCCCCTCCCATTTAACCTCTTTTAACCACTATCTTTAAATACCCTTTGGCATATAATGGCAGATAGTGGTAATATGGAGCAGCTAGACCCTGCATGGAAGGAAAAGGCGCTCGCGCTGCAGATGCGCGCGGGCAGGACATACATGGTCAGCGAAGCCTTCATCCCGTTCGTGAAGGTGGCCGGGCAGGTTTTTTATGCGAACGAAAAGCCCTCTGTGGTGATTGCGGGCAAGAAGCACATTGTGGACGAGATTTACTAGGTGCCGCCATGAAAGGGATAAAACCTAATTTTGGGGCTTTTGACCAAAGTCAGTACAGGAATAGAGCGGGCACTCCGTCACATGACATTGAATATTTCAATAAGTTCCACAGGCCGCTGATAGACAAACTTGGGCAAAAATTCGGGGCTCCGTTGCGGGTTTTGTCGATTGCGTGCGGCTATGGGCATGAGCTGGAATTTTTCAAGGATGACGCCCGGCTCAGGATTACGGGCATTGATATGTCAAAGGACATGATAGAGGATGATAGGAAAAGATTTCCCGGCATGGAATTTGCCATTGTCGATGTTTCAAGGAAACGCCCACCGACTGAAGCATTTGAAGGCGCAATTGGCGTGAATGCGATGATTTACTGCCCTGACAAAATGGGTAATTATGCTTTCCGCTCAATCCGTCCAGGCGGGCTGGCGGTAATTAACTTCACGGATGCCAGCAGAGAGGAGAACAGGCCATACTTTGAAGCCTGCAAGCAACGCGGAACAATCGATGAGAAGATGACGCTTGAGGTAAAAGGGAAGAAATTTGAGCTGCTCGTGATGGATTATACAAAGCGTGAAGACATTTGCAAAAATGCTGGGAAGCAGATGTTCTTCACGGGCAGGCGGTGCATTGAGGACTTCCTTGGCATTGTCGGGTTTGAAATAGTTTTGCATGGGAAGTATGTTTACGGCACGCTCGGCTACAACGGCATATTGATGGATGTTTACACTCTTGCAAAGCCGATACGCGCTTGATGCGCCCTTTCCCTTCCGTCTTGTTTTTTTAACTTCTCCTTCCGAATTGGGGCATGGCACAGCTGCAAATCACTCTTTCAGACTTGAATGAGCTTGTTCCGATAGGTGAGGAGGAGGCAATCGACACCTTGACAATGCTAGGCTTCCCTACGGAAAAGATGGAGAGCGGCGAGCTCAACGTAGAGGTAACGCCCAACCGGCCTGACGCGCTTTGCGTGGAAGGGCTTGCGCGCGCGCTTCGGTGCTACTTGAAAGGCGAGCCCGTCATTTACCCCGTGGGCGACTCTGGCGTGGAGATGGCAGTGGATGCGTCAGTCGCCGCAGTCCGCCCTTATTTTGGCGGCGCGGTGGTGAAAGGCATAACGTTCACGGACGGGGCGGTGCGCTCCATAATGCAGCTGCAGGAAAAGCTCCACGAGACGCTGGGCAGGAAAAGGAGGAAAGTCGCAATAGGCATACATAACCTTGACACTGTCCATCCGCCTTTCCGCTATTTTGCCTGCGGCAGGGAGGATGTGCGCTTTGTCCCGCTGGAAAGCTCCGAGAGCATGACGCCGCTTGAGATATTGCGCCGCCACCCAAAGGGGATGGCATACGAGCATTTGGTTGCGGATTTGTGCCCAATGATAGAGGACAGCAGGCACGGCATACTTTCCTTCCCGCCCATCATCAACGGCGAGCTTACAAAACTCACGCCCGATACGAGAAACGTTTTCATAGACTGCACTGGCACCTCGGAGGAAGCCGTGAGGCAGGCTGTGAACATAGTGGCATCCGCGCTTGCTGGGAGAGGGGGCGTTGTGGAGAGGATAACGCTCAACGGGGCGCCCTATCCTGTGCTTGCCGAGAAAAAATGGCCGCTTCCCGTCAAGGAAAGCGAAAGGCTCTTGGGCGTGCCTTTTACGCCCGGGCAGGTAGGTGCGCTTTTGGCAAAGATGGGCTACAGGGTGGAGGGGGAATTTGCCTATTCCGCAGGCTACAGGGCGGATGCGATGAACGAGGTCGACCTCATTGAGGACGTGGCAATTGCCTATGGCTTCAACAACTTCGAGCCAAGCCTCCCCTCGGTGCAGACAGTGGGCATGCAAAGGCAGCAATCCCCCTACCATGAGCTCCTGGTGGGCCTGGGATTTGACGAGGCCATCACCTGGACGCTTTCAAATGCAGCGCTTGAGAAAAAAGCGCGCGCCGCCCAGGGGGAGAGGATGGGGATTGAAAATCCTCTCACGGATGAATTCACGCACTTCAGGGCTTCAATATTGCCGAATTTGCTTTCTGCCCTGGCAGACAGCAAAAACGAGAAGCTGCCGATAAGGCTTTACGAGCTCGGCCCGGTGGCGGCGCCTATGCTGTCTCAGTCGCTCTCGTTCGCCTCCATGCACTCCAAGGCGAACTTTTCAGAGATTAAAGGCATAGTGATGGCGCTTGCGGAAAGCACCGGAAGGGGCGCGGAAGCGAAAGCCGAGGATTTTGGCGCTTTCTTGCCCGGCAGGTGCGCGGCGCTTTACATTGACGGGAGAAAGGCTGGCTATTTCGGGGAGATAGCGCCGGACGTGCTGTCGGAATTCGGGCTTGAGCAGCCTGTGTGCGCGTGCGAGATATCCATCTGAACAGGCCAGCCGCATTGCCATTGGGAGCTATTCTTTCCTTGCAGACGCCAGAAGAAGCCCGATTATCCCGCGCGCCTCAGCCGGCTTTCCGCACGTCCGCTTGCCTATGATGAGGCGCTTCCTTTTTCTGTCGTACCTGTAGCCGAGCCGCATGAGGCACTCGTAGGTGTCCATTTTCCTCTTTTTCTTAAGCTCGGCAAGGATTTTCTGCGCAAGGGCAAAGCTGCCTATGCTTGCAATCTCAAAGGCAAGCCTTTCCTGGAGGAAGGCAGGGTCGTCCTCCTGGTCTGCAGTGATGCCCAGCGCAGCCGCTAGCGCCACGCGGTAGTCCTGAGGGTGCAGCCTGAAATAGTAGCGCAGCATTTCGCGCACCGACGCCAGCCGCACCACTGCGGAATCCTGCGCTGTGCTGCGGAGCTTCCGAGGTATGAGGGAGGCTATCCTAGTGGTGCCTCCGTGGTGCTTTGCAGAGCCCAGCCCGCCTTCCTCGCCTGCCCAGGCGTCATCCTCAATCACCATGAGGAGGGAGGACATCATGTCGTCCGCCTGGTAGCCCTGCTGCCGCATGTGCTCGTGCAGCCCCTCCACCACCCTTTTCTCCTTTTCCGCGTTCCCGCGCGCATAATCGTCAATGACAGGCACTAGCTGGCCCATTGCGCCTGACACCCCGCCTGTCTTCTGCCCGAACGCAGAGAGGAACAGATGGTCGATGTCAACTGCTTTTGCGCGCTTTTGCCCAAGGGCGGGGTGGAACGCGGGCCCTATGCCCCCTTCCTCACCGCCCTTTTTTTCCCCTTCCTGCTTCCTGGAAAGCGAGCTTACCTTCCAGCCTGCCAGGCCAGCCGCCCCATTGCCGCCGCCTGCCCAAGGCTGCCCGTTTCCGGCGCCTGCCTCGACGCCTTTTTCCAAGCTTGCCGCCCCTGCCGCGGCTTTTTCAGCCTGCAGGATTTTTCCCTCCTCCTCTTTTTTCATCCCTTTCCGCATCCGCTCCAGCCTCGCTGCGTGCAGCTGCTGCGCATCAAGCAGCATCTGCGCGCGCTGCCCCTGCCGCGCTTGCCGCTCCTGCGAGAGCCTGGCGCCGATTGCAGCCGCTGAAAGGGAAGCAGGGAGGGCGATTTTCTTGTTGATGGCGGCCACCCGCTCGGAGTGCTCTTTTCTCTGGTTGTGGAGCGACATGAGGAGATAGTCGAAGAAAAGGTTGCGCTGCGCTGGGGAAAGCCCGAGGAGCGGATTGCCGGCCGGCGAGAAGGTGAGGAGGGACAGCAGGGGAAGGGCGCTTTTGCCCGGCCTTGCTGCCAGGGAAAAAGGGGAATCAGCCTGCTCAAAAGCCTGGAGGGAGGAAGGCATGGGCAATATACGCGCGTCAGGAATAAAAAAGCCTCAGACGGCTTTTTTGGCAGCGGAATGGGCGCTGGCGGATTCCACTGCAATAAAAACAGTTGCGGATGCTTTGCTCAGCTCATTATCTCCTGCGCTATCTTGTCAGGGTCGAACGCCACCAGGTCGGAGTAGGCCTGCCCCACGCCAAGGTAAAGCACGGGGATGCCTGTTGACTTGGTGAGCGAGAGCGCAGTGCCGCCCTTGGCGTCGCAGTCTATCTTGGTCAGGATTGCGCCGTCCATGCCTATTGCCGCGTCGAACGCGCGCACCTGGTCTATCAGGGCGTTGCCGCCTATGGATTCCCCGATGTAGATCTTTATGTCCGGCTTTGCCACCCTGCTTATTTTCCGAAGCTCGTCCAGCAGGTTGGCATTGGTGTCCTGCCTGCCTGCGGAGTCTATGAGGACCACGTCGATGCCGTGCGTGCGCGCAAAATTCACCGCGTCAAATGCCACGGATGCGGGGTCGGCGCCGTACCTGCTTTTCACCACCTTCACGCCGAGCCTGCCGGCGTGCACCTCGGTCTGCTCTATTGCAGCCGCGCGGAATGTGTCGGATGCCGAGAAGACGGCGGTGAGCCCGTTGTCAAGGAGCATGCGCGCGATTTTCGCCATAGTGGTGGTCTTTCCAGCGCCGTTCGGGCCCACGAAAAGTATCTTGGCCGGCTTTTCAAGCGAGCGCACGCGGGAAACCAGGTCGAATTTCCTCTCGCTTTTCATCACCGAGGCAAGCACGTCCTTTATGGCCTCGCGGGTCTTCTCCTCCACCTTGCCCTTTGGCACCTTCATTCCAACCAGCCTGTTGCGGAGCTGGGATGACACGTCAAGCGAGACATCGTATGCCACGTCGGCCTCAAGAAGGGAAAGCTCAAGCTCGGACAGGAGGTCGGCCACTTCGGATTCGCCTATGGTTATCTCGCTTGAGAAAATCGACTTCAGGGCTGTGCCTATCCCTATCCGCGGGGCGGTTTCCCTTTTCTCAGACGAGGCCTTGCGCTCGAGGCGGGACAGGTCGTAATCCGCCTGCTTCTGGGCATGGGCATCGGATGGCTTGGGCTGCGGTGAGGGCGGAGCCTGCTTTTCCCCGGGCTGCGCCTGCGCGTGCGATGGCCTTGGCTGCCCGCGGAGCGGCTTTTCCGGCTCGGCTTCGGGAGGCTTGGGCTGCAAGGCAGGCTGCCTTGGAGCCTCGGCAGCTTCCCTGGGCTGCGCCTGTGCAGGCTGCGCCGCCTTTGCTTCGGGGGGCTTGGGCTGCTCTTTCCTGTGGAAAATGGCTTCGATGATTGATTTCTTTTCCTCCTTTTTCGGCTCAGGGGCTTGCCCGGGCCTCCTGGCGGGCGAGGGCTCTTCTTCCGCCTCTGCCGGCTTTGCCCCCTGCGCCGGCTCAATCTTTTTTTCTTCGGAAGGGGCGGGCGCCTTCTTTTTGCCCTCGTGTTGTCTGGTTTCCTGCATTGGCGCTGGCTTTTTCCCTTCGATTGCCTTTTCAGCCTCGCGCGGCTTTTCCTCCTGCCTTGGCGCTTCAGGCTGCAAAGGCTGCGCTGGGGCTTCCTTGCTTTCCTCCTTGCCCGAGAGCCCTTTGATAAAACTAGCGAGCTTGTTCTTTAGCAGGCCGAACATTGCGTTCCTCCTCTGCGCCCATGGCGCTTGCGCGGCGGGTGAGCCCGTCTATCGCGCTTATCACCTGGGACATGTCCTCCTGCGCGGATTTCATGGCATCGGCGATCTTCTTCTGCCGCTCCATCAGGGCGCCAAGCGCCTCGTCGGGCTTCTTCTGGACCATGACGCCTGCGCCTATGTTCATGACCACGCGGTCGAAGTCGGGCTTGGGGCATGAGAAGAACACCCCTGCGCCGATGGGCACCAGCGTGTCGCCCTTCACCTTCCTGACGTTCTGCAGCGCCTCGATTGCGGTGGCTATCTCAAGCGAGGAGTTCTGCATGCCCTGTATCTGCTGGCGGATAGCCTCGCCCCTTGCCTGCTGCATCTGAAGCTCCGCCTCTATCTTGCCAAGCTCCTCTTCGTTCGCCATAAGCCACACCCCGCAAATCGCCCCGCAAAGCATCCCGGGCATTATACCTTGTCCACGGAGACTATCTTGACGGCTTGCCTTTTAATGCCTGCGTTGCTGCCGAAAAGGGAGTATACCTTCTCCTTTGCAAGCTTCTCGGAATCCGCCTCGACCTGCTTCTCGAAAGGCCTTGCCGCGCCGCCCGTGCTCGTCGTCCCTGTCACCAAAAACTTTGCCATTGCATCACCATCATCATACCAGGTCAAGCGCCTGCGCCGCCCGGCCCATCTCAAAGCCGGTGCAGGCCTCGCCGAAAAGCGCGCCCTTTGAGTTTGCAACCGCCCCGAGCGAGGGGAACGCCACGCCTGTGTTCAGGGTGCCGTTGGCGCCCTGCACACGGAGTATTGACTGAAGCTCTTTTAACTCTTCCTCGGAGCACCGGTTGTGCGCCAGGAACCCCTTGTTCGTGGCAAGCACCGCGCTCCCCGCCGTGGCGTAGCCCGCCACTTTTTTCCTCACAGCCTCCACGCCCAGGCAGTCCGATATTTTCCTTGCCATCTCATTCGGGATTTCCGGGTTTATGACCGCGCCGAAGTCGTTTGCAGCCACGTTGTTGCCCGCCGCGCAGAACCTGCCCGGGAGGGAGAATATGTTGAGCCCGTGCGAGCGCAAAAGCGCGATTTCCGCCTTTTCGCAGAACGACGGGATGATTGCGCCATTGGAGTTGAAGGAGAGGTAGATGCCCACCAGCCCGCTTGCCCCGAACGAGGCTGCCACAAGGGGCAGGCCGAAGGATCCGAGCGCGGAGAGCATCTTGGGGGCGGCTGTGACGTCGACCGCGATGAGCCTGTCGGACGCGCGCGCAAAAAGCCCGATGTGCGGGTTGCCGAAGTTGCTGGTTTTCGAAAATTCCATGGAAGCACCGGATGAAAGTGAAGGATGAGAAATAAAAAACTGGGGAAAAAGAAGCTAGGGCTTGGCAGCCGTTGGCGCAGGGGCAGCCGTTTTCGCGGCTGGCTGGGCAGCGGGCTTTGCAGCCTCTGTTTTTTTGGCGTCGGCCGCTTTTTTAGCCTCGTCCTTCTTCGAGTCCGCGGCCTTCTTAGCCGCCTCCTCGTTCTTCTTCTTGTCCTCCTGCTCTTTCTTCTTTTTGTCGGAGGTTTCCTTTATCTTCTCCTCCTCTCCGATGAGCCACACGCGCACGAGCGAGTCGTCGCCCTTCACCATGCGCACCTTTATCCTTCGCGGGGGCTTCTCTATCCCGTCGCGGAGGATGAGGCTGTTCACGCCTTCCGAGACGCGGACATCCTCCGCTTTCATGTGGCGCAGCGCGAAATCCTGCACCATGCGGACTGCGCGCTTGCCGCGCTTGTTCCTCACGTGCTCGAATGCATCGCGAAGCGGTATCGTGTATATCCTTTCAAGGTTTGCCATCAAATTCACCTTAGTTTAGCCTGTGGCGCTTCTGCGAGCGCATCTTAAGCTTGTGGCTGCGCCACGCGCGGACCTCGCGGTTCTGCGTGACTTGCCTGTTCGTCTTCGCAATCACGAAAAGCGGGATGCGCCTGTTCCTCTTTATCATCTTGCCAAGCGTTGATTTCGACCTTGCAGTTTTCTTGCTCATAAATCCACCTTTTGAAAATCATCCTATGTAGCTTTGCTGCGCGAACTTCTCCTTGCTCTCGCGCTTGCTCCTCTTTTCGTGCACTTCCTTGTACTCCTGCCACATCTTCTCGGCCTGCCTGCCCCTCAGTATCTTCACCACAAGGTTCCTCGGCACGGGCACGGACATGCCGCTTTCCGGGCGGTAGTCGCAAAGCACTATGTCGCCCTCGCGCACCTTCTTGGCAATCTTTGGCGAGACCAGCATTGTGAGCACGTTCTCGTCCCACATGCGGAGCGTCGCCTGCACGGACGAGTCCGCAGAGGAAATCGACTTGTCGCCTGCGGAAAGCACCGCCACCACTTTTCCAGGATGATACATACATACCACTTCACAAGCTCATTTTGACCTAAACTCGATGGTCGTTTCCCGCTTTTCCGTCATCTTTGCGAGAAGCGAATATATCTGCTCGTCGCTTATCTTCCCCATTTTCTTCCCGGATTGCGCAAGGTAGGCAAGCGAGCTTACCACCTTGTCATAAAGCTCCGGGCTCGACATGCGCACATTGGCCATCCTTTCATACGCCTCGGGGGAGAGCATATTCCTCAGGAGCTCCTTTTTTTGCATCTCAAGCTGGAGCGCCTGCATCCTCTTCTGGTAGAGCTCTCGCGCCTGCTCGTTCTCCCCTTCGTCTGGCAAATGCACCGCCTCAGGCAGCCTCCTTTGCCGCCGCGTCCAGTAGCTTCCTGCCGGCAGCGGAGATTTCCCTGCCGGTCTTCCTCTTTGTCATGAGGCCTGCCTTTTCCAGCGCCTGCATGCCCTTCCTTATGATCGCGCCGCCCGCCCTCCTCTTCTCCTCAGGCTTCACCCCGCGGATCTTCTTGCCGCCGAAGTGCGTGCGCAGGCTGCTCGTGCCGACCTTGCCGTTGACATATGCGTTCCGCAGGATGGCGGCGAGCCTTATGTACCAGAAGTTCTTCTGCTGGGGCAGCCTCTGCCTGTGCGGGCCGGACTTCACAGTGCCCACCCACGGCGGGGCCGGAATGCCCATGCCCTCGAGCTTTGCAGCCGCCTTTGAGACCAGCTTGTTCGGAACCACGTCGTAAACCGTCACCATTCGAACACCCCATCTAGGAACATTGAAATTTCCATGTTTCCGCCGCGCGCTGGCGGCAACTGTTTTCCCGGAAAGCCCATCAGAAGGCGAAACATGGCCCCTTTTGCTCCGGAAACGCCGTCTTATACGGCGGGATGGGTATATAAAACCATATTATGACAGGCCGCGGGGCTTGGAAGGCGCTGAGCCGGCCTGCCAATGGCTCTGCCGTATGGCGCGGCTCAGGCAAAGCCGCCCAGGTTGCCGTCCTGCTCCTGCCTTTTCCGCCTTTCTTTCTCCGAGATGCCTGAAACAAACTCCGATGTGCCTTTCATTGCGTCTATGGACCATTGCATCTGGAGCCTGTCGATGATGAATGACGCCAGGGGGTCGCCGGCGCCTGCGCCTGCCGGCTTGGCATCCAGGAACCGCCTTACGCTTTCCGCAATCATCCCCTTGACGCTGCCCACGAAGCCCTTGCCAAAAAGAACGGTTGCCTGCGTTTCTGCGCTTCCGCTTCCTTTCCCGATAAGCGGCTGCGCCCCGGGCGATTCGTCCGCATATGCATCGCTGGTCAGGCTGAACGGCATGCACATCCCTGAGAAGACGGAGGCTGCAAAATTCATGCACATGTGCGCGGACAGGTCGCTGCCGCCCAGCTCGAAATTCAATGAACTGACGCTCCCGAATGCCGTCATGGACATGCCCCTGGCTTTCGACGCCTGGTCTGCGGACGAAAGCATGTAGGCGCTTAAAAGAGCGGAGACTTTGATGTCAACAAGGGCAACCTGCAGGCCCACGTCGTTCAGGTATTTTCCATCGCTATGGGAGTTGGAGGATATGACTGATGCCTTGCTCATTGCTTCCGAGAAATCTGAGCTGCTGGCCAGTTGCCCGAGAATAAGGTTGAATTCCCGGCTGCCGCCATCTTTCAGCTCTTCAAGAGCCTTCATGTCGAACCAGGGGGCAGCTACCCGGATGCCGGCAATGATTTGTTCGTCTTTTTCTCCGAATTTTTCCTTAAGTGCAGAGTAGATGTTCGCGCCCTTGAGCTGCTCGAGTTCGGCATGCACATGATCGGCCAGCTTGCCAAATGTCCATGGCTGGGATTTGCCCTGGATGTCGATTACCCCGATGGTGGCGCCCGGGGTTGTGAATACCGAGTTGAGTTTGCTGATAAGGAGGGGGGGACTTCCCCGCCCATTGCCGCTCAAGGCTGCTTCCTGGAACAAAAACATATGGCTGCCTCTTTTGACCTTATTCTAACACATTCAGTATTTAAACCCTGTTATCTTCCCGCACGAGCAGGCGTACTCCGCCGTGCGCGTGCGCTTCCTCAGGCGCACGCTCGTGTTGATGCCGTGCACGCGCGGCATGCCGCAGTGCTTGCAGAAGCGCATCCTTTCCCCCTTTTTCAGCCTGCAGTTGTAGCGCGTGGAGAGCTTGCGCGCGAGGTAAACGTAGCGCTTGGCGTGCTTCCCATCGCCTGCGCGGAGCGCCTTTTCGGCAAGCGGAAGCAGTATGCCTATCCTCTCGTAGACTATTTCGCGGATGCCTGCCTGCTGCGCCATGTAGGGGGTTTGCACCGGAGATTAATAAAAACGAGTGTGGGGGCCGGCAGGCAAGAGTGAGTGGGCCCGACGAGATTCGAACTCGTGACCTACAGCTTTCCAAGACACAATCGTCTGTTCCGGAGGAACTGGCGACATGCCGTGCCAGGCACGACATTTTTGCGAGAGCGTGTCATATAAGACGTGCGTCGGAAGAGCCGCTTGCGCGACTCGACAGATGCCGCTCTAACCAGCTGAGCTACGGGCCCACTGAGGGAAATTTGGAGAAAAAGGATTTAAACCCGCACACCCGCTAGCGCGCCGTGCGGTAGAGGCGCACAAGCGCCGACACCGCAATGGGCATGTAAAAGAGCGGGACATAGAGCATGTTGAGGATGGGCACAAGCGCAGGGATGGCAAGCGCGAAAGCGATGGCGAAGTAGAGAAGCACCTGCAGCGGGTTGCGGAGGCACGCGGCTGCGGACGCCTTGATGGCGCTTATGGGCGCCTTGCCGTCCATCACGCAGGCGGGCATGGCAAACACCAGGAGGAAGGCGGCGGCTGCGACATATATGAGGGAGAGGAGGAGCGCAAGCAGGGAAAAAACCTGGCCCAGCATTGGCGCGAATGCCATCGCAAGCGCCACAGGGGCGCCCACAAGCACGCCGCAGATTATGGAGATTATCATGAGGCTGGTGGCGAACCTGGGCACGCAGAGGAAAAACTCGCCGAACGACTGCTTGCGCCTGGAAACAAAACCGTCCAGCGTCGAGATGTACGCCCCGTTCAGGCCGGAGGAAGCCCAAAGGACCGCCAGGAGCCCGAGGAACAGCGCAAGCAGCGAAACGCCGAGCCCTATTGCGGCAACCCCCATGCCCCCGTCGGAGGCAAATACGTTTGCCGCGCTGCCAAGCGACACTATGCCGAATATGCCAAGGCAGAGCGCGGTGAAAAAGGAAAGTGCCATGCTTGCGATTGCCATCACGATGGAGTAGACCGCATAATCCACCGGGGACTCGCGGTAGGAGGAGAATGCCTCCGAGAATGCCTGCATCGCGCCTGCCATTGCACCACCGGCAAGAGTCCGCAGGCAACGCATAAAACGTTTGTGCTGCAAAGCTGGTGTCATGGGAGTGCTCGAGGACTACTTCATTTCCCCGATAATCGAGAGGACTGGCTACAACGCGGTGAACACGCTGGCCTATGCCGCAATCGCGATTGGCGCGCTTTACCTAATCTGGCGGTTCATGAGGGCGAGAAAGTACGACTTCTCAAGCCCGGCATTCCTCTATGCCGTTGCCGCGTTCGTGCTGTTCGGCTCCACCTGCCGCGTGCTTACCGACCTGTCGGATGCCGGCGCGGTTGCGAAAATGGCCGCTTCGGCAGGCCCGCTCTCGCAGGTTTATTCAGCGCTGGCGGCAAGCAGAATATTCGAATACGGCTTTCTCACCGTGACGCCAGGCATCTACCTGGTCACAGCGGCGCTTTTCCTCCTCTCGCTGGCCATTGCAGGGGCAATGAAAAGGGAGATGATTGCCGCCTATGCGGGATTCCTTTTGTGGCTGCCTGTTTTCCTCCTGGTGCTCCCGTTCATGTCGCACTGGGCGTTCTTCGCGCTTGCATTGGCAATTGCAGCGGCAGGGGCGTATGCTTGCTTCATTCTGCTCAGGTATGCCTCAAAAATCAAGCTTTCAATCCACGAGAAGCTTGCAATAGCCGGGCAGGCGCTTGACGGCGCCGCGACTTTCGTGGTGATAGACGTCTTCTCAAAGGAGACAGGAAGGGATTATTTCGAGCAGCACGTGCTTTCCGCAGGCATTGGGGAAGCCACGCCGCTTGGCTTTTTCCTGTTCTTTCTTGTAAAAATCGCGCTTGCAGGCGTCATAGTCCATTTCCTGAGGAAGGAGAAAATGGAAAAGTCCGATGTGGCGCTCATCCTGGCAGTGGTTGCAATAATGGGCTTTGCGCCGGGCATCAGGGACATTCTGCGCATGCTTTGCGGAACCTGAGCGTTCACATCCCAAGGCCTTTCCTTATGAACTCCACTGCGAATGCCGCGAGCAGCACGCCCGCCACGCGCGAGAGTATCTCAAGCCCGTTCTTGCCTATCACGCGGTAGACGTGCGAGGAGGAAAGGATGATGAGGTAGCTTGCGATGCAGCAGAGCACGGACGCGACCACCGTGTTTGCAAGCCCTACGGTGCTTGCCAGGAGGATGGTGGTGAGCATGGTGCCTGGCCCGGACAGGAGGGGCACGCCTATTATGACGGCCTCGAGGGGGGTGTCCTCGGCCTTGCCATAGTTTATGCCGAGCGCGAAGGATATCGAGATGAGGAGCATCAGTATGCCCCCGCCTATCTCGAAGCTTTCCATCCTTATGCCCATCACCGAAAGGAGCGCAGGGCCCAGGAACAGGAAGCCGAAGAGCACGAGAGCGGCAACCGCGCCTGCCACCCACGCCGCGTCCTGCCTCTGCTTCTGGGTGAACTTCTTGGTGAGGGACAGGAAGACAGGCACGGATGTGAACGGGTCCATCACTATGAAAATCGCGATGAATGCCGTGATGATGGAGGGAACCGAGATGTCCATGGGGGAATACATGCGCCTGTGCTTTTATTCCTTTTCCATGCCAACCAGGGCTCAGAGCAGAAAGGGTTATTAAGCGGGTCGCAGTAGAATATGCACTACTTGTCTATTCATGGATAATCGTGGGGATTCCTTATGGTAGAGCGCCCTCTGCACTATGCTGGCCTGATATATTCTGTCCACGTCCCTGGCACAAGCGACATGGAAACCCTTCAGCACAAGCTCGACAAGATGCACACCGACCTCAAGTTCACAGACGGCTTTGCCACGGTCAAGCCAAGCGGTTCGGCCCTGAAGGCATTTGACGAGGCAATATACCCAAACAGCGTGGAATCGGATTTGAGGGCCATACGCTATCTTTGCAGGTATGAAGCCCATGGCAACGAGCTCTATTCTTACCTTGGGGAAGATGCTGGACGGGAAATCCAAAAGCAGATCCTGATTGAAAAAACTCTGCGGATTGTGATGGATTCTTATGGAGACGCGGAGCGTCAAAATGGAGAAAAGATCCTCAAGCACGTCCTGGAAGCGGCCCTAACCGTGGCGGCAGTATATGCGCTCCACAAGCCCGGCGACAGGATAGCCTTGGTGGAAATCGTCCTCACCATCCTCCATGACATAATCGAGGACGTGGAGGATGGCAGCGAGGGAATGAAAGGCGTGAAATTCAGGGCCAGGCGGGATACTGGCGAGAAGGTGGAGCTGGCGGAAAAGGAGGATATTTACGCCTTCATAACTGAGATGTACGGCAGGCACTATGGGCCCGAGATAGTGAAGCTGCTTAAGTTCCTGTCAAGGCCCCCCAAAGTGCAGGGCGAGATTCTTAGCCTGGATCAAAAAATCGAAAGGTACAACCAATACCTGATCGGGCTTCTTCCGGGAGGCCCCCGTGCGCTCATACCCAAGTCTGGAGATGGCAATTCGAACAAGAAGTCTGTCCTGAACATCACTGATGAACAGATCAGGATCAAAAAAAAGGAATCCGTCATCTACAAGATAACCCCGCAGATCCTGTACGGGGGCCATATGTTCGCAGTTATAAAGGAAATCCTGCTTTACGGCTATCGAGAGGTTGCAGAGGGGACCGTGTTTGATTTTGACCAAGCCCTCAGGGCACCTGACAAGGAGGATGTGGAGAATCTGGCAAGGGGACACAAGATCGTAGGCCCAAGAAGCAATTCCCGCAGCCTCATAGACAGCCTCCTGAAATCAGGATTGCCCGGCATGATTTATTTCGAGGGGGGGAAAGTGCCTGAAATTTCATTCCAGTTCTGCGATTCGTTCGAGGACGCAAAAAGGATGGTCAGGGAAGCGATTGGCGAAGCTGATGTGCGCAGGAGCAGAAAGTTCGTCCCCACCAGGGTGGATTACGAGACGCTGGTCTCTGTCCATGCGCCCGAAGCAATCGATCCGAAAAGGATGATGGAGCGGCTGCAGCCGGCCTATGACGATTACCTCAGGAGCCACCCCCACCTTGAAATATTCCGCAGCTTCAACAGGCGCCACAAGGCGCAGGCTGCGCGGGAAATGTGCAATTCAATAAGCCAGAAGGACAGGGCAGCCATAAATCGGTTCAATATTTGCAGGCGGATGGCGTGAGGCCCTGTGCTGGCGGTTCATGAAAGCGACTGCAGGGACTCTTCTTCCAGGAAATGGAGCTTGGCAGGCACAATTATCGCCGCAGGCCCCTCGCCACCGTCGCCTATCGAGGCTATGTCGCAGTACTTTTTCACAGGCTTTCCCCAGCCGATGCCGCGCAGGATAACCACCATTGCGTGCGGCGCGAAAATCCCCTTTTTCCCCTCGTTTTCCATCATGACAAGAGTTTCCGCCGCCACGCTCGGCGCCATGGGCCCGAGCTTCTCGTCTATGTCAAGCAGAAGAAGCGTGTGCAGCCCGCGCGAAAGGTTTTCAGATACCACATCGTAGGCGGCCATGGGCTTGTAGTTCTCGCGCCAGTAGGCAAGGGTCACGGTCTTTCCGAACTTGTAAACCTGTAGCCCTGCCTCCCCGGCGGCCGCAGGAAGTATGGATGATGCATGGAATATTTTTGTCTCTATCCCGCGCTTTTTCGCAGCTAGCAGGAGGGAAACGTGCGTGGTCGCAATCATCGGGTCGCCTGCCACCACGAGTGCCACCGCTTTCTCCATAGCGGCATTCAGTATTTCCTTTTCTCCTTCCACAAGCTCGCGCGAAAGCACGGTGATTTCCTTTTTGCACATCTTGGACAGCCGGTCAAGCGTGCCTTTGGGCTGGATGTTGGTGTAGTTTTCTGCAAATACCCGCTCGCATGACATGAGTTCGTCAAGGCCTTCAAGCGAGATGCCTCTTTCTCCTGAAATTCCAATGCCCACAAGCGAAAGCTTTCCTGCCATCTTCGCACCACCGGCATTTAGGATAAGGATTTCTTATAAACCCGCGCAGGCAGAAGAAATGCATGGCGAAGCTTTGCGATGCATGCAAAAGGCAGGGCAGGGTGTGGTGCCCGCACAATGCGGCATTGGAGATACGCGCAAGGCTTGCGCCCACGCTCAAGCGGGACATGTTCGGCCCAACGCCGCCGCACGTGTTCGTGGGGCACAATTTCTACCCCAATGTCTATTGGGGGCCCATGGTTTCCTCGGAAGCCGCAACAGACGACCCGCGCGACATGTACGGCATGAGCCTGGAAAGGATAATAGAGGGCCGCGCCGGGCTGGTGCGCGGCATGAAAAAGGACAGCGTGAAGGCGAGCAGCCGGATGCTTTCCGAGGCGCAGTCCGCGGTGATGAGCGTCAAGCCTGTGGATGTGGAGGCGCGCTTTTCCCGCGACCCTGTTTTCTCCCTTGAGCTGGACGACGTGTCGCACCCTGTCGGGGCGTCCGCGCCCATTGAGAAATTCAAGGTGACGGACAACCCGTCCGTGCCCAAGAAAGTGGACTCGATGGCAAATGACAATGTGCTTGCAAACGACGCGGTTGTGGAGCTCCTTCTTTCCGGTTTTGACGTGCATTACCTTTCCAAGCTGCTCACCGCAGGCGTGCTTGGCAGGAAGGGGAGCAAGAAGCTCGTGCCCACCAAGTGGGCGATTAC
>JBAZTI010000004.1:0-35711 GCA_041662045.1 Candidatus Micrarchaeia archaeon | reverse complement strand
AGGCGCGCCCTCCCTGCAATCGCGCTTACCGCAAACACGTCATCGCTTACGGCGATTGGCAACGACTACGGGTTTGAGCGCGTTTTTTCCCGCCAGGTGGAGGCGCTTGCCTCGAAAGGAGACGTCGTGATAGGCATTTCCACAAGCGGGAACTCCCAAAATGTGCTTGAGGGCATAAAAGCTGCCAAGGCGCGCGGCGCATTCACAGCCGCCCTTGTGGGCGGCAAGCAATGCAAGATTGACTCGGCAGCCGACATCGTGCTCAAGGCGCCGTCAGATTCCACGCCGCGCATACAGGAGATGCACATCCTTATCATCCACACCATCTGCGAAATGGTGGAGGGCGAATTTTAGGGTTGAATGGTTTTATGGACATCCTTATCTTCGTGCACACTTATGGCGAGAGGAACGGAATCTCAAACCACGTCCTCTCCCTTGCCAAAAGCCTCCCTTCGGGCATGAAGGCGCACGTGATATCCGGGCGCGGGCTGCCCTTTCCAGGCTTTTCCTCCCTGCGCCTTCCCTTTTTCGAGCTTTTCGAGGCCCTTGGGTGCCGCTTCGACCTCATCCACATCCACGGGTATGGCAACTTCCACTCCTTTTTCGGCGCCGTCCTTTCCCTCCTGAAGGGAAAGCCCCTGGTATGGACAATACACGGCTACCCGCGCATGAAAGGCGCGCGCAGGCTGTTCTACTATGTTTACCGCTACCTGATGGCGCCATTCATCTTCTGGCGCGCAAGCAGGGTGGTCAGCGTATCCTCCGACATAGTGCCTCTTCTTGAAAAAGAGACCTCGAAGAAGGTAACGGTCATGCCAAACGGCGTGGACCTTGGGCATTTCAAGCCGTCCTCGGGGTACCGCGATGCCCGCCAGGTCTGCTATGTCGGCAGGCTTGACCCTGACAAGGGCGCAGCGCGCCTTCTGGAATGCTCCTCATTCCCCCTGCTCTTCATAGGCCCGGACGAAGACGGAGAAAAGGAAAGAATCTCCGCACTTGCAGCCAAGCTTGGGCGCAAGGCTGAATTTTCCGAATGCCCCTTCGACAGGATGCCCTCGCAATACGAACGGTGCCGCTATGTCGTCCTCCCTTCGAAATATGAAGGCTTCCCCCTCACCCTCCTGGAATCCGTGGCAATGGGGCGCCCGTTCATATCCAGCGACGTGGGCGAGGTGAAAGCCACGCTCTCCTCCCTTTTCCCAAAGCCAAGCCGCTACCTGCTTCATGGCGACGTAGGGAAGAAAATCTCCGAGCTTGAGGAAGATGACTGGTCAGGAGAGCTCAAGTCCGCCCGCAAAAGGCTGGAAGCCTATTCATGGAAAAGTGTGGCAAGGCGCACTTCGGCAATCTATGCCGAGGCGGCGCATGCGAAGCTGCCGAGCTAGGGCAGCACGCCTTCCGCCTCCTTGAGCGACTTGAACGTGCCCATGTCCAAAAACCTGCCCTTGCCTACATATGCATACAGCCAGCCTTTTTCCGCAAGAAGGGGGAACCCGCTGCTTTCCATGGAGAACGCCTTGCCAAGCCTCCCGTCCTCCGCCTCCTGGGCAAGGAATTCAACCGCGCGCTTCTCGATTATGTATGCGCCGGTGTTGAAAAGCCCGGTGCCGCCAGACTGCTTTTCGCGGAAAGCCGACACGCAGCCCGCCTCGTCGGCAACGACCTCCCCCCGCGCCTCAAGTGTGCCTTGCATGGCGAATATTGTCGCCTGCGCGCCCCGCCTGCAGTGGAAGCCGTAGAATGCGCGCGCATCAATGTCCACGAAACTGTCGCCGTTGAGGACAAGCGACGCCGAGCGGATTTTCTGGGCGGCATGAACAAGCGCGCCGCCGGTCCCGAGCCTGATTTTTTCCTCGGAGTAGTCAATCTTCAGGCCCCACCTGCTGCCGTCCCCGCAGTATTCCTCTATCATCTTGCCCCGGTAGCCTGTGAGCAGCAGGCACCTTTTCAATCCCATGCGCGCTATCTTCTCAAGCACAAAGTCCAGGAAAGGCCTGCCCTTTACAGGGATGAGCGGCTTTGGCATTTTTTCCGTGATTGGGCGCAGGCGCGTGCCCAGCCCCCCCGCAAGCACCACTGCCTCCAGCTCCGATGGTTTGGAATCCATTCAAGCACCAGCATAGCCATTCTTCCAAATACCATTTTATACATATCTAGCCCATCCACAGGCATGGCAGATGGCGGCGCGGCAAAGCATTCCCGCGAAGTGGCATGGGGCAGCTTCTGGGGCCTGGCAGGCACTGTTTCTCTCAAGCTTGTCTCGTTCTTATATGTGATATACCTCGCCCGCGCATTCTCCCAGGAGAACGTGGGGCTGTTCTACCTCGCGCTTTCCGTGATAGGCCTGATAGGCTTCTGGCGCGACTTCGGCCTGCCTGCCGCCCTCCAGCGCTATGTCCCGTACTACGAAGCCAAAAAGCAAGGGGGCAAGGCAATCTCGCTGTTCGAAATCAGCCGTGCGGTCAGCATCATCCTGGGCGTTCTCCTGTTTGCCCTGATTTTCCTCCTTGCAGACCCGATTGCGGCAATCTACCAGAACAGCGGGCTTGCCGAAGGGCTGCGCATGCTGGCAGCATATGTCCTGCTCGAAAACCTCTACAAGGTCTATTCAAGCTATCTGCAGGGCAGAGGCGATATCCCGATATACCAAGGGCTGGGCAACCTGCAAAACGTGGCAAAATTAGTCTTCACATTCATCCTTTTCACATTCTGCGGCCCAACCCTATTCTCCCTTTCCATGGCATTCATCCTGGCTCTTGCCGCTGTTGTCCTTGCAAGCATCCACTTCGCGCGCCCCAGGATAGCTGACATGCCTTTGTCAGGCGGGGGCATAACCGCATCCGAGCTCATGCGCGAAATCATCCCCTTCGGCTTCACGCTCACCATTGTCCAGTCCCTCTGGGCATTGATATCCTCCATGGACCGCGTGCTTCTCGGGTATTTCGGCAACCCTGCCTCCTCCGTCGAGCTGGTGGCAATCTACTCCCTTGCCACCCAGCTTGCCCTTACAATAGCTGTTTTTCCAGCAGCAGTGGGCGGCATTTTCCTGCCTGTCATCTCCCGCCTGGCAGGGAAAGGGGACCATTCAGCCATGCTTTCCGTAATCCAGACCTCGCAGCGCTGGATACTTTTCGTCACCATCCCCATTGCGGTTGCCACCATGGCGTTTGCAGGCGAGATGCTCTCGGCATTTTATGGGGGCTCCTACCGCCCTGGCGCGAACGCAATGTCGATATTCATCCTGGGGCTCCTGGTTTCCACTGTCGCCTACCCTGTTTCGCTCGCGCTTGCCGGAATGCGCCTGGTGCGCCTTGAGCTTTACGTGGCAATCGCGTGCGCTTTTGTGAACCTGGCGCTGAACATCCTCCTCATCCCCCTGTTCGGCATGGAAGGCGCGGCGGCAGCATCGGCAGCCGCTTTCATCATCTCCGCCCTGATGTTCGAGCGCTATGGCAGGCAGCGCCTCTCCTACAGCACGCCTTGGGGCATCTACAAGCTCTTCATCGCCGGGGCGGTTGCCTTTGCCGCAATCTTCTTCCTCCTCAAGCCGCTTGCCGCGTTTCTTGCATTGGGAATACCCTTGATGGGCGAGGGCGACATTGCGCTTTATGCATACAAGCTCTCCTACCTTGCCCTTCTCGGGCTGATGGGCTGCATAGGGCTCGTGATATTCGGCGCAGTGGCGCTCCTGCTCCGTACCTTCAGGCAGGAGGATGTCGACCTGATGCGCTCTGCGGCAAGGAAAGCGCGCGTGCCCCCACAGCTCATTTCCATTGCCGAGAAAATCGCCCTCATGGGGGTGGAAGAAGAGAGGAAAGGATAAGGTGTTTTCATGGCATTGTTCAAAACCAGAACCGTTCAGGCGGCAAGCCCGCGGATTTGCAGGTGAGTGCATGGCGCTTTTCGGGACCAACGGCGTGCGCGGACGGCTTGACGTGCTCACGCCATCCCTTGCATTCGACCTGTGCGCCTCGTTTGCCTCCTGGAGCAGGGGGAAGGAAATAGTGCTGGCGCGCGACATGCGCCTCACCTCCCCGATGCTGCACTCTGCGGCAGCCGCGGGCATAATGGCCGCTGGAAAGGACGTTTTGGACATAGGGCTTGCCTCCTCCCCTGTTGCCGAGTTCACGCTTGCAGGCCAAAAGGCAGGCGGGCTTGCCATAGTGACTGCCTCTCACAATTCGCCAGAGTGGAACGCGCTGAAGTTCGTGGACGATAAAGGCGTTGCGGTCTCGCGCGAGCGGGGCGCCATAATAGAGCAGTCGGCGCTTGCCAGGACCTATTCCTGCGCAGGCTGGGAGGGCGTGGGGCGCATCCGGCCCCTCCTTGCCGCGGCAGGCGCGCACGCCAAGGCGGCGATTGGCGCGCTGGACGCGGCGAAAATCAGGAAGGGGAAGCTGCGCGTGGCGCTTGACTTTGGCAACGGAACCTCCTCGCTTTCGCGCGGCCTGTTCGATGCGCTTGGCTGCGAAGTGATTGCGCTCAATGAAAAAACAGACGGCACCTTCCCGGGCAGGCCGTCCGAGCCCTCAGAGCCAAACGTGCAGGCGCTCCTCAAGGCAGTGAAAAGCGAGTCCGCTGACTTCGGAGTTGCCTGGGACGGGGACTCCGACCGCGTGGTGTTCGCGGACGAGAAGGGAAACTGGATAGTGGGGGACAAGGGGTTCGCAATTTCGGCCGTGCAGGCATGCCGCGAGCGCAAAAGGCAGAAGGGCAAATCGGTGGTCACCACGGTTGCAACAAGCCGGTGCGTCGAGGAGGCGTGCACGGCGCTTGGGGCAAAAACCGTATACACTGCAGTGGGCGCGCCCTACCTCTCCGAAAAGATGTCCTTGCTTGGAAACAGCGCAGTGTCGGGCGGAGAGGAAGTCGGGGGGATAATCTGGCCGCGCTTCTCGCTTGCAAAGGACGGGATATTCGCAGCTGCGAAGTTTTGCGAGATGGCCTGCAGCGAAAAGCTTTCCGAGCTCGTGTCCCAGCTGCCGTCATATTACAACTCCAAGACAAGGATAGAGGCAAAAGGCTCCCAGGCAAAAGCCGCAGGCTTGAACGCGGCCAAGGCGCACGCAAAAGGGCTTGGCGCCCGCCTCACGCTGGTGGACGGGGTGCGCTGCGACTTTGAAGACGGCTGGGCGATTGCCCGCGCATCCGGCACCGAGGACTACATGCGCGTGTTTGCAGAGGGGAAGACGAAAAAGAGGGCCGAGTCGCTCATGAACGAATTTAAGGATGCTGTTGAACAAGGTGTGGGGAAGATGCAATGAAGGTAATCCACGCATTCGGCAGCCGCGCCTGCGCCATCAAGATGGCGCCTTTGGTGAAAGAGGGCATCAAGCGGGGGCACAAAAACATCGTGGTGTGGAGCGGGCAGCACTATGACGACAACCTTTACCGAGACCTGTTCGACGACCTGGAAATACCGCGGCCGGACTATGACATAGCCGCCAAGGGAAGCGCATGCGAAATCGGCTCCAGGATACTGTCCGAATTCGAGAAAATATGCAAGAAGGAAAAGCCGGACATCGTCCTCACGCACGGGGACACGTTTACGGCGATGTTTTTCTCCCAGGCAGCGGCGCTGTCGCTTTCCCCAGTGGGGCACGTGGAGGCCGGGCTGCGCACTTACTCGTGGGAGCCTTACCCCGAGCAGATTTGCACAAAAACGGCTGACGCCTGCTCGGCACTCTTCTTCGCAGCCACGGGGAAAAACAGGGACGACCTCCTGGCGGAGCATGCGCCGCCCGACAGGGTCTTCGTGGTGGGCAACAGCGTGGTGGACGCGGCCCTGCAGCACGCAGAGCTTGCGCGCAGGAAAAGCAGGATAACTGAAAAGTTCCAGATGAAAAAGCCCTTTGTCTTCTGGTCATGCCACAGGAAGGAGAACATGCTGTCAGAGGCGCGCATGCGCGGGATATTCGACTCCCTCCTTGGGATGGAGGACGCGAACTTCTTCTGCTCCGTGCTTCCCTCCACCCAGATGGCTGCGGAAAAATACGGCTACATGGAAAGGATAAGGAAGGCAAAGCACATCACGTGGGTGCCCTGCCTTCCCAAGTACACCGACGCGCTGCGCCTCATGCTCGAGGCAGACCTGGTGCTTACCGACTCGGGAGGCATGCAGGAGGAGTGCTGCGCGCTCCATATCCCCTGCCTCACGCTCCGCTATGTCACCGACAGGCCTGAGAGCGTGGAGGCCGGCGCGAACAAATGCGTGGGCTTTGAAAAAGAGGGCATAATGCGCGAATCCCGCCGCGTGCTGTTCGAAAAAGGGGCTGCGCAGAAGATGCGCAATGCGAAAAACCCCTACGGGGACGGGAAAACATCCCCGCGCATATTCGACATCATAGAGAGGTTCGGGGGCAGGATGGAGCGCTGGGAGACTTCGGTGCGCTAGCAAAACCCGCTTGTGAACGGCGCCCTGCCCAAAAACCCCAAACTCACGGGTTGCTGGCCAGGCACAATCATGCCCGGGGCACCCGCATCCGGCTTCGGCTCCTTTTCGGCGATCACTGATTTTCTGGCAATCGCGGCAACAATGATGCGCCTTCCCCTGGTCCTGACTTTGGCAGTTGCGCCATCAACGGCATCTTCCTTTTTCTCGCCCTTTTGCACGACTTTTTGAACATTTTCCTTAGCCATAAAACCACTCTGGGCGCTTTCGCCGTGGCTTTTCTTCTGATCATGAACCTTTTTAAACATTTTTGTGCAATATTGTACATATGCTCCAATACCTTGAGGAACGCTTCGCAGGCCAGCGAGCCAAGCTGCGCGTGGTCTCGGCCATGCTGCGCATAGGCGTGCGCGTGGATGCAAAAGGCAAGCTGTACTGCGACAGCATAGGGCTTGCGCCTGCAAAGATAGGGCGGGCCATCGGGGTGGACAGGCGCGTGGTGATAGAGACCGCGCGCGAAATCGCGTCCGACCCCAAGCTTTTTGAGATATTCTCCGCGCTCTTCCCAATCTCCAACGTGAGCCGCGCGGCAAAATACTTCGGGCACGACGTCATCGAGATTGACGCCGACCCCAACACCGTGGGGCTTGCGGCAAAGGTGACCGCAATACTTGCGCGCCACAAGGTGGGCATAAGGCAGATAATAACCGACGACCCTGACTTGTACCCCGAGCCCAAGATGATGGTGGTTGCCGAGGGCAAGCTTCCCAGGAAGGCGGTGGACGAGCTCCGCAGCCTTAACGTTTCCGCAATTTCGTTCAAATGAAAAAGAGGTGTGATGACATGAAAGCCATAGTGCTCTGCGGAGGGAAGGGGACGCGCCTGCGCCCCTATACCTATACCATACCCAAGCCCATGCTGCCGCTTGGCAAAAAGCCCATACTGCAATACGTGCTGTCCTCGCTCAAGCGGGCCGGCGTCTCCGAGGCATACCTCACCGTCGGCTACCTGCACGAGCAGATAGAGGAATATTTCGGCGAAGGGAAAAAGGCCGGCATGAAGCTTTACTACTCGGTAGAGAAGAGCGAGATGGGCACCGCAGGCTCCATACTGCCGCTTGAGAAGAAGATGGACGGCACATTCGTGGTGATGATGGGCGATCACCTCTCAAGCCTTGACATCGCATCAGTGATAGCTGCGCACAAGAAAAGCGGCAACATCGCCACCATCGCGCTCAACAGGAAAGGAGTGCCGCTCGAGTACGGCGTTGCAGACCTGGATGCCGACGGCAGCATAGTGCGCTTCCGCGAAAAGCCGATAGTTGAAAACAACGTCAATGCGGGCGTCTACGTCTTTGAGCCCGGGATTTTCAAGTACATCAAGCCCGGCGAGGATTTCGCAAACCACGTCTTCCCGCGCCTGTTGGAGGCAAAGCAGAGGATAGGGGGCCACATCTTCACCGACTACTGGCTTGACATCGGAAGGACCACGGACTACGAGAGCATCAACCAGTACATAAGCGTGATAGACCTCGCGCTCGGGATGAAATAGCCCTTTTCATTTTTTCGGCTTGAAAATGGACGCGCTGCCGCCCCTTGCCTCCAAAAGCTCCCGCAGGCCCTGCGAAAGCGCGATTTTCGGCGCATAGCCTATCTTCTTCTTCGCAAGCCTGATGTCCGCAACGGAACGCGCTATCTCCCCCTTCCTCTCAGGAAGGTGGGCAGGCGCAAAGTCGGCGCCGCATATGCCGCACATGGTGCCGAGGAGCTCGGATACCGACGTTTCCACGCCTGAGGCGATGTTGAGGGGAAGCTTGCACCCCTGCCCCTCGATTGCGCGCACGAACGCGTCGCACACGTCGTCAACATGGACAAAGTCGCGCGTCTGCTCCCCGCTCCCGAAAACCACGGGCTGCCTTGACTCGGCAATGGCATCCGCGAACTTGGTTATCACGCCCGAATAAGGGCTTGAGGCATTCTGCCCCTCGCCATAGACGTTGAAAAGCCTAAGCGCCGTGTTTTCCATGCCGTAAAGGGAATTGTAAAGCAGGACGTACTTCTCAGCCGCAAGCTTTGCGGAGCCGTAGGGGGAAAGCGGCACTGTCGGGTGGTCCTCGTCAACCGGCAGCCTCACAGGCTCGCCATACACCGCCGCAGAGGAGGCAAAAGCCACCTTCTTCACGCCTGCATGCCTTGCCGCCTCAAGCACGTTTATCGTGCCCGACGCATTCACAGAGAAGTCGGAGAACGGGTCTGCCACCGAGGTCGCAACGTCTATAAGGGCGGCAAGGTGCACCACGCCCTCGGCGCCTGACAGTATCCTTGTGAGCCGCGCGGAATCAAGCACGCTTGCCCTCACGAACTCGGCCTTCATGCCAAGCTTTGGCGGCGCAAGGTCCACAATCCGGACATCGTACCCGTCGTCAAGCAGCCTCCCGCAAAGGTGCGTGCCTATGAATCCCGAGCCGCCGGTCACCACTATCACAACATCATCCCCGAATCCTCATGCCGCTGCCTTATGGGAGGAGATTCCTTCCATACAGGAGAATCGCAAGCAAGGCAAATAACCCTTCCGCTGCGATGAACAGCGCCACCAGCCTTTTTTCCGTGATGCCGCCTGAGAGCTTCATCACGAGCTGGCAAAGCCCACGCACCTTTCCGCCAAGCGGGTGGAGCTTTCCCCCCCTAATCTCGCCCCACCATTCGGTGCTCGGGAAGCGGTTGTATGCCTTTATCGCAAAGTCGGCAAGGTATGGGATTACCAATATCGCGCCCGCAGACTCAAGATTGCCGATTATTACGCAAACCGCAAGCGCGCCGCCTATAAGTAGGGTGCCGATGTCCCCCATGAACACCCTGGCGGGGTACCAGTTGAAGCGCAGGAACGCCAAAAGCGAGCCTAGCATGGCAACCGCAACAAGGCCCATTTCGGTTGAGCCGTTTGCAATGGCAAGGAGCGCCACGCACGCGAACATCACGCTGCCCATCCCGGCTTCCATCCCGTTGAAGCCCGCAAGCATGTTGGTAAGGTTTGCAGCCACGGTGACGCCAAGGGGGATGAGGACCACGATGTAGACCATGCCAAAGTCAACGGTGCCTATGAAAGGCAGGGATATCACCGTGCTTCCGGCAGCGGCAAGCGCCACCATGGGCAAGGCGGCCACCATGGGGAGAAGCGTCTTCACGTCCTTCCTCATGTCGAACAGGTCGTCGAAGATGCCAATGAGGGCGATGATTGCCATGGTGAGCATGGCTGCCATTATCTCGTTGAGGCCAAGCGAATAGCCGAAAAAGGTGTGCAGGGCGATGGCAAGCAGGAGCGCGCCAACCACGCCCATCACCACCCCCAGCCCTCCCATCTCCACAACTTCCGGCCTGCCGGGCTTGTTCACGTCCTTCCCCACGATGCCTGCAACCTTCATCTTCCTGATAAGCGCAGGCATGGCAAAGTAAGTGAGGCAAAACGCAGTCACCAGCACTGCCGCCATGAATGCAAGGTCAGCCATCATTCCACCTTGTAGACCGAAACTCCCGCAAACTCCTTCTCAAGCACCACGCCGCTTTCCTTTCCTGAATAGATGCCCACCACGCGCGGAGGCGCCACCCCCTCCTCCAGAAGCAGCATCCTGTTCCTGCTGTCGCCTGCGGGCAGCGAGCCGGAAAGCATCACCATCCTCGGAAGCGCAATGGGGGCATAATAGCTTCCATACCTGTCAAGCGCAGCGCCGTCCTTGAGCGCCAGCCAGCCCCCTGCCATCTCGCGCGAAATCAGCCTTCCCTTAAGCGAGTAAAAGAGCGCATAGGTGGGGCCGCCTTCCTGGTTGGAATAGTTCCTGTCGAAATAGTAGACCTCGAAGCCGCCTTTTTGCGAAAGCGCCTCGAGCGAGGGCAGGGACAAAAGCAGCCGCGCGCCGCCCAGGCTGCCTCCGGAAACCAGGAAATCCTCCACCGATTCTCCCTGCTCCAGCTGTGCGCCAGGCAGGTAGAATGCCAGCGCATCAGCCCGCTCAAGCGTGGCAAGGCGAGGCGCATTGATTTCAGACAGGTAGGAAAGCGCCGCAGCCAGCGCAGGGCTGGTGTAGGCCGGGTACTCCTGCTTCAGGGGCGGGAGCTGCGAAAACATTGCAAAGAAAAGCGAGAAAAGCACCAGGCCTGCGCCCATCACGGAAAACACCGCCTTTGCATTGTATTCGTAGAAATGGAGCACGAGCGGGGCGAGCACGCCGAGCATGAGCCCTGCCCCCAGCGCAGGGTAGATGCTGCTGCCAGGGTAAATGAGGCCGAACACCATGAAAAAGCCGCAGGCAAACGCGCCTGCAAGCTTTGCGCCCTTTGAAATCTCACCCGACACCCTGGCCGCCCCTTCTGCCACAGGGAAGACCAGCAGGAGGGAGGCGGCAAGGGGCGAAAAGCCGCAAAGCGCCAGCGCGAGCACAAGCAGGGCGAAATGCTCAGAATCGCGCCTGCCGAAAAAGAAAAGCCCCATGCATATCGCCGCCGCGGCAAAAAGGAAAGGCATGCCTTCGGCAGCCTGCGCCAGGCTTTCCTGCGAGAATGCAAGCATGGACTTGTCAGGCGATAGGAAGCCTGCCGCGGCAAACACCAGCGCAAGGCAGCCCAGAAGCGCCAGGCGGCCTTTCCCGCCATTCCCGCGGGCAGCAAACGCAAATGCCACTGCAGCTGCCGCCCCTGGCAGCGCGAATGCGGCGTTCACGTAAGCCGCGCAAAAGCCAAGGAGCGCCGCAGGCACAAGCACCGCCGCCCTCTTCGGGTCCTTGGCGAACATGGCAAACGGGAGGAGGAACGCCGCAAAAAGGAACATGGCAAGCTGCGCGCTCCCGTACACGCCAGGCAGGAATGCTTGCGCCACGGTTGCAGAAAGGGAGAAAAGCGCCACTGCGAACACAGACTCGGTCTTTTTGTATCCAAGCTCCCTGCATGCAAGGTAAAGCAAAAGCGAGGCGCAGGCAAGAAGCAGGGGGGGGAAGATGAGCAGGAAGCCCACAATGGCTCCTGCCGATGCTGCAGGCGCGCCGATGAGCGAGGCGTATGCCTGCTCAAGCGCAGCAGCAGCTGCAATGTGCGGCGCCCCAGATGCTCCGGAAACCATGCCCCTTATTTCCATGGCCGCCCCATATTCCGGAAGCGTTGTTTTCTGCACGAACTGCCCAATGCCAAGCGGCAGGAGGATGACTATGAGCATGGCGGCCGCGGCGTTCCGGTCAAATTTCATCACAAGCACCTACTTTTTCCCTTTCCTCATTTCCGCCAGCACGTCTGCGGCTTTTTTCGCTGAAATGTCATTTTCGGCAATCATGCGCCCTGCCACCCTGTCGGCCTCCTCGCCGCTTGCTCCTGCTGCCATGGCAAGGTTCTTGGCATGCAGCCCCATGTGCCCCTTCTGTATTCCCTCGCCCGAAAGCGCGCGCAACGCTGCAAAGTTCTGCGCCAGGCCGACAGACGCCATCACGCATGCAAGCTCCTGGGCGGTTTTCACGCCCAATATGGCAAGCGCAGCCTGCGCAGAGGGCAAGGAGCGTATCGCCCCCCCTATTGTTCCCACTGCCATGGGGAGCTCGATTTCGCCTTCCAGGTCCCCGCTGGGCAGCTTCTTGAAGCGTGTGAGCGCGCGGTACCTTCCCCCTGAGGCTGCAAACGCATGCGCGCCTGCCTCTACAGCGCGCCAGTCGTTGCCTGTTGCAACCGCAACGGCGTCAATGCCGTTCATTATCCCCTTGTTGTGCGTGCACGCCCTGAAAATGTCAACATCCGCAAATGCCCATCCGTCCAGCACGCCATCCACCGCCTCTGCGCCTATGGTGTCCCTCTTCCATACCGCTTTTGCCTTCACCAGCCGCTTCACAGCCAGGTTGGACAGTATCCTCAGGCGCACTTTCCCGCCGGATATCCCCTCTATTTTCGGCGACACGCCTTCCAGTATGGTGTTTATGGTGTTTGCGCCCATGGAGTCGCGCACGTCGATGTCAAACTCGGCAATCACCATCTCCCCCCGCTCTGTGGGAAGCGTCCTTGCCGCAAACGCCCTTATGCCCCCCCCGTATTTCTCAATGCCTGCGGAAAGCGGCTCAGCCGCCTTGAGGATTTCCGCCTTTTTCGAGTTCAGCTCTCGCGCCGCCTTTTGCGCATCCTTGACTCCCACCACCTGCACCTGGCCAACCATTATGGGGGCGTCTGCAACCGCGAAAAACCCTCCGCTGTCCCTGCAAAGCTTTGCGCCGTTGCTTGCGGCCGCGACCACGGACGGCTCCTCGATTGCCATGGGCACAAGCACTTCCCTCCCGTTTACCATGAAGTTCGTGGCAACGCAGAGGGGGATGGCGTGCATGCCAAGCGCGTTTTCCGCCATCCTGTCCGCAACCTCGAAGCCAAGCGGCGCCTCGGATGCCAGCTGCTTTTTCTGCCCATCCGAAAGGGATGCGAACTCAGCCACCCTGCCAATCCTTTCGCTCCTTGGAAGCTTGTAAAAGCCAGATATTGCCGACGTTTTCCCCTCCCCCATAAAAGCCACTCTCACTTCCTACCTGCCTCCATATAGCAAATCAGCTTGTAAACCAGCCTTGCAGCCAAGAAATCGCTCGCGTGCTGCCCAGGGATTGGGGCAAGCTCCACCACGTCAAACCCTATCACGCGCCTCTTTTCGCACACCTTTTTCAGGAGGGAAAGCACAGCGCCCCACCTCAGCCCGCCAGGCTCAGGCGTGCCCACTGCAGGGCATTCCGACGGGTCAAAGCCGTCCAGGTCAATTGTCACATAGATATCTGGCTTGAGTTTCCCGACCACTCCGTCGGCATCAAACTCCACTCCGTAAATGCTGCACTTCTGCTTCTTTATCTCCTGCGCCTCCTCTTCTGAGTAGCTCCTGATGCCAACCGAGACTGCATGCAGCTTCTCGCGGCACCTTCTCATCACGCATGCGTGGTTGAAGCGCGTTCCCTCGTACTCGTCGCGCATGTCGGCGTGCGCGTCAATGTGGAGGACGGAAACTTTCTCCTTTCCGAACTTCTCGGCAACTGCATCAAACGCGCCCACTGACACCGAGTGCTCGCCGCCAAGAAGCACGGGCACTTTGCCGGCACTGAGCACTTCCCCCACTGCCTCGCGCACGTATCCGCAGTTCTTCTCAGGCGAGGCATGGCTGACCTCAAGCTCGTCAGGCGTGTAGATGCCTGCCTCTTCAAAGCTCTTGCCAAGCTCAATGTCGTATGTCTCAACCTGGCGCGAAGCCTCGATGATTGCGGCTGGTCCCTTCTTTGCGCCTGTCCCGTACGACACCGTGCCCTCGTAGGGCGAGGAAAGCACGACGTAGCGCGCCTTCTTCCCGTCATTTGGCACCCCAAGGAATGTCCTGGGCAAACCTATGTGAAATATATCCATGTTTTCTCCCGCCATATGAAGAGCAACTAGTCCTTTTAAACCTCTCTTTCACAAGCTTTGCGTGGGAAAACTTTCTGCCTATGCCAGGCTTTTCCGCATAGAGCATGCGCTCATGCTAGCCGTTGCAGTGCTTCTTGGGCAGCTCCTGTCAGGCGCGCTTCCGGCGCTTCCCCTGCTGCTCTGCTCGCTTGCAGTCCCTGTTTTCATAGAAATGGGCAGCTTTGCCCTAAATGACTACTTCGACGTTAAAACAGACAGGGCGAACAAGAGGGGCGACCGCCCAATAGCGTCAGGCGAGATTTCCCCCCGCGCTGCCCTCCTTGCCTCTGCAGGCTGCTACCTCCTGGGGATTGCCGCAGCGCTCCCGCTCCCCCCTGCGGCGCTTTACATCACGCTCCTGTTCGCCTTTCTCTCAATAGCATACAACTTCAAGATGAAGGAGCTTCCCCTCGTGGGAAATGCCTACATCGCAGCCTCCATGGCAATCCCTTTCCTTTTCGGCAGCCTCGTGGCCTCCCCCAGCATCCTTCCGCACATCTGGGCAATCGCGCTCGTTGCATTCGTGGCTGGATTGGGGCGCGAAATAATCAAGTCTGCAGAGGACATGGAAGGAGACGTGAAACACCGGGGGGCGCGCACCCTTCCTGTGGCGATAGGCAAGAAAAACGCCCTCGCATTTGCCGCGCTTCTCTACGCACTCCTCATCCCCCTCTCGCTTTCCCCCTTTGCGCTAGGGCTTCGCGCAAACATCCTCTCGCTGGGGCTCGTGCTTCTCACAGCATTTTCCTTTGCCGCAATGGCATATCTGGCCGGCAGCGCACCTGAAAAAGACAGCGCCACGCTGATTGCTCTCCGCAAATCCTCGCTCCTTGCGCTAGGCGTTGGGCTGGCGGGGTATGCGGCAAGCCTGCTCTGATTTTTAAACCGTCGCCATCCATAAACTTCTGCAATGCCAATCATCAGGGGTGGCGGTTAGATTTGGCTTGCGCCAAATGCCCGCCACCAAAAGTTAATGATGCAGGGGTGGCGGAGCCAGGTTTAACGCGCCAGACTCAAGATCCCGCGCTTTTGCGCGGCATGCGTTATCTGGTGACTTAGGTCATCGGGAGTTCAAATCTCCTCCCCTGCACTTTCATCCTCCCAGCGCAAGCGTTATTCTTATATTTCTATACTATTATACATTCCATATAATAGTCACTGAGGTGAGTTATATGGCAAAAATCAAGATAAAGCCTGCAAGCGGCAAGCTGGGCATCCTCACGCCGGGATTGGGCGCGGTCTCCACCACGTTCATCGCAGGCGTGATGCTTGCAAGGAAGGGGCTTCTCCTTCCAGTGGGCAGCCTCACGCAGATGCAGACCATCAGGCTTGGCAAGCGCGACGAGAAAAGGTCGCCGCTCATCAAGGACTTCGTGCCGCTTGCCTCTTTGTCCGACGTGGAATTTGCAGCCTGGGACATATTCCCCGACAATGCATACGAAGCTGCGATGAAGGCAGGCGTGCTTTCAAAAGAGCACCTGGGGCTTGTGAAGGATGAGCTGGAGAGAATAAAACCCATGAAGGCGGTGTTTGACCGGAACTTCATCAAGAACATCAACGGGCCCAATGTGAAGAAAGGCAAGAGCAAGCTTGAGCTTGCCAGCCAGGTGAGGTCAGATATTGCCGCATTCAAGAAGGAAAAAAGCCTCTCCAGGATGGTGATGGTGTGGTGCGCAAGCACTGAAACCTACACCGAGGCGCAGGCAGTGCACGCCACCATCGAGGCGTTTGAAAAAGGGCTGTCCGAAAGCGACCCCTCCATCTCCCCGTCCATGATTTACGCCTACGCCTCGATAATGGAGGGCGTGCCGTTTGCCAACGGCTCGCCGCAGCTTACATTGGATATTCCCGCGCTCACTTCCCTTGCGAAGAAAAAGGGAATTCCCATTGCAGGCAAGGACTTCAAGACAGGGCAAACGCTTGTGAAAACCACCATTGCGCCCATGCTCAAGGCCAGGATGCTTGGCGTGCGCGGATGGTTCTCCACCAACATTCTTGGGAACAGGGACGGATTGGTGCTTGACGATGCAGGCTCTTTCAAGAGCAAGGAAGTGAGCAAGAAGTCCTCGCTTGATTGCATTTTCCAGCCTGAAATGTACCCTGCCTTGTACAAGGGCATGTACCACAAGGTGCGCATTGAGTACTATCCCCCTAAGAACGACGACAAGGAAGGATGGGACAACATAGACATATTCGGATGGATGGGCTATCCCATGCAGATAAAGATAAACTTCCTTTGCAAGGACTCCATCCTCGCCGCGCCCATTGTGCTGGACCTCGCGCTTTTCATGGACCTTGCGCAGCGCGCAGGCATGTCAGGCATGCAGGAGTGGCTCTCATTTTACTTCAAGGCCCCCATGCACGCAGCCTCCCTTTACCCAGAGCATGACATCTTCATCCAGCACATGAAGCTCAAGAACACGCTGCGCTACCTGATGGGCGAGGAAACCATAACGCACCTGGGCATAGAGTATTATGACTACTGGGGAAAGTGATGGCATGGCACTGAAATCCACCCGGTTAGGCGCCTCCTTCCAGAAAGCGTCAGGCAAGCTTTTCGCGCGCCTTCCCTTCTCAGCAAACCAGATAACCGTCTTCTCACTTTTCCTTGCCGCAATAGGCTTGCTTTTCGCCTTTGCGCGCGAGCCCATCCTCTCCCTTCTTTTCTTCATCCTCTCAGGCGCCTGCGATGCCATCGACGGCGCGGTTGCGCGCGCAAGGAAGGAGGTTTCCGCGCGCGGAGCCTACATCGACGGCATGATTGACAGGCTGGTGGAGTTCCTGCTCATACTTTCGCTCGCCCTCTTCGCTCTTCCAGAGTTTGTCATCCCGACCGCGCTTTCGCTGGTCTTTATCCTCTTCTTCGGCACCTGCATGACAAGCTTTGCCACAGCGTACGCAGACCACAGGCGCGTAGCCGACGCGCGCAAAATCGCATCGCAGCCCGGCCTCCTTCCGCGCGCAGAAAGGCTCATCCTGCTCTTCGCCGCGCTCGCGCTTGTCCCCTACTGCCCAGAATGCGCCTCCGCGCTCCTATTCGCATGCGCAGCGCTGTCGGCAATAACGTTCGCGCAGAGGGCGGGGTATTACGCAAGCTAACCCAAGCAAAAAATAGCGCGACGGTGAAAGTTAATCGTCTTTGCCAACAGCTTTCTTTTCCCTTTCTTGGACGTATTCTGCCAGTTTGTTGAAATACTGGTCCAGGGTAATTTGCTGCATGACTGCGACGCTCGGTTCGGTGTCCCCTGATTTGAATGAGGAACCGGTGATTCCCAACAGCTTCTGGAGTTGTTCACGAATAAGCTTTTCAAATTCAGCCACGTTAATATTGTAGCCATTTTCGTTCAAAAGAGTTTGAAACTGGTCTCGAGTCATTTCTTGTCTTTTGCCATCTTTTTCTTCATAATATTCAATTTTATCCTTTTTAGCATTATATTCTAGAATTGCCTTACTTTCCGTTTCTTTACAATCAAAAATCGTTTCACTCTTATTGTTATTCTGGATACTTGTATAAATACCCTCGCCAAGTGCTTGCCTAATTCCTGGTTTAGCCCCGCTAGCCTCCACAGAAGCTCCCAGGTCCCCCAACTCTTGACTTTGCTGCTTAGCAGCAGGATTTGCAACTTCCTTTACTTGTTTACCATTTTCAATTATCGTCGTTTTATCAGATCCAAGATTTACCTGATAGTAGTAATCTTTTCCCTGCGAGTTATATCGAAAATCAATTCTATCTGGTTTTTTGCTAAAACCTGGAGGTTCTACAACAATATCTTTACAACCAATTTGTTTCATATTAAATATCATTTCGTTTGTTGTCCTTGCTTGAGAAACAACATTTACAATCGGTTTTATCCTTTCACCAATTTCAGCAGCTTGAACAACATTGCTTTTTTCCACCAACGGCCCCATACAATCATTCTCTCCTCTTTTATTTTGCCATTACTGTTGAAACATCCAGCTGTACTTTTGACAGTTTCAAGGTAGTGAGATTTAACCGTATTTTATACATAGTGTTATCCTCATTCTTGAAACTGATACTGTTGAAGTCAACAAAATCTCCCACGTGCTTTAGTTCAACGTTTTCAACTTCATTCAATCCTGGTATGATCTTGCTCCAAGGCTGCTCAATTTTCTTACCTCCTGGGAGATCGATAAGTAGATTTTTTTGGGTGGCCATAAAAACTCGTCCGTCTTGAGTGGCTACTGGTCCAAATACAGTCTCTCCATCATACGGTTGTACAAAATTATAACCGAGATCTGGAGCTATTATTAGTAAATCATAACCAACCGTTATCACTACGGTGTTGTCATTTTTTCTAATATCTTTAATATCGCCACCACTATAATCAAAGCCAAAAGCGATTCTTGGCACGGTATTTGCTACGCCCATAATCTGAGAACTACCAACCACAACCACAGTCCCATCTACTCCAATTTTCCACTGGTCCATAGATCCGTCCGAACATCCTATAGACGTAGTCGTTGTATTAATTTTTTCTCCTACCTTTGCACATCTTACCAATTCACTCTCGTTGGGGTATGCAGTTATTATCCCGTTTTTCAGAATCAGGAGTATCTGCCTGCTCCCATCTTCATTTTCCTGGAAGAAGACATTTGTTACGTCCTTCGCAGTTGCATTCAGGTTCTTTAAAGCATTCTCAATGTCCACAGCAAATGAATACGCTTTGCCATTGTTGTCTTTCGGAATGTAATTTGTTATCTGAATCTCTCTGTCGCTAATCTTCACATCGCAGAATGCTTTCCCCTCAATTGGCGGGCCATACGGCTCCAAATTCTTCGGGCTTGCGGCTGAGCCTGATTCGTTCAAGTTGCTGCTTGCCAGCGCGAGCGTGGAGTCTGCGCTGCCCTGGTAGTTGATTGTGGGCGCGCCCGAGCCGCTGGTTGAGGCAAGGAGCCCGCTTTGCTTCAAGTCTGGCTTGAACGGGTTGACAGGAGGCGTGGCGGTCTGCGCGCGAAGGACAAATGGCGCAAGCACCGCAGTCGTCAGGATGGTTCCAGCAAGGACGCTTTTTTGCACAAATAGCCTGAATTTTCCGGGTGCCTGGGCTTTTTTATGGGCTTTGCTGACCTTTCGCGCACTTACATTGGGATCGCGCTTGTGCGTTTGCATGTGTTTCACATCGTCTCTGGTCTGCAAAAAGGTTATGCCTGGCGTGGTTTTTAATGGTTTGCCCCCACGCCGCCACAGCGGGCGACTGAAAAGGGCCAAAAAGCGCGAAAAACGCCTGCCTACTGCAGGCTGGGCGATGATGGCATGGCATATTCCTTATAGTCCTTCTTCAGGACATATAGGACTCCATTGAAAAGGTAATACGCCTTGTCGCTGCCTGTCAGGGACATGTCTTTTCTTTTGGCCAGGAGCTGCAGGTCCTCTGCCAGAATCGTTATGGCTGCCTCGCCTGGCAGCTCAACCGCCAAATTCTTGCTCAGGTCGGTTGGCATGGGCACGCCCACAAGGCAGGTCACCCTGGGGATCTTGATCACTCCCCTCTCCCTCAACACGTCGAGATACTGCTTCTCAATCTGGCGCGCGAGCGTGCTGTCCGACACAAGCCCGGGCACTTCCTTGCCGTCTTTGTCAGGCTTCCTGCCTCCGTCCTGGGAAAAAGCGGGATTTGGCGCCAGGCTCAAGGCAATCATGCCGCCCACCGCCACGGTGACTGCTGCCGCTTTCCAGAAAGGAACCCTGCGGTGCGCATGCACATTCGCCTGCTGCCGTGAAAAAAAGCCTGCTGTCATGCAATCCCCCCAAACTGTTGTTAAATAAGGGGGGATAAGAATTTAACCCTTTTTCCCCAGGCGCCTATGCTCAGCCTGCTTTCTTGAGAAGCGCCTGCCTTCCCTTCTGGGTGAGCTTGTAGAAAACGAACTTCTTGCCTGGCGTGGCCATGCGCTCCACCAGCCCTGCCTCTGAAAGCGCTGCAAGGTGCTCCACCACCGCGGCCTTGCTCTTGCCCAGCCTGGCCGAGATGTCGGTAGGTATCCTGTCAGCCTCGGAAAGCTCGTTCATTATGCCTGCGCGCGTGGGGTTGTCAAGGAGCTTTTCAGCTGCTGCGTCAAGCAAAGGCTCCTGCCTTCCGTGCAGTATGAGGTAGGATGCCACTATGATGGCAAGGAATGCGCCAAGGAGCTGCAGCACCTGCTCTGTGCCCACCTGCGAAGGTGCGCCGGCAGCAGCTTCCGAGGAAGCCTTCTGCGCGCCTGCCATTGTCAGCCTTCCTGCCCAGCTGTCCTGCGCTGGCGCCGGAGCCTGGGCAGGCAGTGCCGCCTCTTCCCCTTCCCACTTGCCGTCCATGTTGCAATAAGGCTCGGGCAGGGCAGGCATTGCCCCTATGTCGCACACAGTGTAAAGCTTCCCGTTCTGGGACAGCCATTCAATCTCTGCTGCAAGCGCGGAATAGCTTTCCCCTTCACCGGACACTGCCACTGTCACACTGCCGCCAGATGAGTATGCAAGCAGGGTGTAGTTGCCGAAATGCCCTGCCATCTCCACTCTCTCAGGCAGGCTTGCCGCCCCTGTAGAAAATGAGGCAGAGCTGGCAAACGCCAGGGGTGCGGCAAGAAGCGCCAACAGTGCCAGCGGAAGCAAGTTTCTCATGGTCCAACCTATGGAAAATGCGAATATAAATCGTTCGGTTTTCGTTCGGCTTCGAGCGCGGCTCGAAGTCTGGCCAAAATCCTCTGGGATTTTGACCATCGGTTTTTGTTTGGTCGCGCACCAAACAAAAATCTGATGCATTTTGCTTTACGGTGCAAAATGCACATCGGTTTTTGTTTGGCGCTTGTTTGGGCCGGGATGCGCTTACGTCAGGGCTTTGCCAGCTTGATGTCCGCGGCAGTGATGGTCTTCCTCCCCGCGTGTTTTGCAAGTTTGAGCGCGCGCACCGAGATGTCGTTGCCGATTTTCTCAAGCACCTCGGCAAGCTCCATTGCCGCGCCGTCGCTCACCCTGCGCGCGCCTGCCTCGCGTATTATTTTCTCAACGGGCGCCTTGGGAAGTATCATATTCTCACCGTTCAATGCCGGGGCGTCGGCCCCACCGGCATCATACCTCACTCAAGTAATTAAACCCTGCGCCCCATTTTCCTGCCATGGCGCCCCCATTCCTGCGCGAGGGCATTTCCCCCCGCGCCTACCAGTCATCCATCGCCGCCTCTGCGCTTGCGCGCGGGAACACGCTGGTGGTGCTTCCCACTGGCATCGGCAAGACGCTTATCGCCTTTCTTGTGATGGGCGAGAGGATGAAGCAGGGCAGGGTGGTTTTCCTTGCCCCGACAAAGCCCCTGGTGCGCCAGCACCACAGGACCTTTCTTGAGATGACGAGCTTTCCCGAGGGGGACACCGCGCTCATAACAGGCGAAATCCCGCCTGCAAGGCGCGTGGAGATGTGGAAGAGGAAAGCGTGCTTTTCCACCCCCCAGACCCTGCAGAACGACCTGAAAAAAGGCAGGGCAACCGCAGATGTCTCGCTGTGCGTGGTGGACGAGGCGCACAGGTGCGTGGGCAGCTATGCCTACACCTATGTGGCGTCGGAATGCGCAAAGCACGGCGCGCTCATACTGGGGCTCACCGCCTCGCCCGGGGGGAACAAGGCGCGCATCGAGGAGATAGTGGAGGCGCTGGGCATAAAAAACATAGAAATCAGGACGTCCGAGGACGCCGATGTCCTGCCTTATATGATGCCCCTTGATGTCTCCTATGTGCGCGTGCCTTTGGGCAAAAGCTTCACTGCGGCGCGGCTGCTCCTTGAGGAAATGCTCCATGAAATAGCCGAGCGCCTCTCCTCATTCGGCATGCACGTGCCATTCCGCTCCAAGCGCGCCCTTGTGGAGCTTCGCGGCAGGATACTTCGCATGCCTGAAAAAAGCCGCTATACTGCGCTTTCATTCTATGCCTCGGTCTTCAACCTGTTCCACATGCTCGAGCTCATAGAAACCCAGGGGCCATCCCCGTTCCTGTCCTATGTGAAAAAAATGGAGGCAAGGGAGGACACCAAGGCGCGCCACAGGATATTCGCAGACAGGCGGTTTGCCGAGGCGGTACGGATTTGCGCATCTGCAGAGGCGCACCCCAAGCTGGAAAAGCTCGCAGAGCTTCTCCTGGCCCCGTCGGCAAAAGGCGAGAAAACGCTTGTTTTCGCCCAGTACAGGGACTCTGTGCAGGCGATTGTCGATTATCTTCGCGCAAAAGGCTTTTCAGCAGAGCGCTTCGTGGGCAAGAAGGAGGGCGTCACCGCAGAGGAGCAAAAAAAGACGATAGAGCGCTTCTCGCGCGGGGAGTTTTCGGTAATGGCCGCCACCTCCATAGGGGAGGAGGGGCTGGACATACCCTCGGTGGACACCGTGGTTTTCTTCGAGCCAATACCGTCGGAAATCCGTTCCATACAGAGGCGAGGAAGGGCAGGAAGGCTTCGCGCAGGCAAGGTGGTGGTGCTTGTGGCAGAGGGCACGCGCGACGAGGGGCATTTGCACTCCTCCCGGAAAAAGGAGGAGAACATGCGCAAAATCGTCGGGAGGATGAAGCGCAAGTTCGCGCATTCGCAGCCAGATGCCCCTGCTGCGGAAAAAGGGAAGGCGGGAAAGAAGCGGAAAGGGAAGGAAGGGCAGAGCAAAATCACGGACTTCTAGCCCGCCCACGCCTTTTTAATTATGCTTTGCCTTTCTTCTGCCATGGGGCAGCAGAAGTGGCACTCGCTCAAGCTTGAGGACGTATTCCGCGAGCTTGGCTCAGGGCACAACGGCATAACCCAGCAGGAGGCGCAGGCGCGCCTGGCAAAAGCCGGCCCAAACAAGTTCACCGAGTTCAAGCGCGACCCATGGTACTTCATGCTTTTGAGGCAGTTTCGGTCGCTTCCCATACTCATGCTGATTGCGGCCGCTGCCATCTCGTTTGCACTCGGCTTCACAGTTGACCCAAAAAAGCTCATTGACGGCTCGGCAATCACGGTCGCAATCCTCCTTGCCGTGTTTTTCAGCTTCTTCCAGGAATACAAGGCGGAAAAGGCAATGGAGGCGCTCAAGCGCATGGTGGTGCAGCGCTGCGTGGCGGTGAGGGAGGGCAAGGACGTCATGATAGACTCGTCCGAACTCGTGCCTGGGGACGTGGTGATACTCGAGGAGGGAAGCCGCGTGCCTGCGGACATCCGCCTCATCGAGGCCACCAACCTTGCAACCAACCAGTCCATGCTCACTGGCGAGTCGCACTCAAGCGCCAAGGAGCTTTGCACCCTTCCGCCGTCCACCGTGCTGTCAGAGCGGATGAACCTGCTTTTCTCAGGCACCACCATAGTGCGCGGCCACTGCCTGGGGATAGTGGTGGAAACCGGCATGGGCACAGAGTTCGGCAAGATTGTGGGCTTTGTCACGCAGTCTGAGGAAAAGGAGACCACGCTGCAGAAGGACCTCTCCGAGCTTTCCAAGGGCTTGGGCTATGCAGGCATCTCGCTTGCGGGCATATTCTTCATAATAGGCATGATCCGGGGCGAAGCCATCGTGGACATGTTCGTGGTGGCGGTGACGCTGGCAGTCGCAGTCATCCCGGAGGGGCTTCCAACAGTGCTTGCAATCACGCTTGCAATAGGCGTGCAGAAGATGGCGCGCAAGAATGCCATAGTGCGCAAGATGCCTGCCGTGGAGACATTGGGGTCCGCGACCGTCATCTGCACCGACAAGACAGGCACCATCACGCAGAACAGGATGGAGGTCCAGGAGGTGGTGCTTGCCGAGAGGACGTACGAGCTTGCAAGCGGCGCGGTTCCGCATGCCATACTTGAGCGCGACCTGGTTTTCCGCAAGGCAATCGAAGTCATGTCTCTTTGCAACAACTCCGTGATAGTGGAGGAAGACGGGGAGAAGAAGATGTCCGGCGACCCTACCGAGACCGCCCTCCTGTCCGCGGTGTTCGCCTGCTGCGGAAGCGCCAGGTCTCTCCGCTCATCGTACAAGCAGGTGGCGGAGGTGCCGTTCGACTCGGAGCGCAAGATAATGAGCTCGATACGCCTTTACGGGAAGGGAAGGATGGCATTCGTGAAGGGCGCGCCTGAGAAAATATTCCCGCTTTGCAGGAAGGCGCTCCTCTCGCGCGGGGAGGCGGCATTTTCCCCCAAGCTGCGCCAAAAAATGAAAGCCGAGGCGCAGTCCATAGGCAGCGAGGGCATGAGGGTGCTTGCCCTGGCGTACCGCCCAATAGGGGAAAAGGCAAAGTACACCTCCCAAAACACCGAATGCGACCTGGTGCTTGTCGGGCTTGTTTCCATGGAGGACCCGCCAAGGGCAGAGGTGGCGCGCGCGCTTGAGCTTTGCAGGACAGCGGGCATCAGGGTGGTGATGCTCACCGGAGATTCGCTTCCCACAGCATGCGCAATCGCCTCCCAGGTGGGGCTTTACTCGCCCGGGCAGAAGGCGTATGACAGCTCGGAGCTTGAGGGGATGCCTGATGAAGAGCTCAAGAAGGCAATCTACTCGTCCTATGTGTTCGCCCGCGTCACTCCGGAGCAGAAGTACAGGATTGTGGAGGCATTCAAGAAATGCGGTGAGATAGTTGCGGTCACAGGGGACGGGGTGAACGATGCGCCTGCCATAAGAAAGGCGGACATCGGCATCGCAATGGGCCTCACCGGCACCGATGTCACCAAGGAAGTGTCGGACATCGTGCTTACGGACGACAACTTCGCCTCAATCATGCACGCGGTCCGCTACGGAAGGACGACCTACAACAACATAAAGTCGTTCGTGCGCTACCAGATCTCCACAAACGTCGCTGCGCTCCTCCTCATGTTCGGCACGCCAGCGCTCGGGCTTCCCATCCCCCTGCTTCCGCTGCAGATACTCTGGATAAACATCATGGTGGACGGCCCTCCCGCCCTTGCGCTCGGCGCAGAGCCCCCCAAGCACACGGAAATGGACGTGCCTCCCAGGGACACCAATGAAAAGTTCATAAGCAAGAACCTCATGGTATCCATCCTGTTCCTTGGCGCCCTGATGGCGGCAATCTCGCTTTCCGTCTTTGCCTACTACCACTCGTTTGCGCCTGAAAAGTCGTTCACCGCCGTCTTCACGCTGTTCGTCTTCCTCCAGCTTGCCAACTCCATGAACTGCCGCTCGGGCAAGCACTCCATCTTCAGGCGCTTCTTCGGCAACCCCTACCTCTTTGCAGCCATCCTCCTTTCAGCCGCGCTCCAGCTGTTCATAGTCTATTACGCGCCGCTGGAAGACGTATTCGATACCGTGGCGCTGTCTCTTGAAGATTTGCTGCTTCTTGCCTGCGCCTCAAGCGTGCTCATCGTTGCCGAGGAGATAAAGAAGAAGTTCCTGCCAGGAACCACGGCATACTAGCCTGCCTTTTCCCTGCGCTACCGTTTTTCCATGCTCTCAAGAAAATTGCGCGCCTTATCCACGGTTTCCCTGCCGCCCAGGGGAACCACCACCGCCCCCTCATCAGGCTGGCCGTACACCAGCGTCCCCTTTTTCGCATGCGCCATGACAAGGAGGGCGGACAGGTCGTCCTCGCCAAGCACCAGCACCGCGCCCTTCCCTTCCTCAAGCACGCGCTTCACCGCAATCTCAAGCTCATCCGATATCATGCCTGCGCCGGAAAGCACCACGAACGCCGCCTTGGCGTGGGGCGCGAGCTTCTGCTTCATGCCACGGGGTATTTCCACCCTTTTTATCTTGAAGTCGAAAATGAGCATGTCCGGCGCCACGCCCGCGTCGATGAGGTCGGACGTGCACTGGTCGCCGACGCTTATGAGCGGGCGCGGTGCCTTCCTGCATTCGGCAATGGCTGCGCTTCCGCCAAAAACCCTGCCGAATGGCTTTCTTACCTCTTCGCGCAGCTTCTCTGGAAGGACAAGCATGGGATTACTCCAGCAATTTGCTTGTGCCGTCTGGCTTCCCCACCACCACGGAAACGTTTCTCGAGGTGAAAATGCCGTTGTCCACCACGCCAGGCAGCCTCATCATGTCGTTTTCCAGCGCCTTTGGGTCGGGTATTTTTTTGAACATCGCATGCAATATGAAATTCCCGTTGTCGGAAACGAACTTCTTCCCTCCGTCCATGCGCGTCTGCGCGGAAGCTGCGCCCAGGCCCACAAGCTCCCGCCTCACGTGCTCCTCTGACATGGGGATGACCTCCACCGGCACGATGCCTGAAAGCCCCTTTACAAGCTTGCCCTCCCCCACCATCACGTAAAAGCGCCTTGCCCTGTAGTCCACGATTTTTTCGCGCACCAGCGCGCCGCCCAGTCCCTTTATGAGGTTGAATTCCGGGTCCACCTGGTCTGCGCCGTCAAACGCAAGATCCAGCGAATCTATTTTCGAAAAGTCAACGAGCGCAAGCCCCAGCCGCCTTGCCTGCTCCTCTGATGCGCGCGAGGTGGCGACGCATGTCAGGTCCAGGTCGCCCTCCTTGTTTTTCCTTCCAAGCAAATCGATGAATATCTCCGCGGTGGAGCCCGTGCCAAGCCCCACGCTGGAGCCCATCTTCACAAAATCAAGCGCCTTCTTCGCGCACGCAAGCTTTGAGTTGTCTGCCATGGGGGGATTTTGCCCGCAAGGATTAAGAATACTTAGATTGCGCGCAGTATGTCGGCTTTTGTGATGATGCCTGCCACATCCCCCTTCTCCAGGACAAGAACCGCCGGGTGGTGGCGCAAGAGCGCCGCGACTGCGGAAATTGGCGTGGAGGGGAGCACGTTCGGGAACGCCTCGTCCATCACGTCTGAAACGCGGGCTTTCGCAATGTCCTTCTTTTCCGAAAAGCAGGCAAGGATGGACGCCTCCGTGAGGCTTCCCACCGCCCGCCCGCCTTCCATCACTGGGAGCTGGGAAATGGAGAGCTTCCTCATGGCCGCGGAGGCTGCGTGGAGCGTGTCCGAAGGTGCCATGGACTTTATGCCGGAATGCATTATCTCCCTTGCCGTCTTCTCGCCAGAAGCCTGCGCGCGCTGCAGCGCCTCCATTATCGCCTTTATCTTCGAGTACGCGGCATCCACGCTTCCTGCCTCCACTTTTGCCACCAGGGACTGCGAAACGCCTGCCATCCTGGCAAGCTGCTGCTGCGTGATGCCCAGCCTCCTCCTCTGCGCCCCGATGAGCCTTGCCTCCTCCATGGCAATGAATAATATGCGTTTGCTTATATTCCCATCTGAATGGACTCGGCAAGCGCCTTCTGCCTCTTCGGGTCTATCCTCCCAGCCGTTTCCAGGGAATTCATCTCATACATCTCCGCCTGCGCCCTGTTCCCGTTGCAAAGCCTTTTTGCAGCCTCGAAATCCAAAAAGGCACTCTCAAAATCCCCGTTTATCTCGTGCACCAGCGCGCGGTTGTTGTAAAGCGCAGCCTTCCGGGGCGACTCCGCAATGGCGGCGTCGTAGAGCCTGATCGCCCTGCCAAGCATCACGCCATACTTCTCCCCTGACCTGAAAAAAGTCGTAGCATGCAGGAAATAGCCGTTTGCCAGCCGCAGCATCCTCTCATCGCGCGGCACCGCACCATTTTTTCTAGCCCGTACCTGCATGCCAAGCATGCTGTCTTGTTTTATTCCTAATATATAAATAATCTTGAGAGAATTATTCTTAAAAGAATTAATATCGGGTAAGAAGAAAGTGCCAAGGGCGTGATTTGAACACGCGACTTCCAGATTTCTCCTGTTGGTTTCCGCGGCGCAATTGCCGCGCGATTGCCGTTTATGTCATCGTGCGTTTCCGCACTCATCACTCAAATGGTTCCCTTCGGCGCTAAGCCTTGGGGGCATATGAGTCTGGCACTCTAACCAAATTCCCCGGCATGGATGCGCGCATCCCTGCCTCTGAGTTACCTTGGCACTGGTGGGTATTTGCCTGCGAAGCATTAAAGAAGCTTTATGGGAGCGGCAGGTAGTAGCCTGCCTTCTGTTTCAGACGGCATTGGACTAAGCGGCACAAAGGCCTTGCACCGCGCATATACGTGCACAAAGCGAAGCTTTTGCACGCCTAAGTTGTGCCGCAGCACAACTTGGATCCACACACGGGCCGTTTCATCGGCATCTGCGCGTCTCCTTTCGTCATCTTCATCCGAGCAGCGCCGTTATCGTTTCTGTTCCCGATTCCCCCTTAAGGGGATAGGACTCTTGCGGTGGGCAGAGCTTCCTCCCTGGCATTGCCACGGTGAGCCGTCCTCCCGCCGCTCCCGCTATTGTTCCTGCCGTGACTGGTTAAAAAGCTTCGCCTCAGTCGCCGCTCCCCTTGTTGAGCCTGGAGAGCAGGAAGAACACCATCACAAGCGATATCACGCCTGCGAGCACCGGGACATATGGGAGGCTGAAGAAGTACTCGTCGTACATGTATGCGTGCGTCTCAAGCCACATGTAGTATATCCCGTAGCCGACCACTGCCGCGAGCGCCAGCTTCGCGAATGCGAACGCCGCCCTCATCTTGTCGGATGCCATGCGCAATCTCCTCCCCCAAGGATTAAAAGGATTAGTGGACTCGGGGGGATTCGAACCCCCAGCCTCCTGCATGCCATGCAGGCGCGCTACCGTTGCGCCACAAGCCCAACCAAAAGAAAAAAACCTACGCCGGGGAGATGTACACCACGGAGTCGCCGCGCAGGAGAACCGTGCCTATCCCGCGCTTCACCTCGCCATTGGCAAGCTCCTCGGCCTTCTCAAGCACGATGTTCATGTGCACGTCGTATGAGACCATGAGCCCGCGGATGTCTCGGCCCCCCTTGAGCCCCACCACCACGTTGTTGTTGAGCGCTGCATTCAGTATGTCAAACGGCCTTTTTTCTGTCATGAACCCCACCTCCATCAAAAATCAATAGGGTGGCTTTTTTCAGTTGGGAAACGTTTTAAACATGCTCAGTCCCACTCCAAGGCGGTGGGCTGGTGGAATCTTTCACTGAGGCGGAGCAGGGCATACTTTCGCAGTTCTGCACCAGCGCCACATCCGACGTTTTCTGCCTCATGAACCTGCCGGAAGCCGTGAAAGGCGCGCTGTTCTCCCGCTACTCGCGGTCATCAAAATCTCTGCGGCGCGTGCTGCTTGACGAATTCATCCTCAATCCCGAGTCTGGCTTTGGCGCAATGGTTGGCGAGGCAAGGGGCGAGTCGCAGATTGTCGCCACCAGGAAAGCCGAGGACTTCTACGACAGGGTGCTTGTGGGGTATGGCGACGACTCGGTGGCAGAGCTTGGGGGGGCGCACCTTGCGGCGGAGAACATCTCCAACCTCGCCACAAAATTCATGCAGGACGCGCGCATCGGCATTTCCCCGCTTGAAAAGTCCACCCGCTATGTCTACTTCGACAAAAAGGAAGGCGGCAAGTATGCGTATTTGCGGGAAGAGCGCATAATGCAGTCGAAATTCGCGGATGAATACCTGCATGCATGCGACACGCTCTTTGGCGCCTATGCGTCACTCATCCCCCAGGTGGCAAAAATCGAGGAGGAAAAGAACCCGCGCGCGCCCGACGTGAGCGAGAGGGCATATGCCGCGTCCATACGCGCAAAGGTATGCGACCTGCTGCGCGGCATCCTTCCTGCAAGCGCGCTCACCAACGCAGGCTTTTACGGGAACGGGCGCGCTTTCGAGTACCTGCTTGCCAAGATGTATGCCTCCCCCCTGTCAGAAACGCGCGCGCTTGCCCCCCTGGCGCAAGCTGAGCTTTCCAAGGTGATCCCCTCTTTCGTGAAGAGGGCGAACGACAGGTACGGCAAGGAGATGCAGGGCTACATGCAAGAGGTGCGCGCGCAGGTTTCATCATTGTCTGCAAAGCATGCAAGCGAGGCGAAAGAGGACGTTTCGCACACAACGCTCGTGGCGTCTGACTCCGATGCAGAGGACAAGGTGCTCTCAGCCATCCTGTTCCCTCAGCTGCACTGCTCTTATGGGGAAGCGCAGGCAATCGCAAAGCGCATGCCGCAAAGCGAGCGCGAAGCGCTCATACGCGCCTACATCGGCAACCGCGCGAACCGGCGCCAAAAGCCGGGCAGGGCGTTCGAGGCAGCATATTGCACTTTCTGCGTAACCGGCAACTTCGGCATGTACCGCGATCTGCACAGGCACAGGATGCTGACTCAGGAAAGGCAGCTTCTCACCACTAGGCACGGGTTTGACATGCCGCAGGAACTTGTGGATGCCGGCTTTGAGGCGCAGGTGCGGCAGGCGCTGGCGCCAGCCGATGCGCTTTTCAGGAAAATGGAAAAGGAAATGCCTTTCGAGGCGCAATACGTTGTCCCGCTGGGCTTCCGCATGCGCTGGTACATGAAGATGAACCTACGCGAGGCATACCACTTCTGCGAGCTTCGCTCCATGCGCCAGGGGCACATGGACTATCGGCGCGTGGCGCAGGACATGCACGCGCTCCTCGCAAAAACCCACCCGCTCCTTGCCTCAGGCATGAAGTTCATGGACCATTCCTCCTACGCGCTTGAGAGGCTGGAGGCGGAGAAAAAAATAGACAAAAAACTGGAACAGCTGAAGGGGAAGAAAAGCTGATCAGGCCGGCAGGCTTTTCAGCCCGAACCAGTCTCCAAGCACTTTTCCTACGAGGTAGCCCACAAGCGCGGCAATCATGCCCACAGCAGCCATTTCCACGCCAGACTTCCACCAGCTTCCAACGGTGATTTTCGCCTTGTACGCTCCCACGCCAAACAGCACCAGCGTGGAGAGGGCAAGCGAGGGGATAAGGGCGTCCATCACCGGCAGGAAAATGAATGGGATGAGTGGAAGGAGCGAGCCGACAAGCGCAGAAATGCCGACAATGAGCGCGGCGCGCACTGGCGCGGAATCCTCCGGGGCGCTCATGCCCAGCTCCTCGTTCATCATGACGGACAGCCACATCTCCTTGTTTGAGCACGTGTTCTTCACCATCTGGGCGAGCGCCTTGCCCTGGTAGCCCTTCCTCATGTAGATGAGGCGTATCTCCTCTTCCTCCACCTCGGGCAGGTTTTCAATCTCCCATTTCTCCTGCTCAAGCTCGCGCTTGTAGTGGTCCTGCTCGGCGCGCGAGGAGGCATAGGCCACCGCAGCCATGGAAACGGATTCTGCAAACGTGGCGACAAGCCCGGCAATGAGCACTATGAAGCGGTCCGATGTAGCGCTTGCCACGCCAAGCACAATGCCAAGCACGTTCACCAGCCCGTCCTGGCCGCCCAATATGACGTCGGAAAGAAGCCCGCCCGAGCCCTTGCGCTCGCGGGAAAGGTGCTGCTGCACCACCTCTGCAAGCCTTTTCATTTCCTCGGCGCTCCTCTTCCTTCTTGCCATTCTCAAATCACTTCCCTATCACGCCAAGCTTCTTTCCAACTTTTTCAAATATCGCAAGTGCATCGTTCAAATCCTGCTTTTCGTGCGCGGCAGTCACCATGGTCCTTATGCGCGCCTTGCCCTGCGCCACCATGGGGAAAACAATGGGCAGCGCAAACACGCCCTCGTTGAATATTTCCGCGGCAAAGTCCTGCGCGAGCTTGGATTCGCCAAGCATGATGGGCGTGATTGGCGTCTCCGACTCCCCTGTGTTGAAGCCAAGCGACTGGAGCTCCTTCTTGTAGTATTTCGTATTGTCCCACAGCTTGCGCACCAGCGCGTCGTCGCGCTCCAGAAGCTCAAGCGCAGCAGTGCATGCCGCCACGGTTGCCGGCGGGGCAGAGCCTGAAAGCAGCCAAGTCCTTGCCTTGTTCTGCAAAAAATCGTAAAGCGCCTGCGAGCCCGCAATCGAGCCGCCCACCACGCCAAACCCCTTGGAGAAAGTGCCCATGTCCACTTCCACCTTCCCCTCGAGCCTGAAGTGCGACACTATGCCCCTGCCATGGTCGCCCAGCACCCCGTCGCCGTGCGCGTCGTCCACGTAAGTGTATGCGCCGTACTGCTGCGCAAGCTCAACTATCCTGTCAAGGGGAGCGATATCCCCGTCCATGGAGAATACGCCGTCGGTAATCACGAAGATCTTCTTGTATGGCGGCTGCTTTGCCTTTGCTTCCTTCAGCACGCGCTCAAGGTCTGCCATGTCGCGGTGCTTGAAAATGGCGCGCTCGCACTTGGAAAGCCTCACGCCGTCTATTATGCTTCCGTGGTTGAGCGCGTCGGATATTGCCAGGTCTCCTTCCACCAGGAGCTGCGGAAGCGCGCCTGCGTTTGCCGCAAATCCCGTCTGGAAGTAAATCGCGGCTTTCGTGTGCTTGAAGCGCGCAATCGTCCTCTCAAGCTTGAAGTGCAGATCCTGCGTGCCTGCAATCGCGCGCACCGAGCCGCTTCCTGCACCGTATTTCTCCACAGCTTCGATGGCGGCTTTCTTAAGCTCTGGGCAGTCGGACAGCCCGAGGTAGTTATTCGAGCAGAACATGATGACGTCCTTGCCGTTCACGCGCGCGCGCGGGACGGATGGCCCCTGCAGCTCGCGCAGCTTCCAGTCAAGGTTCTTCTCGCGGATGGACTTCACTTCTGCTGACAGGTAGTCGTCAAGGGACATTGTTTCACCTGCCAAAATTCCTGCATTGCTCCTTAAAAGAGTGCTTCCTTCCGCAACGGCGATTGACGGAGTGCACCGGCATGCATCCCTGCGAAGCGTTATAAGCAGTTCGCGGCGTTAGTCTTTCACGATTTGCATGCGGCACCTTTTGCGTTTTTACTCAGGCGAGGCTGCGCCCACTGCCGTGTTCCGCGAGGAGGGGGCGGTCAAAACTCTGGAAATCTCCGGCGAGCAGGACATGCGCTTTTCAGAGCGGCTCGCCTGCATAGGCTATCGCGCGCCTGACGGCTACCGCGAGTGCGGGAACGGCGCAATACACACGCGCCAATGCCCGACCTGCAGCGCGCGCGACATGTCCCGCGCATACACCAAAGGTGATTTCTCAGGCTACCCTGAGCTTTACGAGGCTGCAAAAAAGGAGGAATATGCCCTTTACCTGGCAGGCTTTGGCGACGACATAGTCAAGTGCGGGGTGACAAGGAAGGAGCGGTTCGTGCAGCGCATGCTGGAGCAGGGGGCGGACTTCGGCGCAATAGTGGGGCTGTTTTTGGGCCCTGATGAAATTTACCATGCCGAAGCAGCGGTGCAGTCCCGCTTCAACCTCTCCAATTCGGTGCGCATATCCCAGAAAATGCGCAGGCTGGAGTTTGACCATGCCTTTGCGCGCGAGAACTTCTCCTCCATGGTGGATATGGTGCTGGAGTCGGGCGCGCTTCCAGGCATCAAGCCTGAAATCATGGAGCTTTCCCCGCACTACCCGCGCGTGAGGCATGCAAAGGAGACGCACACCATAATAGGCGAGGTGCTTGGCGCAAAAGGCGAGATACTCCTTTTCAAGTCAGGGCTTGGCGGCCATTTTGCGATAAACATGAGGAAGCAGGTCGGGGCCTTTTTCTGAGCAGCTAGCGTATCGGCGCGTACATCTTTGCTGGCGCGCGCAGGAAGTGCGTGGAGAGGAAGTTGCCTGTGTGGAACAGGGCAAAGTTCCAATAGCCCCACTTGCGCACGCGGCGCATGGAAATGAGCACGGTCGCCTTGCCTGCATAGGCGAACTTCCCCTGGCGCATGAGGCGCATGCCAAGGTCGGTGTCTTCGGACGTGGTGAGCTTCGGGTTGAAGCCGCCGCATTTCCTGTATGCGTCTGAGCGCGCTGCAACATTGTCCCCGTTGACATATGCGAGCCCGACCCTGTTGAGCACCGAGGCGAAGAAGTTGAGCACCCCTGCGCCCATCTCCTCCACGAACCTGCCTTCCAGGGGCTTTACGCTCCCGACCGCCCATGACACGTTTTTGTCGCCAAAAGCGTCATGGATGCCCTGCAGCCAGCCCTGGCACGGCTGGACGTCAGAGCTCATGAATGCGTATATTTTCCCGTGCGCCACCTTTGCCGCGACGTACCTGCCGCCCGAGGCATTGCCGAAGCTTTCCTCGACAATGCGCGCGCCATAGTCCCTCGCGATCTTCTGCGTCCTGTCCTTGCTGTGGCCGTCGCCCACGATTATCTCATAGGTGCCCGAGAACTTCTGCCGCCTTATCGCGGCAAGGCATGCGCCAATGTACTGCTCCTCGTTGTAAGAGGGCACTATCACGGAAACATCCACCTTTTTTTTCGCCATCGTTTTCACCTAGAGCGGCTTCGCCCCCTCATTCGCAGTCTTTGCCGAAAGAAGCATAAAAGGCTTGCGAGGCAGCGAAAGGGGGGTGTCTGAAAAAAGCGTGTGCCCCAGCATTGCCATGGACGCGCGCGGGTTGGATGCCATCTCTTCCTTGCACCAGCCTGCCAGGCCGGACTGCTGCGCAAACTGCCTAGACGAGGCAACAAGCCCGTCCCAATTTCTTTTTCGAAAAAGCGCCTCAAGCGCGGCGCTTCCAGCCTTATTCACCTTGCTCTTCCACCCTGCGGACTTGATGATGCTTGATGTTTTCATGGGGGTGAAAAATGCAATCTCCAGCCCCTTTTCCTCAAATGGCAGCCTTATCGGCGGCTCCTGCAGGCTCCTTCTCGCAAGCATGCCCCCCATTGCCTCGGCATCCGCCCCGGACAGGCCGGTGCCGCACTCCACGTCGGCATCGTGCGCCATCTTCACGCATTCGCCGCGCGAAAAGCCCGCGCCCAGGTGCTCATTGAGGGCAAGGGAGAGGGAAAGCGCGCCTGCCGCGCTCATTCCAAGCCCAAAGCCCACCGGGATGCCTGTTTTGTGCCGTATGTCCAACCGCCCTGGCTCGCACCCCCGTTTTGCATAGTGGCGCAGCACTGCCTTTGAGACAGGCAGCTCGCATTCTGCCCCGTTCAAAAGCATCCTCCCCCTGCCGCCTTTCCTCTCTGAAACAGTGGTGGTGAGCCCAGCATCCAAAGAAAATCCCGCGCCAGCTGCATCGTTTTCCCCTATGGTGAACATGCACGTAAGATAGGCCGGGCTAAAAGCAGAGGCTGCCATGGCTTCCCTTGCCCCCTGAACCTTCTTAAAGGTTCATTCTCAGAAAGCATCTGCTTGGGCCTATAGTCGAATGGTAAGACGTCTGCTTGACGTGCAGAAGACTCGGGGTTCGATTCCTCGTGGGCCCACTCTCTCCTTTTCTCCGCTAGGGCGCAATAAAAAAATAAAAGAAGAAAGGAAACCCTACGTCTTGGTGTGTATGAGCACGCTTGCGGGCTTCCTGAAGACGTTCCCGAGCTTTATCCCGACCAGGATGCCGATTTTCTTGTTCTCAGCCAAGTCGGCAAGCCTCTGCGTGATTATGCCGTCGAAGACGATGGAGTAAATATCCTTTTCGTCCTCAAGCGCCTTCATCATCTCGCGCACAGGCATCTCCTTTGTTGCGGCAAGCTCAGCATTGTAGAAGCGCGCGCGCAGCGTGTTCTCAAGCTCGTCAAGCGAGGAGAGGAGCGCGGATGGCACTTCGGCGGGCTTCTGCACCGCTGGCGCAGCCGGCGCTTCCTGCCGCACCTGCGCAGGCACTGGCGGCGCCAAGTCGGGCGCAGCCTGCACGGCTGCCTGCGGAGGCGCCTGCGGGGCAGGCGGCTCGGGCAGCGGAGGCATCACATCCTGCCTGTCGTCGCGCCTCTGGCGGTGGCGGTCCTCGAACCTTCCCCCGCGGGAATTGCGGTCGCGCTGCTGGTAGGGCGAGTACCTGTCCTTCCTGTCCTCGCCGACCTGGCTCACAGGCTGGCTTGCCTCGTAAGGCACCTTTGCGCGCAGGCACTTGATGAGCTCCTTCCTTGAAAGCTCCTCCACTTCCTTGCCTGTCGGCGCGCGGGCCACAAAGTCTATGTCCGCCACGCGCGCAAGCTCGGTGAGGATGATGTCCCCTCCGCGGTCGCCGTCCAGGAACACCGTCACTTCCTTCTCGCGTGCCAGCTTGGCAATCGCGTTGGTGACGTTTGCGCCCCCCACCGCGACCACGTTCTGCACGTCGT
>JBAZTI010000003.1:0-42034 GCA_041662045.1 Candidatus Micrarchaeia archaeon | reverse complement strand
CTCACACCTTCACTTTTATCCCGTCCTGCCGCACCTCGTAGTTGTGCCAGTAGGGCGATGCGCCCATCATGCCCCTCACGTGCAGCTTGTCCTCGTTGAACTCGATGACTCCGTCCATGAGGTGCTCTATCATCTTGACGTGCTTCTCGTCATGCATGCCCTTCTCCACCACGTACATGGCATTCGCGCCCATGCGGCGGAACTTGCCCGTGGTGAACTGCATGAATCGGAACACGCTTTCAGGCTGGTTGGTCTCAAGGAGCGAGGACAGCGTGTGGAAGCCAAGCCTGTGGTTGTCCGCAATCTTCGCAATCTGCTCCTGCAGGCCTGAGAGCTGCATGGAAATGGCCGACAGGTCGGACGAGCCGTCCACATATGCCACAATGCCCTCGTCCTCAAGCTTCGGGTTGTACTGCTTGGAGTAGCAGTCCACCACCTGCAAAAGCCCGTTGCCCTCGAACTCCGAAATGTCCCAGCCGGACTGCGCCATCATCGCCCTCCAGTCCTCAAACCCGAAGTCAGTCAGCACGAAAATCCCGGGGATGTTCATCCTCAGCCCTTCGTAGATGAACTGCATCATCAATGGCTTTTTCCCGCACAGGGGGTCGCCGTAAAGAAGCACGTTTCCCGCGGGGGGCATGCCGCCGCCGAGCACCTTGTCCAGGCTTTTTATGCCGGTCGGGTAGATGTCTGGCAAGGGCATGGGGACCACTCGGATTTTCAGTCGTGAAGTACTTGTTGTGCATCTTTATAAAAGTTCTGAGAGAATGCCATCCATGGCAGCCACTTCTTCGCGCCAAGCCCCAGGAGCGCAGGCTTTGCCCGCAGCGGCTAGGCAGCCGCAGGCAGCGCCGGCGCCTGCAAGGCAGCGCACGCCGCCAGACAGGACGCCATCGGGCATTTCCGGGCTTGACGAGCTCATAAACGGCGGGTTTGAGAAGGAAAGCACCACGCTCGTGATGGGCGATGCCGGCTGCGGGAAAACAACATTCCTCGCCCAGTTCCTGCACAACGGCGCGGCTGCATATGGCGAGCCATCCGTGCTGCTTTCCTTCGAGGAGCCGAGCACCTCGATAATAAAGCACATGGGCAGGTACGGCTTTGACTTTGCAGGGCTTGAAAAGGAGGGGCTCTTCACCTCCATCAACTACCGCCCCCACGAGGTGAAAAAGCTGGTGGACGAGGGCGGCGGGCTCATCTGGGACACCATCTCATCGATTGGCGCCAAGCGCTTGGCAATAGACTCCCTGACCTCCTATGCAATGCTTTTCGAGTCGCTCTACCAGGCGCGCGAGGCCGAATTGCTGCTTTTCGAGCTGCTGCGCAAGTGGAAGTGCACCACGCTGCTTTCGGGCGAGGGCATAAACACCGAGAAAATGAGGATAACTACGGGCATGGAGTACCTGTCGGACGGCGTGATACTCCTCCACCACCCGCGCTACCAGTCAGGCAGGTACCGCGCCATTGAGATCCTGAAGATGCGCGGCTGCAAGCACTCGGAAAAGCTCTGCCCCTACGAATTTGTGGAGGGCGAGGGCATACGCGTGCACCCGGGCGAGACGATTTTCTACGACGTCAACGAGCAGGAGTAGCTACTTTTTCTTCGACCGGCTGTCATCCACGATGGCAAGCCACGAGTCGCCAATCTTTGTCAGGTAATTGCCGAACGTCTTCGAAAGCGTGATTGCCATTGGGCGGAACTTCCTCTTGTTCTCAAGCGCGATTATTGTCTGCCTTTCCACCTTTATCATGCCCACGCGCCTCAGGCGCGGCAGCACGCGGTTGTAGAATGTCGCCTTCGAGATTCCGTTCTGCGAGACAAAGTTCCCGATCTCGTCCCCTGAAAGCGCGCTTCTCTCAAGCAGGAGCCCCATGAAGCCTATCGCAATCTCATGGTACTTTGCCTGGTAGCGCTTGGGGAACACGAAGTTCACCACTTCCTCAAGGTTCCAAGCGTTCCTTGTGATGTTCTCGTTGCCGTCCTGGAAGGAGCGGAGCTCGGGGGAGTTGAAAGGCGGCAGGAACAGCGAATCCTTTGAGGGTATGCCGCGCGAGGCGATTTTCCTCTCCTCTTCAGGCTCTTCCTTGCCCTCAAGCGGCTCTTCTGGGGCTTCCTCTCCCTTTTCCCCGGGAAGCCCTTCCCCCGCTTTCTTTTCATCTTCCCCTGCCATGCTCCCAAAATCGCAGTGAGGAATTAAAAGCATGCCCAAGGCGCGCGCGATGCCAGGCGTAGGCGCGCGCAGGGGGCATGTGCCTCGGGCCGGCATGATGCGCCTGCCCAGCCGTGCGCCCCGCCGCTTTGCCGCCCGGCAACAGCTATATAAGCCTTTCCCCGCTTAACGATTGCGTTCCAGTTCTTCTGTCTCTATAACTTATACTTTCAGGAGTGGAAGAAATCTGCAGGGCGAACAGGCATCGAGGTGTTTCTTATGGCGCGCGACCAAAACGACGATATAAAGAAGCTTTCGACCGGCACCACCACGGTAGGCGTTGTCTGCTCTGACGGCGTCATCCTGGCGTCGGACAAGCGCGCCACCATGGGGTATTTCATAGCCAACAAGGACATACAGAAGGTCTACCAGATTGACGACCACCTCGGCATGACAATTGCGGGTGGCGTTGGGGACGCGCAGGCGCTCATCCGGCTCATGCAGGCGGAGGCAAGCCTCTACCGCTTCAAGCACGGGAAGAACATCACGGTGAAGGCGGCCGCGAGCCTGCTTTCGAACGTGCTCCACAACTACAAGTTCTACCCGTTCTACGTCCAGCTCGTGATTGCCGGGACCGAGGACAAGCCCGAGGTGTACAGCCTGGACGCGCTGGGCGGCCTGTCCGAGGAGAAGTACGTCTCCACGGGCTCAGGCTCTCCGGTGGCATACGGGCTCCTTGAGGAGCTTTACAAGGAAGGCGGCAGCATAAAGGACAATGCGCGCGCGGCCGCAAAGGCCGTCGCTGCGGCAATGAAGCGCGACGCCGCAACGGGCGAGCGCGTGGACCTGGTCACGATAACCAAGGCGGGCTTCAGAAGGTATGAGCGCGCAGAAGTGGAAAAGCTCCTGCAGTGACTGGTGCCTCTGAAACAGCAGCTTACGAAGGCGACGATTTGGATTTCAAGGAAATAGAGAAGAAGATAGAGGAACTCGTGCCGAGCGAATGCAAGCTGGTCAAGGTGGATGCCGAGGGGCTTGACATAGTGGTGTATGTCAAGGACATCGTCTCCTTCTACGAGAACGACCAGCTCATCCGCAAGATTGCCGGCACCATACGCAAGCGGATTCTTGTGAAAAGCGACCCGTCCGCGCTCCTCCCCGCCGAGGAGGCGCTTGCAATAATAAAGGAGTCCATCCCCGAGGACGCGGGGGTGTCGGACATCCGCTTCAACCCGGACTTCTCGGAAGTGAACATCGAGGCGCTCAAGCCAGGGCTGGTGATAGGCAAGGGCGGCACCACCCTCAAGGCGATAATACAGAAGACGCGCTGGGCGCCCGTGGTGCAGCGCACCCCGACAATGCCTTCGTCCACCATAAAGGGCGTGCGCGCCACCATGCTCAAGGAGGCGGGCAACCGCAAGAAGTTCCTGCAGTCATTGGGCAAGAAGATATGCTCCCCGCTCCCCACGAAAAGCGACTGGGTGAAGGTGACCGCGCTTGGCGGCTTTTACGAGGTGGGCAGGAGCTCCGCGCTCATCCAGACGCCCAACAGCAACGTGCTTGTGGACTGCGGCATAAACCCCGAGACGTTCGAGCCTTCCAAGGCATACCCGTACCTCAACGAGATGAAGCTCGAGCTTTCCCAGATAGACGCCGTGGTGCTCACGCACGCGCACATGGACCACTGCGGCTTCATACCCTATCTCTTCGCATACGGCTACGACGGGCCTGTCTACTGCACCCCGCCGACCCGCGACCTTGCAATGCTGCTCCAGATGGACTTCGTCTCCATTGCAAGCAAGAACTCCCAGTACGCGGTCCCGTACGGCATAAAGGACATACAGAAGGAGCTTGCGCACATGGTTACCGTGGGCTACAACGAGGTCATCGACATCACGCCCGAGGTCAAGCTCACCTTCTACAACGCAGGGCACATACTTGGCAGCTCCATGGTGCACCTGCACGTGGGCGAGGGCCTGCACAACCTTGTCTTCTCGGGGGACATAAAGTACGGCTTCACCCGCCTGTTCGACCAGGCGAACTCCAACTTCCCGCGCGTGGAGACCCTTTTCATAGACAGCACGTACGGCGGCAGGAACGACGTCCAGCCCAACAGGTTCGAGTCCGACAAGAAGCTCGTGGACCTTGCGCTCTCGGTCTGCCAGAGGGGGGGGAAAGTGCTCATCCCGACATTCGCGGTGGGCCGCTCGCAGGAAATCATGCTGGTGCTTGAGGAATACGCCAGCCGCAACAAGGACTTCAACTACCCTGTCTACATAGACGGCATGATTCTCGAGGCGTCTGCAATACACACCGCGTACCCCGAGTACCTGCGCCACAACATACAGCGGCGCATACTCTCCAACGACTCGCCCTTCGAGTCGCGCATATTCGAGCCTGTGAAGAAGGACAGGCAGGAAATCGCGGACGGCGGGCCTGCAATCATAATCGCGCCCTCGGGCATGCTTTCAGGCGGGCCCTCCGTCGAATACCTGCGGCTCATGGCCGACGACCCGAAAAACGCCATGTTCTTCGTGGGCTACCAGTCAGCCTTGTCGCTCGGGCGGAAGATACAGCGCGGCATGAAGGAAGTGCCCACCATAGGCGAGGACGGCCGCGCGGCATCCCTCAAGATAAACATGCAGATAGAGACTGTGGAGGGCTATTCAGGCCACTCCGACAGGCAGCAGCTGCTCTCGCTCCTCAAGAACATGCACCCCAAGCCCGAGCGCGTATTCACGCTGCACGGGGACGAGGCAAAGTGCGAGGACCTGTCGCGCACCATCTCCAAGATGTTCCACATCGATTCAAGAGCGCCAATGAATCTTGATGCTATCAGGCTGAAATAGGATGGCGCTCTTGTTTTCAGCTGCGCTGAAAATCCGTCCAACTGCGGTTGTCCGTCGACTCGCGCGCACCCATGAATTTGGATGCCATCAGGCTCAAGTAGAGCCCGCTCGTCTTTTCAGCTGAGGCTGAAAATCTGCGCAACTAGCGTTGCGCATCGACTCGCGAGCCCCGATGAACCTTGATGCGATTCGGCTCAAATAATGGCGCGCCAGACTCATTTCAGCCGGCTCAAGTGGAAAGAACCGGTCATTGCCCCTTTTGCTGCTGCCCGAAAGTCTGCTGCGGCGGCTCCTTTTTCTTGAAGACCGACCTGAGGTACTCCAGTATCGGGCGCGCTATGCTTCTCATGAAAAGCTCCTGCATCTGGCCTGCCGCCTTCAGCATCCCTCCTGCAGCCTGGGGGTTGTGCCTGCCAAGGAAGACAATCCCTATCCCTGCCACCAGCGCAACCATCACCGCCGCTGCGGCAAGCGTGCCCAGCGTTTCCTCAAGCGTGACTGCCCTTGCAGGCTGGGCCGGAACCGAAGGCTCAGGCGCAACCGGCTGGGGCTCAGGCTCGCCAGGCTCGGGCTGGGGCGGCGGCTTGACTGACGCGGCAAGCGAAAACGCCTTCTCCGTGGTCTCATAGGCGTTTGACGCCACCACCCTCACCAGCGCGTCCTCCCTGACGCACACCCTTCCGGCATAGACCCCGTTTTCGTCCACCGACACCTTTATCTCGCCCACAGGCACGCTGTCGCTGTTCACCTGCATCATCCGAACCGTTATCGGCCTGTTCGCCCTCGGGTCGCTCACCTTTGCCGCGAGCTGGTAGCACCCGTTTCCCTCGGGGCTTGACTCGAAATAGTCTATCTTGAGGAGCGGGGCAAGCGCCGCGGTTTCGCTTTTCGGGCTGCCGTCCAGTCACGTTGAATGAGAACTCGTAGTCATGGTCGTTCTTCCTCACGCTTGCAAGCACAGGACCGCTTTCCCGGATTTCAACTGACGCCACCCCTCCTGCGTCCGTGTATGCGGAAACGTTCCTGCCTTCGAACGTGAATACCGCCTTTTCCCCTGCAAGCGCCGACTTGTCAGGAGCTATGAATGTCACCGAAAGCACGGTGCCGCCAGACCCGGCATCCCCCCCTGCAGGGAGGGTTACCGTGATTTCCCTGCCGCTGCCTGCTGCCGCTGAAAAGTACTCCCCTTCGCCCCCATACGAGACAAAGCCCGACAGCTCAAGCCCCGAAGGCGCGTAAACTGCCGCTTTTCCCATGTAATCCGTGGCCAGCTTCACCTCGCTTCCGCTTATGTACACCGAGGCGCCGATTGCCGGCAGCCCGCTTGCCTGGAGCACGGTTATTGTGGCCTTCGAAAGCTCAAACGGCGCGGCAAACGCCACCACCGCGGCCTGCCCGCTGCCATCAGCCAATGCCTGCTTCTCCTCCAGCCAGCCGTATGCGCGCGCCTCCACGCTTATCGCCCTGTCCTCAAGCCCCTCCGGCACGGTGTTTTCAAGGCCCGCGTAGTATTTCCCGTCCTCCCCTGTTTTCCCCTCTACAAGCCCGTCGTTGCCTGCGGTGCCGCTAGCCTTCTGGTAGGTTATCCTGATGCTCGCGCCCTGCACAGGCAGGCCGTTTGAGTCTGCCACGAAAACGTCAAGCGCCTGGCTCCAGGCGCAAAAGGCGGCGGGAAGCATGAGGGAAATGAATACAAGCGAAGCAAAAGCTGTTTTTCCGGCCGCCATTCCCTCACCGCTCCTCTCCCACGCGCGCAAACACCGGCGGGAACTCCTTCACAAGCTTTATCTTCGCCCCGCAGTCCGGGCAGGCGATGACCTGCCCTACCTCCAGCCCTTCCTCAAGCTGGATGTGGAACGTGCATTCCGGGCACTCTGATACCGCCATGCCTATCGCAGCAAATCCCCATCAAAGATTTAATTAGGTTTGCCCTTGCGCGCAAAAGGCAGGGTTAAATACGGGAGGGGGCACAAGAGGAGTGCGCGCATGAGGACAAGTGGATTCGATGATGGGAAAGGGATTGGACTCCCCGACCCAGGATGATTTCAAATTTTATCTGACGCGCACTAATGCTTACTTATTATGTGCAGGGAGTGCAAGCCGCACCGAGGCGCACGTCAATATATATAAACATTTTCTAACACAAAAAACCTGTGAACGGCCCCCTCTATAAGCAGGCGGAAGCAACGGCTGGCGCACTGATTGCCGGCCGCCCAAGCGCAACCTTGGCGCGCAACTTGCAAAAGCTTATCATGGATCTTGACGGGGCTCCGGAAAATCTCCGCGGGCAGCGGGAAACCTTTCTAAGCGCCTATGTCAGGCTTCCGGAGTATGCGAGGCTCCTGGCCGAGGAATATGCCATCATGGTGAAGGCGCACTCGCACTGCGGCATGGACCCGGGCAGGGTCAGGCTGTACATGGTGGGCGGCAGGATAAAGGGCAGCCCCCTGTGCGCATCAAGCGACATAGATCTGGTTTTCAGGATAGGAACGCCCTGCAGGGCATGCGGCGTCACCGACAAGGTGGTGAAAGCATTCAAAGTGCCGGAACTCAACGCGCAGGAAGGCGAAAACGTATTCGATCTGGTCATGAAGCACGCGCTTGGAATCTGCCTGCACGGCATGCACGCGCGCATCATGGATTATTCCATCTCGCTTTGCAAGCGGTTCGGGATAAAAGCGGCGGACGGGGGCACCAGGCACCTTTTCGACTTGCAGGACTGGAATGCCGATTATGCGCCGAGCCCAGGCATCCTCCTTTACGACACTGGCAGGGGAAAAAAGGATTAGTGCAGGGAGGGGGACCGCCAGCTTGCTGGCGGGATTTCGACCGCAGGTCGAAACCGACCTGCACTGAGCAAGAGCGAAGTGCAGGGAGGGGGATTTGAACCCACGAACGGCTAACCGACAGGATTTCCGAAGACCTTGTTGCACATTTTACTTTTCCGCGAGCGCTTTTTGCGACGAGCGCTTGCGGGAGGAGCAAAAAGGGCTCTCTGAGTCCTGCGCCTTTGACCAAGCTTGGCTATCCCTGCGCGAGAGTGAATTTGGAAGAATTGGTTAAAAACCTATTCATATCTGAGCGCGTCCACTGGCGAGAGCGCGGATGCCATGTTGGCAGGCGCCCAGCCCGACACCATTCCTATGCCGAATGCGAATGCCACGCCGAACAGGCCAACCAGCGGGTTCACGCCTGTTGGCAGGCCGAAAAAGTTCGCGGAAAGCGCAAGGGCGTAGCCGAGGAGCACGCCTGCAAAGCCGCCTATGGCGCCAACAGCGCCTGCCTCGAACACGAATATCTTCATGATGTCCCCCCGCGTGGCGCCTATCGCTTTCAGCACGCCAATCTCGTGCGTGCGCTCGAACACCGACGTGAACATGTTGTTGGCAATGGAAAGCGCGCCAACAAGCAGCGAGATGCCCGCTATTGCGCCAAGGAAAGCGGTGATCAGTGAAAGCACGGAATCCACGGATGCCTGTATTGTCTTGGGGTCCACAACCGAGAAGTCCTTGTCCTCCACGCGCAGCTTGTGCGCTGCGGCAAGCTCAAGCGTTATCTTCTCCACCACTTCGTCCATATCCGCGCCCTCGCGCACCGTGACGTCTATCTCGTTGACCTCCTTGTCCGCCAGGCTGTCCCTGAAAATCTCCTTGCCGTCGTGGTAGGTGACAAACACCCCATTGTCCAAAAACGTGTTGAGGCCAAACCCGCCGCCAGACTTTGCCAGCACCGCGATTATGGGGTATTTCTCATTGTTGATGGTGATGTAGGAGCCCACGTTGAGCCTGTTCCTGACGCCGAATGCGTCCTCTGCGAACTGGCCGCCTACTGCGACCACCCCCCTGTCATTGTCCTGCAGGAACCTGCCGTTTGCAACCTCTATCGAGGACATGGTCTCGAACACTTTGGGGTCTATTCCCATCACAAGCGAGGTTATCTTCTTGTCCTTGTAGCCCAGGCTCGCCCTTCCGTACACCACCCGCGAGACGTCCACCACGTCGGGTATCCTCTTGAGCCTCTCCGCGTCGTTTTCGAACAGCTTGCCCGATGAAGCGGATGTGAAGGGGTTGGCAAACGGGTCGGTGGACGGCGAGATGGATATCATGTTCGCGCCAAGCGCCGTGAGCTGCCTGTTCACCTCGGTGTTCAGCGACTCGCCGATGGTCAGGAGCGCCACCACCGAGGCAATGCCTATCACAATGCCCAGTATGGTGAGCCATGACCTCATCTGGCGGTGCCTGAGGCTTTCCATCGAGTATTTGAAAATGTCAAGCAGTTTCATCAAAGCCCCTCAATCATACCTAAGCGCATCCACGGGCGTCATCCTTGCCGCGTTCCTCGCAGGCACGAAGCCTGACGCCAGGCCGATCACGACTGCAAAGCCCACCCCGAACAGAATGAGCGGCCAGCCAACCGCAGAGGGCAGCCCGAACACTGTGGCCGCGTAAGCCACTGCCATGCCTATGAGCACGCCAAACACGCCGCCAATGCCCCCGATAGCCCCTGCCTCTATGACGAATATGCCGAGTATGTCCCCCCTAGTTGCGCCAATCGCCTTCAGCACGCCGATTTCATGCGTCCTCTCAATCACCGATGTGAACATTGAGGACGCGATTGCCAGCCCCCCGACAAGGAGCGAAATGCCCGCTATCGCGCCGAGGAAAACAGTTATCATGGAAAGCACGCTGCTCACCGCCTTTTGTATGCTTGCAGGGTCCACCACGGAATAATCCCTGCTGTCCGGCTTGACCTTGTGCGAGGCGTCCAGCTCGTTTTTTATCTTGTCCACCACATCCGGCATGTCAGAGCCTTCGCGCACGGACAGTACCATTGCCTGCACCTCGTTTGGGGCAAGGGAAGCCTTGAACATCTCGCGCGCCTCGGTGAACTGTATGTAAATGCCTGTGTCCGTGTTGCTGTAGCCAAAGCCTCCGCCGGACTTTTCCAGTATGCCCACCACCTTGTATTTTATCCCCTTTATCAGGATCACGGAGTTCACGGAAAGCGTGTTCCTGCTGCCAAACGTGTCGTACGCCACCTGGTCGCCTATCACCACCACGCGCCTGTCGTTCTCCTGCAGGAAGCGCCCTGCCGCAATCTTGAGCGCGGTCGTCTTCTCAAAAACGCCAGGCTCCACGCCTATTATGCTCGCTGTGAGGTTCTTTTCCCTGTAGCCCACGCTCCCCCTTGAGGTAAGTATGCGCGCGATGTCGGACACTTCTGGCACGCGCTTTATCCTTTCCGCATCCTTGTCGTAAAGCTTGCCAGCGGTAGGGTTCATGGGCGCGTTACCAAACCCTCCGGAAGACTCTGCCGCGGGGGTGATGAAAATGGTATTGGAGCCAAGCGCGGAGAGCTGCTTGTTGACAGAGTCATTGAAGCTCTGCCCCAGGGTCATCAGCGATATCACCGCGGCTATGCCTATCACAATGCCCAGCACGGTGAGCCAGGCGCGCATCTTGCGGTGCGCGAGGCTCTTGAGCGAATATACCAATATGTCGATGAGTTTCACTCATACACCTCGGCCTGATGCCGCCCTGCAGATGCATTGGCACGGGATGATTGCTACTTCTGGGAAAGCGCCGGCTTGCGCTTTCTCATCTTAGCCGAGCCCCTAGCTCGACTTCTGAGAAAGCCCATGCTTGGGCTTTCTCATCCTGAAGTACCAGTAGCCAACCGCAACCACTGCCACGCCCCCGATGAGCATAAGCGTTCCGCTGCCGTTGTCCTTTGCCACTCCCTCGCTTGCAGGCCTTACGCTCACCATCGTCCTGATTTCCTTCTCAATCCAAAGGCCGGACTGGTCCTTGTAGCGCACCTTGAAAACAAGCGGGTACTGGCCTGCCTCAATGGCGGGCTTCACGCGTATCTTGTACTGCACTGTGGAGAATGCGTCATTGTCCAGGTTGCCTATGTACTGCTCCTTCTGCACGTTGAGACCGACAAACGCGTCGCTCTCCTCGAGAGACACCACCACGTTGGCTATCTTGTACGAGCCCAGGTTGGAAACTGTAGCTGAGAGCGTGTAGTCCCCGCCCACCGCAATCGGGGCGGGCTTGGCATCCAGGTATATCCCGACCTCTGCGTCCGAGCTTATCGCAATCGGCACGCTGATGGCCTCTTCCTTGTCCACGTCCTCCTCCACCCACTTTATCTGGAATGAGGTGGCCTTCAGGCCCGGCTGCTGGGTGACGAAGACCAGGATCTCGAACGTCTTCTCGTCATCGGTGCCAAGCGTCCCGAGCTTTATCGGCGTCGAGTCCTTTGCCTTTACCAGCTCGTCGGTCAGGTAAACGCGGAAGTCCTCAAGCGGCCTTCCGTTGTTCTTCACCTTCATGCGAAGCACATTGTCCTTGTTGGTCACAATGGGCTCAAGCTGGGTGAATGCCACGTCCGCCTTCTCCTTCTTGATTGCCAGCGTGAGCGTGTTTGAGGACGAAATGCTGTTGCCGCCGTCGTCCGTGTAGGAAAGCACGAACGGCACCCCTGTCACGCCTTCGGCCACTTTCCTCGAGTCAAGGGGCACCATCACCGAAACGGATTCCTTGATGTCGCCGATGTATATCGAGGTCAGGCCTACGAACGAGAAATTGCTCCCTGCTGCGAACGAAAGCGATGCCCTGGAGGCCGAGCCCCCGTTGTTGGTGATTGTGAGGTTTATCAGGTCGGTGGAAAGCACGGTCTGGTGGTCCGAGCTGAATGACAGTATGGCCGGGTTCACCACGGTTATCCCGGCATTTATTGTCTTGAGGTCTGTCGCGTCCTTCATGGAAATGTAAAACGGGGCGGTTATCACCCCTCCCTTCACGTCTGCGCGGACCTTGAAAGGCACTGTGACCAATGCCGAGCCGCCGGCGCTTATGGTGCCCACCATGAACGGGCTTGCTGCCTTGTACTCAATCCCGGCAGGCGCGGCATAGAATACCTGCACGCTCTCCAGCTGGTCGGTGGTTGTCAAGCCGGTCGGTATGGGGTTTTGTATGGCAAAAGTGACCACTCCCTCCTGCCCGGGGTTGAGGCTTGCCGGGGACACGGAATACGAGTCCACGTAAAGCGTGGCATGCGCGGCGCCTGCAAGGCAAAGCGCGAGCGCCAAAACTGCAAATATCCTGTTTTCCATATTCTCACCTCTAGCTTTCCTTGGCGATTTTGCCATCCACCACGCGGATTGTCCGGTGGGTGATTTTTGCGACATTGGTGTCGTGCGTCACTATTATCATGGTCTTGCCCTGCCTGTGCAGGTCATGGAACATTGCGAGAACCTCGTGGCCCGTCTTGGTGTCCAGGTTGCCGGTCGGCTCGTCCGCAAGTATTATCTCCGGGTCGTTGATGAGGGCGCGCGCAATCGCCACCCTCTGCCTCTGCCCGCCCGAAAGCTGGTTGGGGTAATGCCCCAGCCGCTCGCCCATCCCTATCTGCCGAAGCGTCTCAACCGCCTTCTGCTGCGCTTTTTCCGGGTCCGACTCGTAAATGAGCGCCGGCAGCGTCACGTTCTCAAGCACGGTGAGGCTTGGGATGAGGTTGAACATCTGGAATATGAACCCTATCTTCTTGCCGCGCAGGTGCGCGCGCTCGTCGTCGTTCAGCTTGTGCACCTCGATGCCGTCCAGGTATATCTCCCCCCGCGAGGGCTCGTCAAGAAGCCCCAGTATGTGCAAAAGCGTGGACTTGCCGCTGCCGGATGGGCCAAGGATGGAGGCGAACTCGCCCCTCTTTATCACCAGGTCCACATTGTTCAGCGCATAGAGCTTGTCCTCGCCCATCTCGTATATCTTGCACACGCCCTCAAGGCGCATAACGTCGTCGCTCTTCTTGCTCATTCAAGCATCTCCCTTGCGAATTCCCCCGCAATCCCTTGGAAAAGCCTCTTGCTTTCCTTAAGAGCCTTTCTCCCTTTCGGGGTTATGACATATACCTTCCTTACGCGCTTCCCGTCGCGCATCTCCTTCTGCGATATCACGCCGTCACGGAGCATGTTCCTAAGCACAGGGTAAAGCCTGTTTGCCCCCACGTGCATGCCTTCTTCCTTGAGAAGCTTTATTATCTGATAGCCATGCGCCTCCTGCCTGCCTATGAGCCAGAGCAGGAAAACGCAGTTGCCCCCCTTCATCTCGGGGTGCGAATATTTTGCCTTGGTTTCCATGGAAGCCCGCCGCCTATTGGATATATCTGTTTCTGGATAGGTCCATTTTGATATATCTCTTTATATCGGTTTCTCCGCGCTCCTGCGCCCAAGGGCAAGCTATACACTTCCAGACAATCATAATAACTTTAAATCACTTTGCCCCTCTAATTGGCGCATGTTTCTTCGCAAGCCAGGCCCCCTGCTCAAGCCAAGCGATATCGCAGTGATTGCCGTGGACGTGCAGTTTTCCAACTCGCCTGACGCCATGCGGCTCTACCGGAAGGCCTACGAAGATTTCGATGCAAAGCTTGAGAACATGCGCAAGCTGGTTGAAAAAAGCGCCAAAGCCGGAGCAAAAACAATCATCATATGGAAGAATCTCCTCTCCGAGCCCCCCCTGTGCGAGAGCATCGTCAATGCCGCGCTCTCAGGCACAGGCGACATTGTGATCTTCGAAAAGCCATTCCAGCACGCTTTTCCCGACCTTGAAAAATGCCTGGTCCCGCCGCCCAAGCTCGCAATAGTGGCGGGCTTCCACACATTCGTATGCGTATCGTCCGTGGTCTCAGGCTTGGTTGAGAGGGGGATACCCGTTGCAACAAGCACCGACGTCCTCATAGGCGAGGCAAAATACGACATCGACAAGGTTACGTGGGAATGCACATACCAGGACAAGGAGCATGTGCGCCTCTATTCCGGCATAAGGCGCCTGCTTAGGCTGCTTTAGCGGCTTTCCACTTCTCCCTGGCAAGCGTTTTATTCCTTGCCGCGCAATTCACGCATATGGCAGCCGATATGAAGCCCATGGCAACAGAGCAGATTGCGCGCCTTCTCCAGAACATGCTTTCCCCGCGCAGGGGCGAGCGGCTGCTTTTCCTGACAGACTACGGCGCCAGGCCCTCCGCTGCGAGGCTTGCCCGCGCAGAGCTGCTTTCGCGCTGGCACAATGCTGCGTCGCTTTTGGCCGAGCACACCGGCTTCCGCGTGCTTCCCGTGGTGAAATACCCCGACACCCCCTCCCCCAACGCCGACCTTCCAGCCGCTGCGGCCACGCACGACGGCGGGAGGGTGGACGATCTTGCGGCGTTCATAGCAAGCGCGGACATCGTGATAGCGATGACCGAGCACTCGGCATCCGCCCCGCTGAAAAACATCGCAAAAAAAGCCGCGCACCTGCGCGTGGTTTCCATGCCTGGCGTCACGCCTGAAATGGAGCCTGCCATGGCTGCTGACTACTCGCGCATTTCCGAGCGGGGCAGGCGCCTGCTTGCGGTCGTCCGGCCTGCTGTCGGCTTTGAGGCCACATTCGACGGCGCTGGCGTGCCGCGCGGCACGCGGCTTTACCTTGACACCCGCGCCTCCAACTGGCTGCTCGATGCAGGCATGTGCAGGATGGCTGGCGAGTTCATCAACTTCCCATCGGGCGAGCTTTTCACCCCGCTTTACGAGGCAGCCACCGCCGAGGGGCGCTCGCTTTACGGCGCCTCGCAGACAAAGGGCGTGCTGCCAAGCTACTCCTACAAGGACAGGAAAGTCGCATTCCTCCATGTGGAGGGGAACATGGTTGTGCGCGTGCAGGGCGACTGCTCCGAGGCAGGGCGGGTAATCGATGACATTGCGCGCGACGAGAGGAACGCGAACATCGCCGAGCTCGGGCTCGGGATGAACGACGCAGCGCGCTCTGCCCCCGGCGTGCCTGTGCTTGAGGCTGAAAAGGCAGGCGTGCACATTGCATACGGCCGCTCCGACCACTTCGGCTCGTCCTCCTCGCACGCAGGCAAGGTGGCATCGGGCACGCACCGCGACATTGTCTTTGCGCGCGCATCCCCGATAACGGCAACCATCCACGCGGTCTACCAGAACGGCAACCGCGTGCTCATTGCGGAAAGGGGGAAAGTGGTGGCTGTGTGAATATGAGCCGATTGCACAAGAACAAGCAATACTTCGAGCGCACAGGCTGGACCGTGGACAAGGTGAAAGACGAGATAAGCCAAGGGCTCTCGCTCATCGGGAAGACGGACAGGAAGCTCGTGGCATTCTTCGGCTCGCACCGCGTGCGCAAGGGCAGCCAATACTACGACCACTGCAAGGACGTCGCATTCAGGCTGGGCAAATCGGGGCATGCCATACTAAGCGGTGGCGGGCCGGGCATAATGTATGCGGCAAACAGCGGCGCAACCGAGGCTGGCGCGCCATCATTCGGCCTCAAGGCAGAGCTTCTGGAAGGCGAAAAGGTAACGGACAAGATATTCTCCCACGAGGCGACCTTCCACTTCCTGTTCGTGCGCCGCTTCATAATGTCCATAAAGAGCGAGGCGCTCATCTTCTACCCTGGCGGCTTTGGCACGCTAAACGAGCTTTTCGAGTATGCTGTTCTCATGCAGACCGGCATTGTGGACACCGTGCCGATAATATGCGTGAACAGGGCATACTGGCAAGGGCTTTTCAAATGGCTTGAGGAAAATCCGCTTCGCAAGGACTTCCTCCCGCAGGGCAAAAGCGACCTCTCGCTCCTTCACTTTGTGGACACTTACGGCGAGATAGAAAAAATAATCGATGGGAAATGAAGCGCTACTTTCTCTTCCCTTTCAGCCAAATCACTTTCAAGTAGGGAAGCGTGAGCGTGGACAGCATGAATGCTACGGCAGGCACTATGGCGTTGAGCCACGGGTCAGGCACGCCTATTGCGGCAAGGTATGCGCCAACCGCAATGTATGTGAAAGCAACAAGCGCCCCCCTGCGCGCAAGGCTTGTCTCCCACGCCTTGTCGTCCTCCACGCGCGCGTTCCTGCGCTCGATGGCTGCGATTTTCCTAGCAAGTTCCCGGATATTTGTCATGCCTACACCTTATCAAATGCTGAAAAATATGCCTCCCTGCTCAGTCCAAGCTCGCGGATAATTGCCCTTAGAAGCCCAACGCCGATTTCCTTTGTGTGGATCGGCACCACAATTATCCTGCCCTTCCCATTTTGCATGATGAGATGCGAGCCGCGCTGGCGCACCTCGTTATAGCCAAGCTTCTTAAGAAGGGCAATCGCCTTTTTCACCGGGATTGGGCGAAGCTTCATCGCCTCACGCCGGAATAGGGACTGCGACCTGCCGTATGCCCATGCATCTTGATGAGCTGCTTGCCTTCCCGTTGACAGGCGCCACCTCAAGGTAAATCTCAATGGCTTCCTTTATCATCTTCGTCGCTTCGGAAAGCGTCCTTGCCTGCGTGTGGCAGCCCGGAAGCTCAGGGACAAGCGCCACAACATAGCCGCTCTCGTCCCTCTCGAATATCACATCGAATTTCTTGACTTTTTGCACTGATTTTTTTGCCATGCCTATTTTCCCCATTGCTTTATTTATAATTCTACATCCTCTCAAGCGCAGGCACCCCTATTGCGCCAAGCGCGTTTGACATCGCCACCTTGGCTGCGAAGTTTGTGGCAAGCCTGCCCTCCCTCGCCTTTTCATCCTCGCACGATAGGATTGGGCAGGCATTGTAGAACTTGTTGTAAAGCGCAGCCAGGTCAAGGCAATATTCAGCGACGATGTGCGGGCGCAGCTGCCTTGCAGACTCGGAAACAACAAAATCAAGCAGCATCACTTTCTTCAAAAGCTCCTTTTCCGCAGGCTCGAATGCCGCGCCAGCCTCCCCTGCCCCTCCCTTCTCGAATATCTTGTGCGCGCGCGCATGCGCATATATGGCATATGGCGCGGAGTCACCCTCAAGCGAGAGCGCGTCGTCCCAGCGGAATGTTATTTTCTTCTCAGGGGTTGTCCTAATCATCGTGAAGCGTATTGCGGCAGCGGCAATGGCTGCGGCAATCTTCCCTCTTTCCACTCCCTGCACATCTGGCTTTATCTTCCCCTCTGCGCGCTTCACCCCTTCCTCAAACAGCTCGTCCGTGGTGTATCCCACCCACGTTCCCTGCCTTCCCGAGAATTTGGAATCCTCGAGCCCAACATGCTCGTAGGAAAGGTGCACGGACCTTTCCGCCTCCTTCCTGTACCCCATGGAAAGCAGTATTTCCTTTATCACTTTCTGGGGGTATGCCTGCTCCATGCCAATCACGTTTATCACGCGGCTGGCATTGCCGAACTTCCCAGGTTTCCCCTTCTTTGCGCTCATCATGCATGCCTCGCCGTTTGGCTGCACCATGAACTCTGAGTAGGAAAAGTCGCTCTTGAGCAAGCCGAACTTCCAGAGCTGGAAAATCACGTCCTTGCCTGTGTAGGTGGCGGTCCCGTCGCTCCTCACCAGTATCTTGTCCGGCGACTCCATGCTGGCAAACTCGGGCGACGTCATCTTTGCCACCAGGCAGCCCGCGTTCTTGCCTTCCGTTTCCTTGACAATTGCCGGATTTTCCTTGATGCGCGCCATGCCCTCCTCGAAAATGGTGCGCAATATGTCCGACTCGAATATCATCACGTCGTGGTAGACTGAGAACTTGAACGCCGTTTCATACTGCGCCGCGACGCATTTTTCCACAAGCTTGCGGCACTCGGACGCGTTCCTGCCCTCGCCTTCCTCCATCTCCTTGACAAGCTGCCTTACCTGCTTCTGCACTTCCTCGCTTTCCTCAAACCTTTTTGCAGCCTCCACATACTCCTTGCCCAGCCACAAGTCAAGCTTTCCCTCTGGCGTCTTCCCGAGGTTCAGGTATCCCCAGAACGACTGCGCTACTTGGAGCCCCAGGTCGTCAATGTAATCTGCCCTCTCCACGTTCTCGCCTGCCGCCTCAAGCACGCGCGCCACCGAATCGCCCAGAAGCGCATTCCTCAGGTGCCCGATGTGCCATGGCTTGTTCGGGTTCACGGAGGGAAACTCGATTATCGTTTTCCCGCTGCGCCCCTTTCCCCTGCCAAACGCAGCGCCTGCCTTTGCAGCTTCCTGCAAAAGCTCCGCGTAAAACTTGTCAGAGAGGAAAAAGTTGATGTAGGGGCCGGCAGTCTTTGCCTCAGCCACCCATTCTGGAAGCTCAAGCTTCGCGCACACTTCCGCGGCAAGCTGCACAGGGCTTTTCTTCTCCTTTTTAGCCAGCATGAAGCACACCGAGCTTGCCACGTCGCCGAACTGCCCCCTGGGAAGCTCGATGGACGCCTCTGCCTCCTCCTCGGACACGCCTGACGCGCGCGCAACCGCGGACGCAAGTTCCCCCTTCAGCTTCAGGTACATGCGCCTATCTTGCCGCATCAATAATATAATGCTTCAGCCTTGCGCAAGCAATAAAAGGGGAAGCGGGCATAAACAAGGCATGGCAATCTTCCTGTTCCAAATGACCGGCTTCGGCTCCTCCCACGACCCTATCGAGCCCTATGTAAAAACCCTCAAGAATCTTGAGTTCATGCCCCCGATAACCCTTGCTGAGATCCTGAACGTCAGGACAGCCTTGTCAGAAGTCGAGAAAAAGCTTGCAAGCACCGATGTGAATTCCACCGAGGGCAAGCACCTGCGCGAGCTTTTGGGCAGGAACTTGTGCTCCCAGATAAAGGACAGGAAAGTCACGGATTACGACGTCCACCTTGCGCTCCTCAGCCTGGAGGCAAAGGCAAAGGACTTCAAAACTTCGTTTGCCTACAGCAACACCGGCTTTGCGCAAAGCCTGATTGGCGGGCTTGTGACCGACGCCAGCAACAAGGCATCTGTAGCGCAAAAGGACAGGATTGCCAGGGGATGAGTACTTCTTAATAAAAAGGAAATTCGGGCCCGGTGAGATTTGAACTCACAGTTGTGCTTCGCACAACTTCTCGCCAACTGCTACGCAGTTGACGATCACGACCTTCTTGAAAAAAGAACGGGCCCGGTGAGATTTGAACTCACGACCTTCAGATTTCTCCATCGCCGGTTCATGCGCCCAAATTGGGGGTGAACCGTTAGGGGGATATTATCTGAGTCATCTGCCCCCTACGGATAGAAGTCTGCCGCGCTATCCAGGCTGCGCCACGGGCCCGTGGCGCACTATTGTATTGTTGAACGGTTAAAAAGCCTTCAGGATGAAAGCCCGGCATGGAAAGTTTTCCTGCCAAAAAAGACCGCGCGCGAAAAATCGTAACCCTTCTCAAGCGCGCCTACCCTGATGCAAAATGCTCCCTTGTGCACACCACGCCTCTCCAGCTTCTTGTGGCCACCATCCTCTCGGCGCAGTGCACCGACGCGCGCGTGAACATTGTGACGCCTGCGCTTTTCAGGAGATACAGGTCTGCAAAAGACTTTTCCGAGGCTGACATTTCCGAGCTTGAAACCCTTGTCCGCTCCACGGGCTTTTACCATAACAAGGCGAAAAACATACGCGCCTCCTGCAGGATAATTGCTGAAAAGCACAAGGGGCAGGTGCCGCGCACCATGGAGGAGATGCTAAAGCTTCCAGGCGTTGCGCGAAAGACGGCAAACATTGTGCTTGGCAACGCATACGGCGTGGTGGAGGGCGTGCCAGTTGACACGCACGCCATCAGGATAAGCCATCTGCTTGGCTGGACGCGAGAGAGGCAGCAGGAAAAAATAGAGCGAGACCTGATGGCGCTTCTCCCGCGCAAGGACTGGCTCAGGATTTCCGACCTGTTCGTGCACCACGGCAGGGCAATCTGCATAGCGCGCCGGCCGAAATGCGAAATGTGCCCAGTGAACAAGCTGTGCCCTAAAGTAGGATTAAAGAAAAAATAGCGCCAAGTTGCTCTTGCAACTTGACGATACAGTTGTGCTTCGCACAACTTATTGCCATTTTCACCTACGTGAAAATGTCAATGGGGCCGCTGTGATTTGAACACAGATCACCGCGTCCCGAACGCGGTAGCGTACCAGGTTAGCCCACGGCCCCGTGCTAACGGATGAGATTAGCCGATGTAAATGTTAATATTATGAACACCTGCGCGGGGATGTGGAACGGCCCCGTTCCGAAAACGAAATTTCAGAACAACATGCAATGCGCGGCTGAGCGGGGGCGTGGATAAGCCCCCGGTGCCGGCTTTTGTCTTTGTAGAATGGGACGATTTTAAAACCCCATGCCCGAAATGATTGCGGTGATTGCGCGTGGCGGATTACATAAGCGTCCTGGGGCTCCTTTTCATTCTTGCCGGCTGGGCATGGGAATTCCGGCAGGCGCTGCGCAGCAGGCAGGCGCGCGTGCCTCTCCAATTCGCGCTCCTTTACGGCGCAGGAAGCTTCCTCCTGACGCTGCACAGCATCGACATAGGCGACGCGGTTTTCATCGTCCTGAACGCCGCAGCCACGCTGGTTGCGCTTGCAAACGCGTCTTTCGCCATAACGGGGGGCAAGGCTGGGAAAAAGTGAGCCGGGAAGTTTCATTATAAGCTTTTTGAATGTAATTCGTCCGCCTTTCGTTTACACTGCATATTATCTTTGGAGCCGCACGCGGCTTGTGACACTGGCGCAGGTGGGAACATGGAAAAGAACATCTCCGAAGTGGTCGAGCTCATCAACAACGTCGCCGAGGACACCTCCGTGCCCAAGAACATCCGCCGGGCGCTCGTGGAGGCGCGCGAAAGGCTGAAAAGCGCAGACGAGCTTTCGACAAAGGTGGGCTCGGCCGTGTACTCCATCGAGGCAGTGTCCGAGGACATCAACATGCCCATGCATGCGCGGACGCAGATATGGACCATCCTCTCCGCGCTGGAATCCATAAAAACGCAATAGTGCATATTAATCCGTAACGGCGCCGGCTTTGTGGTGCAAGGCCGCCGCATTTTTCAGCAAAGGGCCGCAATCGCCGAATGAGGCAGCAAGTTGCGGGTGGGAAATTGAAATCCGACATCGACTCCATCTACGCCGCAGGCATCCGCCTCTCCCCAGACGCATACTCGTTCCTCGAGAATTTCGCCCTCGAGCCTTCCGCGCTTGAAAAAATCATCTCAAGCGGCAAGTTCATGCTCGCAAAGGACGACATCGACGGGATGCTGTCCGCTGAGGGAAAAATCCCCGTGGAAACGGCGGTGAGCCGCTCGCCCTCCTTCCGCCCGGTTGCAAAGGAATACTCCCCTAACTACAAAGTCATTGAAAAATCCGACGTGAGCGGCAAGTCCCGCTGCACCGGCAAGCTCGAGGACTTCGTGGCGCATTTCCGCGACAGGTACGCGAGAATCTCCAAGATCGTGCGCGCCCGCATCACCCAGAACGCCATCGTGCCCACAAGCAAGCTCAAGTCCGTCCAGAACACGAAAGTGCGCCTCATCGCAATGGTGAACAGGAAGCAGATGACGAAAAAAGGCAACGTGCTTCTGGAAGTGGAGGACGAGGAGGGCTCTGCCAAGGTGGTAGTGATGAAGGACACCGCTGGCTTCAAGGTGCACCACAAGATACTTTCCGACGACATAGTGGCGTTCGACGGCAAGAGCGTGGACGAGCTTTTCATCTGCGACAACGTGGAGTGGCCGGACATCCCGGTTGCCCGCGAGCAGAGGAAGTCCGAGCGCGACCTGTCCATCGCCTACATCTCGGACCTGCACATGGGCAGCAAGAAGTTCCTGGAAGGCGAGTTCTCGCACTTCATAAGCTGGCTCAACGGCTCCGAGGGCAGGGCTGATTTGGCAGGCAAGGTGAAGTACGTCGTTATCGCAGGCGACGTTGCGGACGGGATAGGCATCTACCCCGAGCAGGAGAAGGAGCTTGCGGTGAAGGACATCTACAAGCAGTACGAGATGTTCGACTCCTTCATGGAGAAGATACCCGATTACATAACCGTGATAGTGGGGCCTGGCAACCACGACGCTGTGCGCCGCGCAGAGCCCCAGCCCATCATCCCCTATGACATGATAAAGGGCAACGTGGTGCGCGTGGGCAGCCCCTCGCGCGTGGAGATAGAGGGCCTGCGCCACCTCATATACCACGGCAACTCGCTCGACTCCATTATCGCGGCAGGCGGGCTTTCGTACGACAAGCCGCACGAGGCAATGCTGGAGCTTGTGCGCCGCCGCCACCTCTCCCCGATTTACGGGCAGAACCTCATAGTGCCCGAGGCGCACGACTACCTAGTGATGGAGGACGAGCCCGACGTGGTGCACATGGGGCACGTGCACAAGAACGGGCACATGCTCTACCGCGGCGCGCTTCTCCTGAACAGCGGCACCTTCCAGGACAGGACCGACTTCCAGGTGAGGATGGGCCACGTGCCATCGCCCGGGCTCGTGCCGGTGCTGGAGGCGATGACTGGCAAGATGAACTACATAGGCTTCAAGGAAGGGGTGGGGATATGACGGAAAGGAGCGAGGAAATGGAAAGGTATTTCTCCTCGCTTGCGTCAGCCCGCGAGCGCGCCTATTCGGTTGCCGAGGAGGCGCGGGGCAAGGGGCTCGACCCTGCGCCTTACGTTGAGATAAAGCGCGCAGCCGACGTTGCAGCGCGCGTGGAGGGGATTGTCGGGCCGCCAGGCATCACCGAGGTCATCCGCGCGCTTGAGAAGGAGGGGCACTCGCGCCAGACCATCGCGCACATGGTGGTGCTCAAGATAGTGCGCGGCGAGATAATCCGCGGAAGCAAGCAAAGGCTCATCGAGCAGTCCGTGCGGACAGGAGTAGGCATACTGACCGAGGGCGTGCTCGTGGCGCCGACAGAGGGCATATCCAAGTTCGAGATACGGAGCAACCAGGACGGCAGCGACTACCTCGCCATTTATTTCGCAGGCCCCATCCGCTCCGCAGGCGGCACGGTGGCCGCGCTTGCGGTGGTGCTTGGCGACGTGGCGCGCAGGCAGCTCGGCATAGGCGACTTCCGCCCAACCGACGAGCTCCTTGACAGGTATGTTGAGGAAATCGACGTCTACGGCACGCGCTCCGCGCACCTGCAGTACCGCCCGCCCGAGGCGGACATACGCCACATAGTGAAGAGCTGCCCTGTCTGCATAGACGGCGACCCCACCGAGGACGCAGAGGTGTCTGTGCACCGCGACGTGCCAGGGGTCGCAACCAACCGCGTGCGCTCGGGCATCGCGCTTGTCATATGCGAAGGCATCGCCCAAAAGGCGGCAAAGGTCTCAAGGTACACCAAAAAAATCGGGCTTGACTGGGGCTGGATGGACTCCATCATAAAGGTGGCGAAAAAGGAGGGCGCGTTCGAGCCCAAGCCCGACTTCCGCTTCCTCGAGGAATCGGTGGCCGGCAGGGCCATTTTCTCATACCCTTCCACAAAGGGCGGCTGGCGGCTCCGCTATGGCAGGTCGCGCGGAAGCGGCATAATGGGCAAGGCGGTGCACCCTGCAAGCATGTACATGCTGGACTCCTTCCTCGCGGTGGGCACGCAGATGAAAATAGAGCGGCCCGGCAAGAGCACGGTCATCACCCCGTGCGACTCCATACTGGGCCCCACCGTGAAGCTCAAGGACGGCTCGGTCGTCGAGGTGCAGTCTGCAAGCGAGGCCGAGCGCCTCCTGCCGAGCGTCGAGCGCATACTTTTCCTGGGAGACATGCTCGTCTCGATCGGGGACTTCCTGAAAAGCAACCACCCGCTTTTCCCTGCCGCATGGTGCGAGGAGCGCCTCGAGCTCATGGCGAAGAAGCAGGGGGCGCTGCCCCCCCGCCCTGGCTGCCCTGCAGGCGAGGCGGTGGCATTTGCGCGAAGGACGGGCCTGCCACTGCACCCCACCTACACGTACTTCTGGCACGACATCACGCACGAGCAGCTGCGGGACCTTGCCCTGTGGCTCCGCACAGGCAAGCCGAGCTACGGGCTCCTGAAGCTCGAATCCTTCGAGCTGGAGTCCTCGCCTGCAAAAGCCGCGCTTGAGGAGCTTTGCGTGCCGCACAGCGTGCAGGAGGGCAGGGTGAAAATATCCGGGGAGCACGCCTATGCGCTTCTGAAGACCATGGGGATAATGGTGGACAAGAAAATCACGGGCGAGAAGTTCGACGCGCTTTTCGACGGGAAAAAGCCGGTGCTCGGCACCCTGTCCGAGCTTTCCGGCATGAGGATAATGCCCAAGGCGCCCACATACATCGGCTCGCGCATGGGCAGGCCCGAGAAGGCGCGCGAGCGGCGCATGAAAAAGAGCGTGAACGTGCTTTTCCCGATAGGCACCCGCATAGACAAGAACGCGTCCATAAGCCGCGCATATGCGAAGCTTCGCGCCAAGGGGGAGCGCGAGGGCAGGGGCGTGGAGGTGGAAATCGCGCGCATGCGCTGTTCCTCCTGCGGCAACACGACGTTCTCGCCTTTGTGCGCGTGCGGCGGCAGGGCGGCTCTCCTGCTGGTCTGCCCCAAGTGCGGCAGGCCGAAGAACAGCGAGGAGTGCTCGGAGTGCCGCGTGGCAACCAAGCACTACGACAGGCGCGCGGTGGACATAATAAAGCTTTACGAGCGCGCGGCAGAGCGCACGGGCATCGACGCCTCGAAGTCTGCCGACATAAAGGGCGTGGAAGGGCTTTTCTCCGCATCAAAGACGCCCGAGCCGCTGGAAAAGGGCTTCCTGCGCGCCGCGCACGGCGTGTTCGTGTTCCGCGACGGCACCTGCCGCTTCGACGCGACCGACATCCCCCTCACTCATTTCCGCCCAGACGAGATGGGCATAAGCGCGGAGCAGGCGCGCGGCTTCGGCTACTCCCACGACAAGGACGGCAGGCCGCTCGAGCACGCCTCGCAGGTAATCGCGCTCAACGCGCAGGACATCATCCTCTCAAGGAGCGGCGCGCACACCCTGTTCTCGGTCTCGCGCTTCATCGACGACCTGCTTGACAAGCTCTACGGCATGCCCCGCTTCTACAATCTTTCGAAGGAGGAGGATTTGCTGGGGCACCTGGTTATCGGGCTCTCGCCGCACACCTCGGCAGGCGTGCTTGCGCGCGTTGTGGGCTTCACGGACGCGCACGTGGGGTTTGCCCACCCGTTCTTCCACACCGCGAAAAGGAGGAACGCGGACGGCGACGAGGACACGGTGATACTGCTCATGGACGGCCTCTTGAACTTCTCGCGCGCATTCCTTCCCGAGTCGCGCGGCGGCACAATGGACGCGCCCCTGGTGCTCACCACGGAGCTTGACCCCAACGAGGTGGACGACGAGGCGCACTCCATGGAGGTGTGCTCCGCCTACCCCATCGAGCTTTACGAGCTTTCGGACAAGTACGCCTCCCCATCCGAGCTTAAGCTGGACACCGTGAAGAAGCTGCTTGGAAAGCCCGAGCAGTACGGGTCCCTTCCCTACTCCCACGAGACCGCGGACGTTTCCGCAGGCCCGCACCAGAGTACCTACCTGAAATTCAAGGACATGGGCGAGAAAATAGAGGCGCAATTCACCCTGCAGGAGAAAATACGCGCGGTTGACCCTGCGGACGCCGCCGAGCGGCTGCTCCTGCACCACTTTTTCCCGGATTTATACGGCAACCTGCGCTCGTTCTCGCAGCAGGAGTTCCGCTGCCTGGAGTGCAAGGTGAAATACCGCCGCGTGCCGCTCTCGGGCAAGTGCAACGCGTGCGGGGGAAAGCTGCTCCTCACCATAAACAAGGGCGGGATAACGAAATACCTGGACCACGCAGAGCGCCTCATAGAGCGCTACCACCTGCCCCCATACATGAAGCAGAGGATGGAGCTTTTCAGGAAGGACATCACGAGCATCTTCACGGAAGAGCCTGAAAAGCAGAAAGGATTGGCGGACTTCATGTAGGCGGGCGGGCATGTCGGCGCCTTCAAGCGCAGAAAGGATTGGCGGACTTCATGTAGTTTTAATAGGGTTTGCAATGCCAATCCCCTCATAGATGTGGGCTTATGCAGATTGTGAAAATCCCGTCCGAGCGCGTTACCGCGCTTCTAGGGGAGTCGGGCGAGACCAAGGACTACCTGGAGCGCAGGATGAAGGTGGGCATTTCCGTGGACTCGGACGGCGCAGTGGAAATTTCGGGCGACCCGATAGACGAGTTCATAGGCAAGGACATCGTGAAGGCCATCGGCAGGGGCTTTGAGCCAGCAATCGCGCTTAGGCTGCTTTCCGACGAATACGGCTTCAAGCTCATAGATTTACGGGACTATGCGGGCAGCGAAAAGGCGCGCCACAGGATAATGGGGCGCGTGATTGGCGAGAACGGGCGCACCAAGGAGATAATAAAGGAGGAGGTGGGCGCGGACGTCGCCTGCTACGGGCACACCGTGGGCGTGATTTGCAGGCTTGACACCCTCAACTATGCAATGGAGGCGGTTTTCCGCATAATAGAGGGCTCCAACCACGCATCCGTGTACGCCTACCTTGAGAAATGCAGGCGCAGGATAAAGGAGGACGAAGTGAGGAAGCTTTTCTGAAAGCCGGCTCCTTCCGTCGTGCATTCCGAAACTATTAATAAATGCCGCCCCCCATTTTGTTTTGACCAGTTTGCGGCAATGTTGCGCTTCACCAGTTGGTTAGATGGCACCCACGTCGACAGAAAAGATTTTTTCCGAGTTCCGCGAGCACTCCGTTGCGGAGTTTTTCAAGAAGAACCAGCAGATGCTCGGCTTTTCGGGGAAAACGCGCTCGCTCACCACCATTGTGCACGAATACGTGACCAACTCGCTTGACGCGTGCGAGGAGGGCGGCATGCTTCCCGAGGTGGAAATCACCATAAAGGAAATCGACAAGGAGCGCTACAAGGTGATTGCGGAGGACAACGGGCCCGGCATTCCGGAGAAGCACATAGGCAAGGCGCTCGGGCAGATGCTTGCAGGCACCAAGTTCCACCGCTATGCGCAGCAGCGCGGCCAGCAGGGAATCGGCGCATCGGGCTGCACCATGTACTCCCAGATAACGACTGGAAAACCCGTGAAAGTAATCTCGCGCTATGACACGCGGCGCATCACATGCGAAGTGTCAATCGACCTCAAGTCAAACACCCCCCTTGTCCTGAACCTGGTGAAGGATGATGGCGAGTTCGGGCACGGCCTCACGGTGGAAGGCGAGTTTGCCGACGTGAAATACGACAAGTCAAGCTTCGGCGTGTACGAGTACGTGCGCAGGACCGCGCTTGCCAACCCGCACCTGCAGATAACGCTCCACGACCCAGAGGGCCAGACGCACGCGTTCCCCCGCTCGTCCGACAGGGTGCCTGACAAGCCCCTCGTTGTGCAGCCGCACCCCATGGGGATTTCCACAAACGACCTGATAGACTTTGCGCACAGGGAAAAGGAATGCCGCCGCGTCTCCTCGTTCCTGCAGGAGCGCTTCGCGCGCTTCTCCGCGGCAAAGGTGGACGAGGTGAAGGCGCTTTGCCCTGATGTTGACTTGACAAGAACCCGAAGGAGCTGCAGTGGGTGGAGGCGGAGAAAATCATCAAGGCGATACAAAACCCCGCGGTTAAATGGATTGCGCCTTCGACGGACTCTGTAAAGCCCATCGGCAAGGAGCAGGTGGAAAAGTCGCTGAAAAACATCCTTGCGCCCGAGTTCGTGGTGGTTTCCGAGCGCTCGCCAAAGATATACAAGGGGGGCATCCCCTTCATGGTGGAGGCCGCGCTCGCATACGGGGGCGGGGCAGGGAAGAAAGCCGCAGGCGACATGTCCTCGTCCGAGGTGATACGCTATGCCAACCGCGCTCCGTTGCTGTTCGACAATTCGGGCTGCGCAATCACCGAGGCGGTGAAGGCAATCGACTGGAAGCGCTACAAGCTGAAGAACTTCGAGGAGGAGCCCCTGTCGGTTTTCGTGAACATCTCATCAGTCTACGTGCCCTACACGTCAGCAGGCAAGCAGGCAATCTCAAACGACGAGGAAATCGTGCAGGAGATAAAGAACGCGATAATGGAGGCTGCGCGCGACCTGCAGGCATACCTTTCAGGCATACGCCGCGACCATGACAGGAAGGAGAGGAAAAAGGCAATCATCCGCTATGTCTCCCAGCTTTCCCACGACCTGCCTGACCTGGCGGGCAAGGGCAAGGCGGGCGAGATTGAGAAAAAGCTCATCACGCTCATCGAGACCAAGTACTCCACGCAGATAGAGTCCGAAGAGGGCGAGGAGGAGGCAAAGAGCGGGAACGGCAAGAACGGGAACGGGAATGGAAAGAACGAGGAAGACGAAGGCGAGGAATAGTGGTTGGCATGTCACCAAAGGAATCACCGAAAAAAGCATCCGCGTCAGCATCCGACTCGGGCAAGGGCAGCGAGTTCATCGCGGGCAAGCTCGAGCGGCTGGGCAGGGACATGCTTGCGCAAATCGAGGCGGACAGCTCCCCCACCTTCACCACCGCGCTTAGGAGCAAGGGCAACATAATATACGACAACGGCGTGGGCTTCATCAGGCTTGGCGACAAGACGGAAGAGCGCACCTTCATAAACGTGGGGCAGGCGCGCAAGTTCATGCAGACCGTGGCAATCGCCTCCAAGTGCAAGAAATTCCTCAAGGAGAATGCGCACACCTCCATAAGGGGCCTGTACTACCAGCTCAAGTTCTCGCTCGGCGACACGTTGGACGAGGAGCTTTTCTCGGAGCAAAGCGAAAGCAACCCGCTTGTGGAGGACCTCGAGGTCGCCCTCTCAGTGAAGCGCGAGGACCTGAACCTCAACACGGACAGGAAAGGCGTGGTGGCAGGCCCCATGGTGCTCCGGGACAAGTTCGGGGGGGACGAGACCGAGATAGACTGCACGAAGCAGGGCAGGAGCGGCTGGATGATCCCCTCGGATGTTGACAACGGCATGGAATTCAAGTCGGTTGACGCGGACTACGTGCTCGTAGTGGAAAAGGACGCAATGTGGCAGAGGCTGAACGAGGACAAGTTCTGGAGGAAGGAAAACTGCATACTCATCACCCCCAAGGGGCAGGCAAGCCGCGGCTGCCGCCGCCTCATCCGCAAGCTCGCGAGCCGCAAGCTTCCCGTGATAGTGTTCACGGACTGCGACGCCTGGGGCTGGTACATCTACTGGGCGATAAAGTCAGGCAGCATGAACCTCGCCTACCTGGGCAACGACATCGCCACGCCCGAGGCGCGCTTCGTGGGCGTGACCATGCGCGACATCAAGGACTACGACTTTTTGGGCCAGCTCACCATAAACGCAAAGGAAGTGGACATCAAGCGCGCCGAGGAGATGCTTTCCTACGACTGGATTTCCTGCCACAAGGACTGGGTGGAGGAGCTGAAAACCGTCCTGAGGACGAAAAAGAAAATCGAGCAGGACGCGCTGCAGGGGCCCCGCCTTTCTTTCGTGGGCGACTACCTGCGCGAAAAGATTGAGAAGAAAAAGTTCCTTGCCTGAGGTCAGCGTCAAAACCCTTATTAAAACCGCCTTCGCATGCGCATCATGCACAGGCAAACAAGGCAGTTCGCATGCGCGCTTGCCGTCCTCCTGCTCTTTTCCTGCACAGCCGTCTTCTCGGCCGATTCGCCCGCCCCCCAGCTTGCGCACACCCTTTCCGCGCTTGTGAAGGCGCAGGGCACAGTGACCGCAATCGGCGGCACCATGCAGAGCCTGGGCCTCAACGTCTCGGTCCCATCCGCCACCTCATACCAGGAGGTGGAATCGGGCGAGCAGATAAAATACGATTCCGGCGGCAACGGCTACCTCTCCATCTTCGAGCAGAACCCTCCCAACCCGTTTTTCTATTCCAAGTCCATCACAGTGCGCACCACCGCGCGCACCACCCCCTCGCTTCCCGAGAGCTACAGCGTGCCATCCTCCCTCAGCCCCTTCCTGTCGGCAACCAACCGCACGCAGTCAGGCGACGCTTCCATCCGCGCCCTTGCGCAGCAGGTGACATCTGGGCCAGGACGCCTTTCGAGAAAGTGGCGCTCCTTGCAATATACGTGAACAGGCACATGGAATACGACGTCGGCATGGTGGGGCAGGAAAAGGACGCGCTTTGGGTGAAGGAGCACATGGTGGGCGTGTGCACGGAATACTCCACCCTTTTCACCGCGCTTGCGCGCTCCATAGGCATCCCGGTGCGCTACCTGTCAGGCTATGTCTACAGCGACAAGTTCCAAAACTGGATGGGGCACTCCTGGGCAGAGGCATACGTCGGCGAGTGGGTGCCTGTGGACCCCACCTGGTTCGAGGTCGGGGCGCTGGACGCCATGCACATCGAGGAGTCCAAATATGCCGAGTTCTCGCGCCGCGACACCCTTTCAGCCTCAGTCTCCAAAAGCGGGGTGAAGGTGTCCTGGGACACAGGCGAGAAAAGCGGCGCGATAGCAGGGAACATAGGCACGCTTGGCGTGGATTACCTAAAGCCATCGGGTGCCTTCGAGCTTGCCGCGGCGGAAGACGAGCTCCCTGTGGGCGGCAGGACAATCGCCTACCTGTCCGTGGCAGGCACTGACTACAGGGTCATCCCCCTGTCGCTTGCAAACTGCGCAGGCACAGACAGCCTTTCGCTTGACGAGGGGGAAAAATACCTCATACTGGAGCCAGGCAGGGTGTCCTCCATTGCCTGGGAGATAAACGCATCATCCTCCCTTCCCATGAGCTATATCTATACCTGCCCCCTCACGCTGAACTCGCCCTACCTGGAGCGGCGCGCGCTTTCCATAAAAATCGACCCGACCATCCGCGCGCCTCCCATGTTCGAGGCAGGGCTGCGCGACGGCAGCACCATCGTGGGGGAAAGCAACAGCGTTCTCCTCAAGGTCCCCTCCCAGAGGCGGGGCGGCCGGTTCTTCGTGGTGCTGCCTGACGGCGTTTACACTGCAGGCGCGCAGGGCGCCAGCCTGGAAATCCCCTTCAGCAGCGGCGCGGCAGGGGCGGTGCCTGTCTATGTGGCAGGCGAGGGCGGCGGGGCAGTGCGCCTTGAATACTCCGCAAGCCAGTCTCCCTCGGGGCTGTCCATAGTGTCATTCGAATTGCCCGAGCCCCTTGTGGCGGGCAAGGAGGCGGTTGCGCGCGCCAGCCTGTCTGCCTCGCATTATCCCGCCGACTTCTCCCTGGGCTTCACGTTCGGCAGCCAGACCATGCAGTCCGCTGGCAGGCTAAGCGCGCCGGCGGAGTTTGAATTCCCATTCACGCCGGGCCCGCCAGGCACCTACTCGGTGCGCCTCGCTGCGAGCTCCGGCGGCCAGCAGGACGGGAAAAGCCGCATATCCACCGTGCTCCTTCAGCCGGCGCTCTCGATTGACAGCGTGGAAAACATCAACTCAAACGGCACGCTTTACACCCAGGTCATTTTCTCCAAAGTGGGCGACCCGCTCTCCCCGAAGGCTTCGGTCAACGGCTCCACGTACTCCGCGGCTTCCCCCATGACCGTGGCGCTTCCCATGGGCAGGCACATCGTGTCCCTTTCCTGGTCAGATGCCGCCGGGAACAGCTATTCCTCCGATGAGGAAATCACGGTGTCCCAGCCGGGCATTTTCCAGGCGGCCGCAGCGCAGGGCTGCCCTCTCGCCCTTATATTGATGTCCTCAGCTGCCATATTCGCTGTTGCAAAGCGCTAGGTGCATGTATGGAAATCGTTTTTCTCGGGACAGGCGGGGGCAGGTTCAACCTGATTTCCCAGGTGCGCCGCACAGGCGGCTTCCTCCTCAAAGGGAGCCTGCAAATGCACGTGGACCCCGGGCCGGGCGCGCTTGTTGCCTGCAAGGCTTTTTCGCAGGATGCCACGAAAACTGGCGTGGTGGTGGTGACGCACAACCACATAGACCACTTAAACGACGCGGCGCTCATGCTCGAGGCGATAAACTGCTTCCCTGGCAGGAAGAAAGGGGAGCTTGTCGCGTCTAAAAGCATCCTGGCGGGCGACGAATACGGGGAAAAGGGCATCTCGTCCTATTTCCTGGAAAAGCTCTCGTCAGCGCGCGTGGCAGTGCCTGGCAAGCCCCTTGCGCTTGGCAGCGGCAGGAAAGCCGCCGCCCTGCTTCCCACGCCGGTAAAGCATGAAGATGGCACGGGCTTTGGCTTTGTGCTGGAGATGGACGGCGCAAGGGTGGGCTACACTTCGGACACAGAATACTTCCCGGCGCTTTCCAGGCATTTTTCAGGCTGCGATGCCCTCATAGCGAACAACCTCAAGCCCAGCCGCGATGCAATAGGCGGGCATCTTTTCACATCCGACACCGCCCGCCTCCTGTCAGGCTGCAGCAAGCCCCCAAAGCTCTGCGTGATAACGCATCTTGGCATGTCGCTCCTTAAGGCCGGGCCGGAAAAGGAGGCTGAAAAGATAGAAAAGGCATCCGGCGTGCGCACCATTGCGGCAGAGGACGGCATGGAAATCGCCGTTTGACCGCGAAGCATGCGGCGGGCAAATACTGATTTAAACCTAGCCGGAGGAACCATTGACATGGACGTTCCAGCGCTTGCGCAGTACCGCGACATTGCCCTGCTTGCGGCAGCCGCATGCTACATATTCGCCGCAGGCAAGATAGCCGACTTCCTCTCCTCCTCGGGCAAGATGATAACCAGGCGCGAGGTGCTCCTGGCGCCGTTTGCCTATGTCTTCCTCTGCGCGCTCGCCCTGCTCCTCTACCTTTCCTCGGGCGCATGGGCGCCGCCGCAGAAAACCATAATCACGACTGCGGCATATCTCGTCGCCATCCCGCTTGCGCTGTGCATCGGCGCAGGCGCCGTTGCGCTGCATGCGATATTCCACGGCAGGCTGCACCCCCTGCAGTCGCTCGACCTTTCCATGCACATAGCGCTTGCGCCCATATTCGACGGGCTCACGGGCTACTGGACGGCCATAGGCGCAGCGGCGGTGCTCGTGTTCGCATCGGGGCTGTCCTTCTGGTCAAGCGGGGGCAACTTCTCCCTGGTGACGCTTGACTTCCTCATAATGTGCGCCCTTTTCTCCCTCTACTACCTCTTCCGCGCGCTCACCTCCCAGGACAACGAGAGCAAGGCGTCCAACTTCGTCTCCATGCTGGTGATACTCGCGCCGGCGATACTCCGCCTCTTCCTCCCGGGCATCACCTGCGCCCTGCTCTCCCTCATCCCCCTCCAGTTCTTCAGGACCTGCCCGCTCCTTGCGGTTGGCGACGAGGTGACGCTCGCGCTTTCGGTGCTTGCCACGCTTGTCCTTCTAGTGCCCGTAATCCCGGTGCTGTACGCTCTTTCGGTGAACATCCTGCGCGCAGGGACCGCGCTCTCGGTGCTGGTGCGCAGGGAGCCGGATGGGAAGAAAAAAGACTCGGATAAATGAGTTGCGGCCATGGACACGAACAGGATTGCCTGCGGGGTAGCCGTTTTCCTCATCATAGCCTTTGCATCCTGCGCGCTTTACCTCTTCGGCGAGAATGCCGCGCTGTCTGGCAGGATGGGCTCCCTCAATGCAACATTCTCCTCAAGGCTTGCGCAGTCGCAGTCGGACTATGCGCTGCTCAGCTCGCGCTACGCAGTGTCGCAGTCGCAGCTTGGGGCGGCAAGCGCAGAGCTTGGCAATGCAAGCGCCAGCATCGCCTCGCTGCAGTCCCGCCTCCTGCAAACCGAGAACGCGCTTTCCGCAAGCAAGGAAAGCCTTGCCGGGCAGCAGCAGGAGGCCGACAAGCTCCGCGAAGAGCTTTCCGGGCTTGAGCTCACCCTGAACTCCTCGATCGCATGGTTCCGCGAAAATGCCCGCCTGCCGCATGACTACTCGTGGATTTCCGACCCGAACCAGGAGCGCGTGATGCAGGGCTTTGTGCCGCGCCTGCTCTCGGACTGCGTGGACGGCGGCAGCCTCAACCTCGCGTGCATCTCGCACCTCATGGAGAACACCGCGTTCTCGATACACTACCGCTCGGACATCGTGTCGGGAAGCATCGACCACCTCCAGTCGGTGAAGGAAACAATGGGGCTTGGCTGGGGCGACTGCGAGGACTACTCGCTCATCTTCAAGGCGATACTGAACTCCCTGCGCGAGGAAAACGCCAGCCTCGCTGCAGTTGCATGGCAGCCTGCGGAAAACTCGGACTTCCGCGTCTACCCCAAGTACACGCCTGGGGAAAGCGAAACCTACTGGGCGTACAGGAACGCAAAAGCCGCCAGGCTTGGCGCGCTTTCGCACGCCTATGTGGTGTGCTACAGCGTGGACGCGGCAAGCGGGCACTGCACAGTGGCGCTGTCGGGCGAGGACGTGCAGGAAAGCTCCCAGGTGCCGCTGCTTCATGGGGCGGAAGTGTTCGAGCCGCAGAACGGCCGCTACCTGGGCAGGATAGGCGAGTCGCTCTCCATCTGCGCGGGCAGCGGCTGCAGGAGCGTCGGCGGCAGGATATGGCTGGTGATTGCAGACTCTGACCTGTACATGTACGGGGAGGGCGGCTGGCAGGGCTATGCAGACTACCTCTCGCGCGTGCAGGGCATATCCGGGCAACCCGCCCTGCAATAGGCAGGCTATATATTCCTTGCCTGCGAGCCTTCAGCAGCGAACTTATGGGGTGTCTTTATGGAAATCGAAAACCCGAGCATTCTTGACGCGTCCGAGCCTGTCAGCCGCGCCATAAACGAAATCTCCCGCACAGGGCTGCCCGTGATAGTGACAAGGGACGGGAAGTACTTCGGCATAATCGACGAGCGCGCAATCCGCTCGCACACCGACCCCTCCAAGGAAAAGTGCGGGCCGCTCTCGGAGCGCGCGCCAACGCTGACGCCCGAGAGCACGGTGATGGACGCATGCAACGCATTCTTCGCAGGCCGCTTCAAGGCAATCCCCGTCATCGACAAGGGCAAGGTGCAGGGCGCAATCACGCGCCGCACGCTGTTCCAGGAGCTCCTCGGGGAGAAGATGCTCACGAAGAAGCGCGTGTCCGAGGTGATGACCACGCCGGTGCACACGCTTGACATCTCCTCCTCCATCGGCCAGGCGCGCTCGGAAATGAGGCGCCAGAGCATCCGCAGGATGGTGGTGACCAAGGACGGCAAGATCGCCGGGCTCCTCTCAGTTTTCGACCTTGCCACCCACCTGTCAGGCAAGATGCAGTCCAGCCCGTTCTACCGCGGGGGCGAGAAGACCAGCGCCGACGCCCAGCCCATAGCCTCCTACGTGAAAAAGCAGGTGGAGACCATCGGGGAAAGCGACTCGCTGGCATCTGCCGTGAAAAAGATGCTTGACGCCCGCGTCGCAGCCCTCATAGTGGCGGACGGCGGCTACCCGCACGGCATAGTGACTGCAAAGGACATACTGCACTCGGCGCTTGCCGGGGAAAAGGGCGCCTCGCGCGTCTTCATCTCCGGGCTGCCGCACGACAAGCGCGAATACTCCTCGCAGATAGCAAGGGAGGGCGAGAAGCTCCTCGCGCGGCTTGGCAAGAGCTCGGAAGTGCGCTCGCTTGCCTACCACGTGAAGAACGAGGGCTCGGGCTTCTCGGTGCGCGTGCGCCTTGACGCCGCGCGCAAGTCCTACAACGCATCCTCATTCGACTTCCGGATAGAATCCGCGGTGCGCCAGGCGACGGACGAGATCGAGAAGATGGCCGGGAGGGACAAGCAGACCGGCATGGGCAAGAGGAACGCCGCGCACAGGGCACGGGAAAAAGAGGAGTAGGGCGGATTGCGCCGCCCGCAGGGCGAGGGGCAAACAGGAGCAATCTGGCTGGCTTTGATGGCAGGTGCATGGGTTGGCTTCAGCCACATACGAAGCGCTTGACAAGGCGTGGCGCTCCACATGCCGCGTGCTCCTCGGCGAGGAAACCTGCCCCCTGTCGGATGCCTCCGGGTGGCTCAGGGAAATGCAGGAGAAGCTCCTGGTGGAAAAATCCGCAGCCTCGGGCAAGCAAGTCGTCTTTTCCATGCCCGACTATTCGCCGCGGGCAAGGTTCATCTCTTTCGAGGAAGCCGATTTCGGGAAAAAATTCCAGCCGCTCTCCCTCAATGAAATGAAGGACATCGACAGCGTGGCGCAAGCCGTGCAGGAGCGCGCTTTCTACGCAGGCAACGTGGTGCTGGGGCACTGCAGCAGCGTGGAGGGCAGCTGCAACGTGCAGGACAGCCATTTCGTGCTTCAGTCCTCCGGCGTGGCGGACTCCAAGTACGTCGCCTATTCCCGCTATGTGCGAAGGAGCGAATACATTTTCGGCCAGCACGGGGCTGACAAGAACTCCTACAACGTGAAATGCGTGGGCGCGGAGCTCACCCGCTGCTTCGAGTGCAACATGGTGGAGGTGCTCTCGGACTGCTACTACTGCGCAAAGGCGCAGAACTGCATCGAGTGCATGTTCTGCTTCGGCGCGGAGAACATCTCTCACGCCATAGGCAACACCGCCCTCCCCAAGGAGAAGTATCATTCCCTCAAGAAAAAGCTCCTGTCCGAGATAGCAGGCGAGCTTAGGCAGAAAGGCTCGGCATTCTCAGTGCTCGGGCTCATCGAGAAATGCGGGGACTACCGCCCGGACCCAAAGCTTTGTTTCAGGAACGCGCCAGAGGCGCCCTTTGACATCTCCCCAATAGAAAAGGCGTTTTCCGGCACCTCACGGCTCCTTTTCGGGAAGGAATTGTCCGGGCTGGAAAAATACGAAGCATTTTTCCAGAGGCACACGCCCGTGGATGTTGAATCGGAATCCGCGCTTTCAGGCAACAGGGTGCTTTCCTGCGGCTACCGCGCCCATTTCCTCAGGCTGCACGATTTGGAGGGCAGGCTTGCAACCGACGACGAGCTGCGCGGGATTGGCAAAATCGGGGTGGGCGAGCAGGCGGCATCGCGCCTGCGCATGGACATCGGCAAGGCGGCGGAAATCCTCCATCCCATATGCTACTACAACCTTGACAAAATAGCGGGCAACAACTCCAACTTCAAGGACTGCACCGTGGTGGTCAATTCGCATGACATCTACAAGGGCTCTGCGCTCACCTGGGACAAGAAATGCGCCTATGGCTTCTGGGCGTCGGTATGCGAGGCCGTGTTCGGCTCGGTGCTCACCTTCGATTCCGCATTCTCCATGAACTGCTATTACTCGAAAAGGCTCACGCGCGCATTCGAAGTTGACAGCTGCGAATCGTGCGCGGACATCTACTTTTCCCACAACTGCGAGAACGTGCGCGACTCCATGTTCTGCTTCAACGCCAAGAACCTCGCGCACGCGATAGGCAATGCGGAGCTTCCCCCCGGGCAGTACAAGAAGGTGAAAGCCGCGCTCGTGTCCCAGATGGCTGACGAGCTTGAGAAAAAGCACGGTTTGAAGTGGGACATCTTTTCCATAGGCGCGCGCAAGGGCATGGGTTAGCCGCCCGCCTCCCGCGCGCCGGAGCAGGGGCCGGCCCCGGGTTTCCGCCATTTTTTATATGTTTCCCTGCAAATCCCTCGTATGGCATCCGTGCGCGCGCAGGCATCGCTTGACTTCCTCATGACCTATGGCTGGGCGCTCCTCTTAATCGCGCTGGCCGCAGCGGCAATCGTGGCGCTTGGCATCGTGGACACTGGCTCGTTCATAGGCAGCCGCGCAACCGGCTTTTCGCAGATAACCCCTGCCGGCTGGTCCATCGACAGCACGGGCATGCTCAAGCTGAAGCTCAAGAACAACGCAGGCTCCGACATCGGCATCTTCAACATCACCGCGGTGCGCGGCACAGAAACAGTGTCGAACGCCACAATCGCGCCCGCCTCCCCAGTGGAAATACTGCAGGGCAATGACGCAATCGTCTCGCTCGACCCGCTTTCCGCCTGGAACCCTGGCACGAGCTACTCGGTGAAGGTCAACATCGGCTACTATGCCGACGGGGAGACTGACTTCGAATACACCGACTCGGGCACGCTGACCGGGAAAGTGGTTTAGCCTAACGCCTGCTTTTCCTGCGGTCAGGCAACCGCGCCAAGCATGAAGCCGAGCACGAGCCTTACCCCGAAGAAGACTGAAAACGCAAGCAGGAACGACCAGCCGAGGTCGGGCAGCCCCTCGGACTCCTTGCCCCTGGTTATCACGCCCGAGGCGAGCGTGGAGAGCAGCGTGGTCATGGCTATGGCGATTATGGCATATGCGAAGAACAGGTCCTGGGAAATGACGTCCCCGCCCGAGAACATGGGCAGCTGCGCGGACTGCGCCGCGCCCGGGGACATCTCGCCCGCCCCCCTTATCCCGGTGAACACGTCTATCAGGAAGCCGGTGAGCGCGTAGAGCAGGGGCGCGCCCACTGTCGCGGCTATCACTATGAACAGCTTGTAGACAAGCACGGTCGCGGAAACCTCCTTCTTGAGCGAGGAGGATTTCCTGATGTCTATTGCCGTGATCTCAAGCATCTCCGCCAGGTTGCCCCCTGCGTTTATCCCCTCCACTATGAGGCGGATTGTCTTTGCGAACGTCTCGGAGCGCGTCCTCTTCGACATCTCCATGAGCGCGTCCTGCAGCGGCTTTCCCGCTATGGTCTGCTTTGCCGCCCTGTCTATCTCGCGCGCAAGCGGGCCGAACTCCTTCCTGCTGGAAAGCAAAAGCGCCCTGTCGTAAGTCGCCCCGCTGCGTATGTTGGACGCCATCATGGACAGGAAGCTGGGGAGCATCTCCTCTATCTGCGCAGTGCGCTTGTTCGCCCTCATGGTGAGGTATGCGCTTATTGCGACGGGCACTCCCAGGAGTATTGCAAGCGCAACAGCGTACGCCACCATGGGGGAGGCTAGGAAATATGCGGCTGCCCCTGCCGCCACGCCAAGCGCAAAGCACCCCATGAGCACATTGTCTATGAACTTGCGCGGCTCGACGTCAAGCTCGGCATCGTAGAGGAGCGTCTGCACATGGGCTGTGAATGCCTCGAACCCCTTCATATCGCAACCACCGGCCTCTTGCTCTTGATGAGCCCGATGAACACTATCTGCGCCACAATGGACATCAAAAGCGCCGTGCCCAGCAGCACCTCTGTGACCGCGATGCTGGAAAGCGTGGCGACAATCACCAGGAAGATTATGCCCATGGTGGGCGCTATGATGCATACCAGCATGTAGAAGATGGCAAGCGGGGAGAGCTGCGAGCCGTAGTCGCGTATCTTCACCCTCTGCTCGTCGGCAAGGTAGCTCATCATCTGGCGGAGCACGAAGCCGATGTTCGCCCCTGCCTTGCTGGCATTGGCAATCTGCCAGATGAGCCACCTGTAGTCGGGCGAGGTGATGCGCGAGGCAGAGCCCTCAAGCGCGTCGGTCAGCTCCTTGCCGCCCCGCACCTCCTTCACGATTTTCTCGAACTCGCGGGATATCTCCCCGTAGTCCAGCCGCTGGTCGTTGTAGTTCTCGCTTATGGAGACGATGGAGTCGAAGAGCGGCACGCCCGCGCTCGTCTGTATCATGAGGTGGCGCGTGACATAGAGCAGGTTGCGGTCTATCTCCCTGGAGGCGCGGCTCACCACCAGGCGGGGGTAGAGCATGGCATAGCCGAACGTGCACAGCGCAACCACGCCCGCAAAGGCAAGCGAGACCGCGCGCGCCTCCATTCCCTCGGGCGAGTACTTGTTCGCGACCAGGAGGGTGGCGACGAACACCGCAACGAAGTAGAACACCGTGCTCAGCACCACGCCTGCAAGGTACTCTGTCGCAGGGAGCTTGTTGCCCGACTCCTCAAGCTCCCGCTGGAGATTGGGGAACGCAGGCCTGATTGCCGCGCCTATGGGGCAGAAGCCGTGGAGCATCCTGCGGCTCTGGCGCGTGATGGCGAACGGGGCTAAAGGTACCAGCGTCCTGCTCATTTCTTTTTCACCCTCGCAAGCACTTCCTCCTTGTTGGCGTAGTAATCCGAGATTATCCCGCCCACTTCCTCAACGCCGTTGATGTCCTTCTCGAGCATCCACTCCAGTATGCCCTGCTTGCCCGCCAGGTCGCGCTCAATCTCGCGGTCGCTCATGTTGGTGTATGTCTTGATGTTCCTGATGAGCCGCGTGCTTTGCTTGTCTGCCCTGAGCGAGTCGCTTTCAGGGTGCCAGGTGTAAAGTATGTTCTCCTTCACCCCGTTTTCCGCAGGCACTATCTCCCCGACCTCGAACACGCGCCTGATGTTCTGGCGCCTGTCGCGGTGCATTGCGATTATGAGCTGCAGCGACCGAAGCGTGAGCGGCTGGATGGAGATGGGCGGGTTGAGCAGCCTGTTTATGGTCTCGGACACTGTCTCCGCGTGCATGGTGGCGCACACAGAGTGGCCCGTGTGCATCGCCTCGAAGAGCACCTCCGCCTCCTCCGCCCTCCTGATTTCGCCCACTATTATCCTGTCGGGCCTCATGCGCAGCGAGTTCACCATGAGGTCCAGCATGGAAATGCTTCCCGTCCCCTCCCCGGTGGGCTCGCGCACCACGAGCGGCACCCACTGCAGGTCTGCCGGCAGCGATATCTCCCGCGTCTGCTCAATCGATATCACGCGCTGGTTCTCCGGGATGAACATGGAAAGCACGTTGAGCATGGAGGTCTTCCCCGCGCCCGTGCCTCCCGACACTATCAGGTTGGTCTCGTACTGCATGGCAAGCCACAAAAGCGCGGCCACCTCGGGCGTTATTGTCTTTGTCCTCATGTAGTCGGTAATCGACCAGGGCTTGCGCGCGAACTTCCTGATTGTAATCGTGTTCCCGAAATAGGAAATGGGCGAAATGGTTGCGTTCACGCGGTCGCCCGATGATATATATGCGTCAAGCAGGGGCGTCTTGTTGGTTATCTGCCTGCCCACCCCCCTGGCAATCCCGCTGGCATAGTTCCATATCTGGCCTTCCGACTCCATCACAAGGTTGCTCCTTATCCAGCCGTATTTCCTGTGGTATATCCATACCGGCTGGGCCGAGCTGTTTATGCAAATCTCCTCTATCTGCTCGTCGCGGAGAAGGAAGTCTATGTCGCCAAGCCCAAGCATCTCCTGTATCATCCTGCGCGCAATCATCTCCACCTTCCCTGCAGGCAGGTGGGGTATGTTGCTCTTGATGAGCTGCATGCCGGTCTCCAGGAATTTCGCCTTGAGCTGCTCCGCCATCTTGATGTTGAGCGCCTCCTGGGTGGAGATTGACACTTTCTTGAGAAGCTCAGGCTGTATCTCCTTCAGGACGGCCGCGGTGCCGGCCTCGATTTTCGGGGCGTCGAGCATATAGGTGGGCAGCCTCGTGCCCTTCAGCCTCACAATCCTCACGCCTGCGGTGAGCGAGCCGTCCGCAAGGATGTAGGACTCAAGCACCTGCTCCACCTTCTCCTCCAGCGACTTTTTCAGGGGCGATTTCCTATCGTCTGCCATGCTCCAGCCTCCTTATCACCATGCCTTTCATCAGCGAGTAGCTTATGTCCACGAGCTTGTGCTTGCCCAAAAGCTTTGCCAGGTCCTCTGCCGATGACTCGGTGATGCCAAGCTCCTTTGCCAGCTTCTTGGGCGTGGTCTGCCCTTCCCTTGACACAATCTCAAGCATCCTGTCAATCGACGTCGAGTCTTCCTCGTAATCCTGCTCCTTTTTCACAGAGCCTGCCTTCTTGCCGGCAATCTCGGTCTTTGCGCGCTCGGCAAGGAAGAACTCAATGACATTTTTCGGCCTGATGACGCCTATCACCTTCTTGCCTGCCATCACCGGCGCGCAGCCGTACGACTCTATGATTTTTCCCAAAGCCAGGCTCACGGGCTCGTCCGGGGTGAGCAGGTGCACAGGCTTTTTCGCAACCGATGCCGCGGTCATCTTCTGCCCCTCAGGCGAGGCGTCCATGAACGAGAGCATGTCCTTTGGCATGAAGTACTTTGCCAGGTCAGCGTAGGTTACGATGCCTATGAGATCGCCTTTTGAAAAGACCGGGGCTGCCACTACATTGCTGTCCGCGAACACATCCAGTATGTGGTCCAGCCTGTCGTCTGCCTGCAGCGAGGCGAACTTCGTGTCCATGATGTCCTTGACCCTCATGCGCAAACACCGGCGTCAATTCCCATAAACATCTCCCTGCTTGGCCGCCTCCCCGCTCGAAGCCCTGGCATGGGGCCCTGCCCACTCGATGTGCTGCGGCTCGGAATCCAATTCTGCAACAATGGTTAAATAAGTGTTCCTTTCGGGGATGTAGTCGAACTCCAGCTGCCCCGTGTTGTTGAGCCTCACCCGCGCAACCGCGCCTCCGGCATCTATGCTGAGGTTGTTCTGCTTGGCAACCAGCCTGTTCATGCACACGTCGGCTTCGCCGCCCGTGCCGCCCTGGCCTATCGCCTTCC
>JBAZTI010000002.1:14077-47134 GCA_041662045.1 Candidatus Micrarchaeia archaeon | reverse complement strand
TTATCGCCATTTTTTCCGTTTTCAATATACCACCTATATCTTGTATCCGTTGCCGCGAATTGCCCTCTTCACTGCGTCAGAGTCTATCTTGTCCCCTTCCACTTCCACCGTGCCTGCCTTCCAGTCCGCCTTCACGCCGCTTACGCCGGGAAGGCCGGATATTTCCATTTGCAGAAGCTTCTCGCAGCTCGGGCAGTGCATGCCCCTGACTTTGAATGCCATCCTTGCCATTTTTCCACCTCGCACCGGATTGCCTGGCGCGCCGCGGCGCTTTAAAGGCGCCTACGCGCATTTGAGGCGCGGCTTGCCCGCGCACCTGCTACCTGAGCCGGACACGCAACCGTTTATTAATATACCATTGAAACTAGTTTCAGGTGCTGATGCATGGGCTTTTCAGAAAACAAGGCGCTCGTTGGCGTGGTTGCAATCCTCCTCCTTCTCTTCGTGGCAGCCGTATTTTTCTACAGCCGCACCTTGAACGAGCTTGCGGCCGGAAGCTGCAGCGAGGACGCCAGCGCCTGCGCGCACGCAAAGATAGTGGAGACGCAAAACTCCATAATCGCAGCGCTTGTCGCGGTGATTGCCACCATGGCAGTCTGGCTTGGCTACAATGCATATTTTGCAAAGCCGGAGGAAAGCAAAAGCGCGCCAGGGAAGCCTGCGGAAAGCACGGAAGCAAGGCGCGCGCCGGCAAGGAAACAGAGGCTTTCGGCAGACTCCCTCGACGCCGACGAGGCGCGCGTGGTGGCGGTGGTGAATTCCGCAGGAGGCAGCGTGTTCCAGTCGGACATCATGAAAACGACAGGCTTTTCAAAGGTGAAAGTGAGCCGCCTGCTTGACAGGCTGGAGCAGAAGGGGCTCCTTGAAAGGAAGAGGCGCGGGATGACGAACCTTGTGGTGGCGAAGTAAAGCTTTTATTGCGGAAGGCTTGATGGAAAGGCGGAGGAGGTGGGCGCATGAGCAGGCTATCTGTAGTTATAAGCTCCAACGAGCCAGAAAAGGCATGGAATGCCTTTCGGTTTGCCAATCTCGCGCTTGGCAAGAAGGACGACGTAAAGGTATTCCTCATGAACAGCGGGGTGGAGTGCCTTGTGGACAAGGGAAAGCACGATGTAAAGGCTCTTTCCGAAAAGTTCGAGCAGGCAGGCGGCAAGCTCCTGGCATGCGGCACCTGCATCAAGAGCAGGAGCATGGGGGAAGTCTGCGACATTTCCAATATGGAAACGTTCTACAGGCTGGTAACCGAAAGCGACAAGACGATATACTTCTAGACTGCTTCCAGATTTCGATGATTTGGGCTGCTCCGCCCTTAAGCGTGCCTTCGCTTCAGCACCCAAACTCCCCGCCCTGCGAGGGATCGCACGCGAGGGGGTTTATTTTTTGGTCTGCCGTAAGCGCGCCAGGCTCGGTGCCGTTCACCACGTATGAGCTGTAGTCGCGCGCGATTTCAAGCCAGCCTGCCGTCAGGTGCTTTGCATACATTCCGCGCTCGGCAAGCGCAAGGCCCACTTTTCTTGAAAGCATGCAGTAGCTGCTGTAGCAGTAGGTGATTGCGGGGGTGCCTTTGGGAAGCGCGGAAAATGCCGCGATGAGCTGCGCATCGTCCATGGTGCCCGCGGGAATGTTCACGGCTGTCACCATGTGCCCTGCCGCGTATTCCGGGGCAGTGCGCAGGTCCACCACTATGCCTGGCGAGCCGCCTGTGCGAAGCGAGTACAGGTAGTCTGACGGGCTCACCGACACCGCGGTTTCAACCTCGTAAAACTCGCGGTACATGTCGCCTGGGCTTTTGGGAATAAGCATTGTGGCTGCGCCGAATGCCAGTATGCCCACAAGCGCGCCGATTGCGCCGCAGTACAGGAAGAGTTTTTGGCTTTCGTTCAAGTAATCATGCCCTCAGCTAGACTTTCTTATAGTCAGCATCATAAACATTCCCACTCCCTCCTGCGTTGCCTGCTCCTGAGCCGCCCTGCGGCCCGTAGCCCGTGGGGCCGTCATCGCCTGGCGCGCCGCCTGGCGGGGGCTGTTGCCCCTGCCCCTTGTAAAGCGAGGCGCCTGCCTCCTGCAGCACTTTTTTCAGCTTGTCCACAGCCATCTTCAGGGCAGCCATGTCGTTCTTGGGAAGCGCGTCCTTCACTTCCTTGGCAGCCTCGCGCACCTTGTCCTGCAAGCCCTTTTCCACCTTGTCGCCAAGCTCGGCAAGCGTTTTCTCGCTTGAGTAAACAAGCGTCTCTGCCTCGTTTTTCAGCTCTGCCTCCTCCTTTGCGCGCCTGTCCGTCTCCGCAAATTCCTCAGCCTCCTTCATCTTCTTCTCAATCTCGCTCTTGTCCATCTTGTGAGGCGCCACAATCTGCATCTTCTGCTCCTTGCCTGTGCCCATGTCCTTTGCGCCCACGTGTATGAGGCCGTTTGCGTCTATGTCAAACGTTACTTCCACCTGGGGGATGCCGCGCGGCGCAGGCGGGATGCCCACGAGCTGGAACCTGCCAAGCTCCACATTGTCGCGCGCCATTGCGCGCTCGCCCTGGAGCACGTGCACTTCCACAGACGTCTGGGAGTCTGCCGCTGTTGAGAATATCTGCGACTTTTTGGTGGGTATGGTGGTGTTCCTTTCAATCAGCTTGGTGAAAACGCCTCCAAGCGTCTCTATGCCCAAAGAAAGCGGGGTGACGTCAAGCAGCAGAATGTCCTTCACGTCGCCCGAGATGACGCCTGCCTGGATGGCTGCGCCCATTGCCACGCATTCCATGGGGTCCACGCCCCTCTCCACTTTCTTTCCGAATATGCCTTCCACGAAGCGCTGCACGATTGGCATGCGCGTGGGCCCGCCCACCATTATCAATTTGTCAATCTGAGAGGGGGACAGCTTGGAGTCGGAAAGCGCGCGCTGCACAGGCACTTTGCAGCGGTTCACTATGGGCTCCACAATCTCCTCCAGCTTTGCGCGCGTGAGCTTGTATGCAAAGTGCTTGGGGCCGCTCTTGTCAGCTGACAGGAAAGGCAGGCTGATGTCGCTTTCAAGCACTGTGGAAAGCTCGATTTTCGCCTTCTCGCCTGCATCGCGAAGCCTCTGCATTGCCTGCCTGTCTGACTGCACGTCAATGCCCGACTCGCGCAGGAACACGCCTGCAAGATGGTCCACTATTGCATTGTCCATGTCCGTGCCGCCAAGCGCAGTGTCGCCGCTGGTGCTTTTCACCTCGAAAACGCCCTTGCCGAAGTCCATGATGGTGACGTCAAGCGTGCCGCCGCCCAAATCGAAGACCACAATTTTTTGGTCCTTGCCTGCCTTGTCAAGCCCGTAGGCAAGCGCCGCAGCAGTTGGCTCGTTTATTATGCGCACCACTTCAAGCCCTGCGATTGCGCCGGCGTCCTTTGTCGCCTGGCGCTGGTTGTCGTCAAAGTATGCAGGCACGGTAATAACGGCTTTTTCCACCTTGTCGCCAAGGAACATTTCGGCGTCCTGCTTTATCTTCTGCAGGAGGAATGCGGAAAGCTCCTGCGGGCGGTACTCCTTGCCGAAAGCATTGTACTTGAAGTCAGTGCCCATCTTGCGCTTGAATGCGGAGAATGTGCCGTCGGTGTTGGCAATCGCCTGCCTGCGCGCAGGCTCTCCCGTGAGCTTGAGCCCTTCCTTTGTGAATGCCACGTAGGAGGGGAATGCCTTGCCGTACTGCGTTGCGCCCTCTGCGGACGGCAGTATCGCCGCCCTGCCGCCCTCCATCACTGCCGCGGCTGAGTTGCTGGTTCCCAAGTCTATTCCGATTATTTTTGCCATATGTCTCACCTTTTTATCCTATCAATATACGTTGAGCGTGGAAACCACCACGCTTCCTTCCTTGCCTGTTTCGTTCGAGAAGCGCACCTGCGTGCCCTCGCTGCCTTCCGCTGTTTTCGCGCCGGAAATGCCGCTTATCGAGTAGCCGGAGGAGACGAGGAAGCCGCCGAAAGCCTCGATTGCCGCCGAGCTTGCCCCCACGCGAGCATCGTATTCCACTCGGAAATACCCGTCGCGCCCGGTCACGAACGACAGCGCATGAGTGCGCGAGTTCATGTACTCGTTGAAGTGCTGCAGCACGCTGTCCGCGGCTGCCGCGTCGTTTGCCTCAAGATGCACGATTGCATACCCGTTCATAAAACTCACCTCTTATTCTAGTCCGAACAGTTCGCGTAATTTCCAACAATCATCAATCTTTTCGCCATTCATTCGTGCAAGTTTTTCATGATACTTTTGATATTTCTCTGCGCTCAAGAAACCGGATAATACAAGGAAAAAACCGATCAAGGCACCGGCAATTATGGAAAGTGCCATTAGCAAATCGGATACCCTTGAAGAAGCCGAAAATGCAAGCCCTATTAGTCCAATTCCAAGTCCAATAGATAGAGCGGCTCTATTGAGGAAATAGTCTCTTTTTTCCCTCACTCTCTCTATTGATAGTGGTTTAGTCATATTCTCACCAAATATTGCAAAGATATAATCTATCAAATTGGCAATTTTCAACCATAGCCACGCCCCAAGAGCAAAACCAAGGATAAAACCGAGGTTTTGGATTGATTGATTCAGCGAGGCATCACACATCTTTGCCCTCCTTTTTTGTTTCCTTTTGCTTTTCTTCTGGTTTTTCCGTTTCGGTTTTCTTGCCTGATGAAACTGACACCATCGCATGCTGCAGGACCTCGCCCCTGTAAAGATACCCCTGCTTTATCACGCGGACAATGGTGCCTTCGGGCGCTGCCGAGTCCTCGCGCAGCGCCACTTCGTGCCTGAAGGGGTCGAGCTTCTCGCCTTCCAGCTTCATGGGCAGCAGGCCCTCCTTTTCAAACGAGGCACGGAGCTTGCCAAGCACCAGGAGGGTGCCTTTCCTTGCCTCGCTTTCAGGAAGCTTGCCCACTTCCCTTTCCGCAAGCCCTATTTCCTCGTAAATGTGGAGCAGGCGCAGCATGAGGCGCGATTCCGCCTGCAATGCAAGCGCCTCCTTTTCCTTTGCCGTCCTTTTCTTGTAATTGTCGAATTCCGCGGCGATGCGCAGGCACTTGTCAGTTAGCTCGGTGCAGTCGCATTTCTTCTCCTTTTTCGCCCCTTCCTTGTGCGCAGGCTGACTGGCCTGCCCCAAAGAAGGCGGCTTTTCCCCGCCAGCCTCGCGCTTGAGATCGGCCTGGGATGCAGCTTGTTCAGTTAAGGGTTGCTTTTCCTCGTCCATGAAAACCACGTTCAGGGCAGCCTTCTGCGCCTCTTGAATGATTCGTCGAGCTCGCGCGCCATCAGGGAGAACTGCTCGTCAAAGTCGCGCGCCATCTCGTCCATTTCGGCGAAATTGCGCTCCATCTCCTTGCGGAACTCCAGTATCATGTCCTCCGCGGAGCGCACGCGCAGTATGTACTTGCCTTCCTCGCGCCTGACAAGCCCTGCGCCCTCGAGCCGCTTCATGTGGTGTATTATAGTTATCCTGTTTATCCCTGAAAGCTCGGACAGCTGCGAGCCGCCGACAGGCTGTCCTCGGGAGTGCACCATCATCACGCGTAGCACCAGGGGGAGCGTGGCGTCCGTGTCGCGCTCGCTCATCAGGCGCATCTTCCTGCAAAGCTGCACCAGTTCCTCCTCGGGGCCCTCGCCCCTCTTCGCGACCATCTCGGTTTTTTGCCTGTCCGCCATGTTGACCAACCTAACTGTTAGCATTGTATTAACAAAGATTAATAAATGTTAATACCTTATTAACACTGTTAGGCACATGTTGACACACGCACGCAGCAGGGATTGGGCTAGGTATAAAAAGGGCATGGCTGAAATGCAGTGCATGCTGAAATTGATTGCCCTATTATCATTAGTCGCGCTCCTGTTCGGCTGCATAGGGGGCGTTTCCCAGGAAAAATACGACGGGCTGGCCGCCTCGTGCGAGAAGGCAAAGCAGGATGCCAAGGCCTCGCTTGCCGCTGAAGAGGCGAAAACGCTAGCCTCGAATTCAAGGCTCTCGGAGTGCGCCAGCGATAAGCAGGAGCTTGAGCAGGTGCTGACAGAGAAGGAGCAGGAGAACGGGGAGCTTCGCGCCGATGCGGCCGTTCTTGCCGCGGCAAGGGCAAAAATGGTCATGGCTGCGCAGTATAACCTTACCATGGAATATTATATGGAGGCTTTCGGACCTGGGAAGGTGCCAAACACCGTGCGGCTCAAGAAAATAGACGCGCAGGCGGCATCCCTCCAGGACGGCGCGCTTTTGTCGCTTTGGCAGCACGTGAAGGCATGCCAGGGCATTACCGGCTGCGAGGAGGCAAAGGCCGATTTCGTTTCCTATATCAACGGGAAGATGGCATCGCTTGCCGCGGAAGCCGCTGCCATCGTGGGGGCAGAGCCGGGCTGAGCAGGGTGAAAAACATGCGGAAATTCAAGAGCACAGAGGAAATCCCCATCCCCCAAAAGCTCATTGACCAGGTGATAGGGCAGGATGAGGCGGTAAAGCTTGTCAAGAAGGCAGCTGTGCAGAAGAGGAACGTGCTCATGATAGGCACGCCGGGCACGGGCAAGTCCATGCTTGCGCAGGCAATGGCAGAGCTCATGCCTGCCACGGCGCTGCAGGACATTCTTGTCTACCCGAACCCCAATGACGAGAACCGCCCCATCGTGAAGGCGGTTGCCACCTACCCCAGCGAGGACGAGATAAAGAAGGACCCCGGGCTTTTCCAGCTCTATACGTCCTTCAGGCAGATGAGGATGGCGATTGCCAAGTTTTCAGGGGAAAAGCCTGCCAGGAAGGAAAGGGAAGAAGAGGAGCTTGGGCAGGGCAGGATGCTGCAGCAGGCAATGAAGATCAGGGAGGCGGCGTCCCAGGTCCGCGGGGGCTCGGGCGGCATGATGTTCCTTTTCATCATGGTAGCCGCGATAATATTCTTTTACGCAACAGGCTCGCTGAACAACGACAACAAGTGGTTCGTGCTTGCGGTGCTTGTTGCAATAGGCATGATGTACCTGCTTTACAGGTTCACAAACACTTTCGGGAAAAGGATGGGCGGGATGTTCGACTACAACGACCCCAAGCTCATCGTGGACAACTCGGGAAGGAAGAACGCGCCGTTCGTGGACGCCACGGGCACGCGGGCAGGGGCGCTTTTAGGCGACGTGAAGCACGACCCGCTGCAGTCCGGAGGCTTGGGCACGCCTGCGCACCTTCGCGTGGAGTCCGGGGCGATACACCGCGCGCACAAGGGAGTGCTTTTCATTGACGAGGTGGCATCGCTGAAGATGAGGAGCCAGCAGGAGCTTCTCACCGCAATGCAGGAGAAGAAGTATTCCATCACCGGGCAGTCGGAGAACTCGTCCGGCGCAATCGTGAAGACAGAGCCTGTGCCGTGCGACTTTGTGCTTGTGGCTGCGGGCAACTACATGGACATGCAGGGCATGCACCCGGCGCTGCGCTCAAGGATACGGGGCAACGGCTACGAGGTGTATGTGCAGGACACCATGGAGGACACTCCTGGGAATGCGGAGAGGTATGTGCAGTTCGTGGCGCAGGAGGTCAGGAAGGACGCGAAAATCCCGCACTTCACCTATGCTGCTGTAGAGGAGATAATAGATGAGGCAAGGAGGAAGGCTGGGAGGAAAAGGAGGCTTTCATTGAACCTGCGCGAGCTTGGCGGGCTGGTAAGGGCGGCAGGGGACATTGCAAACGAAGAGAAAGCTGCGCTCGTGGATGAGAAGCACGTGAGCAAGGCGCGCGGGCTTGCGCAGACCATAGAGCAGCAGGTAAGCCGCCGCTTTGTGGAAAGCAGGAAGGATTACCCTGTGTTTGCCACCGAGGGAAGCAGCGTGGGCAAGGTGAATGGCCTGGCTGTGCTTGGAGATGCGTCAGCCGGCTTGATAATGCCGATTGTGGCGGAAGTGACGCCTGCTTCTTCTAAAGCAGAAGGGAAACTGATTGCCACTGGAAAGCTTGGCAAGATTGCAAAGGAAGCAGTGGAGAACGTCTCTGCAATAATAAAGAAGCACATTGGCAAGGATGTTTCGCAGTACGACATGCACGTGCAGTTCCTGCAGACCTATGAGGGGGTGGAGGGCGATTCGGCCTCCATTTCCATCGCGGTTGCAATCATCTCTGCCATGGAAGGCGTGCCAGTCCGGCAGGACATTGCAATGACAGGCTCGCTTTCCGTGAGGGGGGAAGTGCTGCCTGTGGGCGGCGTGACAGGCAAGACAGAGGCGGCAATCGAGGCTGGCCTGAAGTCCGTAGTGGTCCCGCGCAGCAACGCTGAGGACATCCACCTCTCAAACGGCCTGCGCGGAAAAATAAAAATCGTGCCCGTGGGCAACTTCGTGGAAGTCCTGCAGTACGTGCTTGTGGACTCGCCCAAGAAGCGCGCGCTCATCAAAAAGATGGCGGGAATCCTTCATTTTAAAAAGAGAAAGTGAACGCCCCAGCCGATGGAGCAGACGCAGTCTGCGACAGACTGGGGCGGAACGAAGTGACGCCCCAGCCGAGATTCGAACTCGGATCCGAAGCTCCGGAGGCTCCCATTCTATCCATTGAACTACCGGGGCGCAGATTTTTGTTCTATGCAATCATTAATATAATATGGCGCATGAACAGGGGTTTGGTTGGGGAATGCCATGAAGAAACCAAATAATGCGCAAGGGCACCGCAGGCTCCTGGAGGCGCTTGCTTTCGTTTCGGGCGCTGCCGTGCTCGTGCTTGAGATTGCAGGCGCGCGGATGCTTGCGCCTGCGTTCGGAAGCTCCATTTTCGTGTGGACCGCGCAGATATGCACTGTTTTGGTCGCGCTTGCGCTTGGCTATTATTACGGAGGCAGGCATGCGGATGCCAAGGACAGGATGGCGCAGGCTTCGAAGATGTTCCTCTTTGCGTGCGCGACCCTTGCCGTCTCGCTTTTCCTGTCAGGCATCGTGCTTTCGGCAAGCGCCATGCTTGGCGCAAAGATTGGCCCGTTCGTTTTCTCTGCATTCCTTTTCTTCGCACCGTGCTTTTTCGCAGGCGCAATAACCCCTGTGCTCTTGCGCGAATACGTGCAGGGGATGGAAAGCGTGGGAAATGACGCTGGAAGGATATATGCGATATCAACCGCTGGCAGCCTGGCAGGGGCGCTTCTGTCAGCCTATGTCATTGTGCCTTTTGTGGGGGCAAAGGCAGGCATGTTCATCACGGCAGCTGCATTTTTCGCCCTTGCGCTTTTGTCCAGGTGGAGGATGGATATTGACAGGGTGGCCGTGTTTTTCCTGCTTTTCGCGTCGCTGTTTTCATTTGCCCATTCCACCAGCCTGAATGTGCCTGATGACTTGAGCGTGGCAAAGGAGTATGACAGCGAGTACTTCCACATAAGGATAGCCGAGAATGGGACCCACAAGCTCCTGCTTCTGGATGCGGACGCGCACAGCATGATAACGAAGGGCAGGGAAGGGCTTGTTTTTGAGTATACGAAGAAAATGGCGCATGCAACTGATGCGTACATGGCTGTGGGCGGGAAAAGAGTCGCCGTGCTTGGGCTGGGCGCAGGCACGCTTCCAAGGCATTTTGCAGCCAAAGGCGCGGATGTCACGGTTTATGAGATAGACCCTGCGGTGCTTGCCACTGCAAGGCAGGATTTTGAGTTCCCTGAGATGGAAAACCTCCAAGTCCACATAGGCGATGCCCGCGCGCTTCTTGTGGAGGATGCCAAGCAGTATGACTTGCTCGTCATTGACGCGTTTGCCTCAAGAGCATCGATACCCGTGCACCTTGCCACAAGGGAGGCATTTGGGATATACAGGGATTCGGTGAAAGAGGATGGCTTATTGGTGATGAACATAATCTCGCCTGCAGAGGGGAGAAAGGCGGATGTTTTCCGCTCGATATCAGAAACAGCAAGGGAAGAATTTCCGCACCAGGTTGCAATCCTTACCAATGATAACCGGGAAGCGCTCCAGAACATCATACTTGTGGCGTCAGCAGCGCCGCTTGGGGAAGGGTATCTTGAACGGCTGGAGGGCGAGATGGTGATGGGAAGCTGGGGCGCGGGAACGGGATATACCGACGAGCGCTCCTCCATAGACTATGCGATGATGCAGGTGCTGGAATAGGCATTTATTAAATTTTCAGCAGAATGGGGAAACGGAAGGTGGGAATATGCCAAAAGACGAAATAAAGCGCGTTTACCGCTCTAAGAAGAACAGGATGCTTGCAGGGGTGTGCGGAGGCATTGCGGAGTATTTCGAGATAGACCCCACGCTCGTGCGCCTGCTTTTGGTGCTGCTTGTGCTCATGGGCTTTGCCGGCATAATACTTTACCTGGTGGCGTGGCTCATCATCCCCGAGAACCCTAACTAGCCTCCCACTATATTCTGCGGCTTTCCAGAAAGGAACGCCTCGATGTTTTCCGCAGTGGTTTCCAGGATGCGGTGCAGCGCCTCGCTTGAGTTGAAGGCGTTGTGGGGAGTGATTATCACCTTAGGGTGATTGAGGAGTATGTGGTTGGCAAGCACGGTGCGCAGGTTGCACTCGCCTGCAAAGTCAGGCGCGAGAAGCTGGCGCTCCTCCTTGATGCCGCATTCCTCCTCAAGCACGTCCAATCCTGCGCCGGAGAGCTTTCCGGAGTCCAGCGCGGCAATGAGGGCGCGAGCATCCACCAGCCCGCCGCGCGCGGTGTTGATGAGAAGGGCGCCGTCCTTCATTTTCGAGAGGGTTTTGCCGCTTATCAGGTATTTCGTGTCCTTGTTCAGCGGGCAGTGCAGGCTCACCACGTCCGACTTTTCCAGGAGCCTGCCCATGCCGACAAGGGCGCAACCAATCTTCTTAGCCTCGGATGCCTTGGTGTGAGGGCTGTAGGCGATGACATTCATGCCGAACGAGCGCGCCATCCTTGCGAAGTGCGAGCCAATCCTTCCCAGCCCCACGATGCCCACTGTCTTCCCTTCCAAATCAAAGGTGCGAAGCCCTGAAAGCGTGAAGTCGCCGCGGCGCGTGCGCTCCATGCTTTGCGGGATTTTCTTCGCAAGCGAAAGCATGAGCGCCATGGCATGCTCTGCCACGGTCTCCGAGCCGTATTCAGGCACGTTGCATGCTGAAACGCCGCTCTTTTTGCATTCGGAAACGGCAATATGGTCAAAGCCTGTGGAGCGGGTGGCGACAAGCTTCAGGCCGGGAAGCGCGGAAATCTCGCGCTGCCCCACCCTGGAATAGATGAATACGGAGAGCACTGAAGCCCCCTTTGCCTTGGGCAGGGTTTTTTGCGAAACAGGGCCGTCTATGAAAATAAGGCTGTGCCCCTTGAGCCTGCGCCGGAAATACTCCTTTTCCCAGCCCTCAAGCTCGAAAAACGCAAGTTTTGCCATATGGACGATTCGGGCGCAGGGTTGATAAGCTTTCTTACGCGCGCCACTGGGCAATGTGTGTAATTTAGTGGAATAATATATATTTATAAACCGTTTCCCCCAGTAAAAGGGCATGAAACTCATGAACGGCATGGGCAATGACCTGAGAAACAGGGTGCTGGCAGTGGACCCTCCGAAGGGCATGATGCCCAAGGCACGCGTATTCGAGATGCTGCTTGAGCTCAGCCCGTCCAACCAGACCAGCTGCAGGCTCATTGCGCCGGAAGAGCGCCAAAGGGGCCTTTACGGGATTTCGAAAAGCGGCATCATTTACCCGCTGGAAGGGAAAAATGCCAAGTGCGTCAAGAACGAGATGGTGCTTTCGGCTGATGGCTGGATTGAGAGGGAGAACTGGCCGAAGCTGCTCATGGACTGCCGCACCATCCTGCCTTACTGCGTCTTTTACGAGAGGATTCCCACCGAGCACAAGCCGGTTCATTTCGGGATCCCGTTCCAGTGGAAAGCCACGCTGCCGTTCGACCGCCTCTGCGACGGGCTGGACGCCATGGGCGCGAAAGACGGAGAGGGATACCTTCTCATGTACGAGCAGGGCAAGCCCTGGATTGCGGCAAAGGGGGAGGCAACATTCGAGGGAGGCTCCATAATGCGGGAAGCGCCCATTTCAATGTTCAGGAAAAGCATCACTGTCGCCATGGACTGCCAGGTGGTGATGAAGCGCGAAAAGATTGCGGACGTCTTCATTGTCGCGCACAATCCGGAATGGGAAATCAGGCTGGCCCAGCCTTCCGGCGAAGGGGAGGCAATGGAAAAGGTTTTGGAGGGCCTGAACGGGATTTTTGCAAGGGTCCGAAAGGAAATCGCCCATCTTCTCCCCAATCCGCGCATGTTCAACGTTTTGGAGATAGGCATGCGCAAGGATTAGCTGCGGAAAAGGAATAAAATTGCAACCACGTGCCCGGAACGGCATAACCTGCCCGAGCGTTTTTAAACACATCACGGCAGGAAATATGCGGTGGTATGGGATGCTGTCTTTTTCGCAGGTAAAGGAAAATGTCAGGCATAAGATTGAAGTTTTCCAAAGAAAGCGCGCGATTGTGAGGGATGCACGGGAAATTGCTGAAATCGCAGCGCATTCCGGATACACGTATGGGTGCGCGCCGCTGATAGAAAAGGTCCAGACGTCTTTTGCCTCATTGCTGAAGGAGGAGGCAAGGAGAAAGAAAGGCGGGGATGCGTTTATTGCCGAGGTCAAATTGGATGCTGGCAGAGGAATTGTCGCGGTAACGCTGCCTGGCAGCACGAACGAGTACTCGCTTTGGAACGCGGCAAAAGCCGTCAATGACAGCCGCAGGAGCATAAAGTAGATTGCGGATTAGGGAAGGCTGCGGCTAAATCTCCACCGTCTCGCCGAGCTTGGGCGCGGTTGCGTCATAGCCTTCGACCGCTAAGTCGTCCGCAAACTTCTGGCACGCGTCGCCGTGGATGCAGAACACCTTTTTGGGCGAAAGTTTTTCCACCAGATCAAAAAGTTCCGTGCGCCCTGCGTGCGCGGAAAAGTCAAGGTAGCTCCATGGCGCCTTGGGCTTGATTTTCACCCCGTCGTATTCCACGTAGCCCTTGTTGATGAGGTTGTAGCCGTTTGTGTCCTCCACGCAGTAGCCCGTGAAGATGGCGCGCGACTCGGAAGTCATTTTCAAAAGATAGCCAAGAGCTGGCCCGCCCTGGAGCATCCCGGCGGTTGCGATTATCACGCCCGGCCTCTTTAGCACCTTATTGCGCTCGCTTGGGTGCATGATTGGCCTGCACGAGTCCATGTCAGACCTGAAGCGCTTGAAGTCCTTCATGTAGTGCGAGTGGTGGGAAAGCGCCTCGGAGACGCGCCAGCCCATGCCGTCCACCCAGATGTCCACGTCGCGGTTGAACGAGCGCACTATCCTGATGAGCTCCTGCGTCCTGCCGATTGCGAATGCGGGAAGCAGCACGGTGCCGCCCTGCCCAAGCGTCTCCTCAGCCAGCCTTTTCATCTCCATCTCAAGGTCCTTGCGCGGCGGGTGGTCGCGGTCGGAGTATGTGCTTTCAATTATGAGCGCGTCGGGGTTTTTGGGAGGGGGCTCGGATGCGAATGTGGTCTTGGTCTCCTCGCCCTTGAAGTCGCCTGTGTAGACAATGCGCTTGCCGCCAGTGTCCACCTCGACGAAAGATGCGCCCGGGATGTGCCCGGCCTGGTGAAGGGTCACGGTGGAGTCGCCTATTTCATACCATTTCCTGTAGGAGAGAAGGGTGGTATTCTGGCGGAGCTTTTTTATCTGCGCAGGCCTGTAGGGGAATTCGCCGCGCCTCTCCATCAGGCGCATGGAGTCGTCGATTATGATTTCCGCCATTGCCGCGGTTGCCGGCGTGCATATCGTTTCGGGCGTGTGGTGGCGGTAAAGCGCGGGCGTGAAGCCCGTGTGGTCCAGGTGCGCGTGCGAGAGAATAACGAAGTCAGGCTGCGCAGGCGGCTCCACCGGGTAGGGGGTCTCGGAGTGTATCTTGAGCCCGCAGTCCAGCATTATCTCGTCCTGCGATGAGATGAGCACGCTGCTCCGCCCCACCTCGCCCGCTGCGCCCAGGAATGTAAGCTTGTCGGTTGCCATCGGCATCACTTTCAGGTTTTGATTGCAAGGCTATATTTAAAGAAGGATGCCCGGCGCGCAAGAGTAGCCTAGCGCCAGCCGCCTTCCTTTTTCTCCTTCATCGCCCATCCGAGCGCGAGAGCCACTGCAATGACAAGGGAGAGGATGGCAAAGCCGCCGATGATGATGCCGATGGGGTCAGGCCCCTTGCCAGCCACTTCTTGTTCCGTGCCTGCCTGCGCCCCATCGGGCCCGGGGGGAGGGGAAGGATTGTCCTTCACCTCAAGCTCCGCCTGGTTGGCAAGCTCCTTTGCATCCACATAGTTGCCGTTCACAAGCGCATTCCGCGCCTCGGCAAGCCTGGAAAGCGCGGATGCGGTGTATTTGCCCTGCCTAACAGCATTCACGATGTATTCCTCAGCTTCCTTTATCGCGGCTTCGGCTTCCTCCTTTGCAGAGGGGGCGGTGCCGTTGCTTTTGCCGGGCGAGACAGTGCCTGAGCCTGGAGGAGCAGGAGTGCTGCCAGGGATTCCGGGCGTGGCATTTGCAGATGGCTGGGTTGCGTTGACTGTCACGTTGGCAGCAGGCAGGGAAAGGCTGGCATTGTTTGTTGCATTTGCGGCAGGAAGGGAACAGGACAAAAGCTCGAATGGGGAGATGGCTGAGGCTGCGTAGTCCCCGCTTGCAAAGCTTTCCGCGGAATATTCCCCGTAGCTTGCAACCTGGAATGCGGCAACGCCCTGCGAGTTGGTGCTTGCCAGGGAGAAGCTGCCTCCGGCAATGTTGTAGAGCCTTATGGTCAGCCCGGAGATTGCCGAGCCTCCGCTTTCCGCGGATATCTCAAGCCTTCCGCTTGCGCAGTCGAATTCCCTGGAAAGGGACGGGGTGACTGAGGAATATGTGCTGCTTGTGCTTCCGCCAGGCGCGGGCGCCTCGGTCTGCATTGGGGTGAGCGGAGCATTGTCCGCAATGCTGCCCGAGAGCTTGCCCAAGGAGTTTGTTTCATTGTAGGGATAGCCTGCCCCTGATGCGCCTATGTAGAAGCCTGGCATCGAGGATGGGACAAGCCCTGTTATGCCGACCGAGCCGCTGGCAACGTTGTGCCAGATGTTGCCCTGGTTGAGCCCTGCGTAGGTGCAGTTGTAGGAGTTGGAGCCGTTGGTGTCGTTTGCGTACAATCCGCCTGTGTCGCTGAAGTTGTTCAGGCAGAAGGTATTGCTTCCGGAGGCTGCGCCTATTGTTGCCAGGGTGTTCAGGGCGTTTGTCGAGGAGAATGTGTTGTTTATTAGCATGCTGTTGCGGCTGAGCGCCGATATGCTGAACGGTAGCGATGTGTTTGATATTATTGTGCTGTTTCCCATGGTTGTGCCGTTGCTATTGTCGATGCTGAAGCCAACCCCGCTGTTTGATGTTGCCATGATGTTCGAGAATGTATAGTTTGCTGTCATGGAGATTTCGATTCCCTTTCCTGAAAGCGATGAGAAATTGGAGTTTGTTAATGTGTTCGAGGCGCTGAAATCCGAATAGAACCCAAAGCTTGAATTTGATGACCCGGAGCTGTTTGTCATTGTTGTGTTTGTGGTTCCTGTTGCGAATACGACGCCCATGCCGTGGTTTGAGTAGGCGGTTATGTTTGTGAGGGCATTGTTTTCCGACAGGCCCGATGTTGATTGGGTCAATACGCCATATCCGTATGTTACCGACGCGTTTATGCTTGAGAGGGAATTATTGCTTGAATTGGAAAGCTTGACGCCAGCGCAAGTCCCGCATTCTGAGGATGCGACTATGTTGGTTATTGCATTGAAGTTGCTGTGGTCAAGCCTTATCCCTTCACTCCCGCCATGCGTATCTGTCGAACGCGATGTTGTGTTCCGTATCAGGCCGTAATTGCTGTTGTTGAAGAATATCCCTGCGCTGAAATTGCTTACATTGCAGTTCTTTATCGAGGTGTTGTATTGGCCAGAGTAGATGCCGTAGGTGCCAACCGTGCTGTTGCCAGCCACTGATGAGCCATTGCAGTCAAGCGTGATGTTTGCCGCGGTTATGGAAAAGCAGGTTGCGCCGCTTATGTTCGCTGACTGGTTGAGGAGGTATGTTTCGCCGGATATGTTGAGTTCCTGACAGCCGCCTATCGTTGTGGCTGGGAAGGCAAGCGCTGGAAGGAGGAAAAAAACCAATGCTGCCGCAAGGTCGGTACGCATGAATGAAACACCGCTTGGAGTTGTCAGGCATGAATGAATATAATGGTTGCTAACCGGGCGCGGGTGGAACGAACTCCGCAGAGTTCCCAAAGGAGTGCGGCCCGCGCGCCTGTGCGAGAGTATATAAAAGTTATCCGAGGATAGCGCTGGGGGCAACATGAACGAGCTAACTTTCCTTGACCTGGTCATCCTGAAAAAGATAGACGACGGCTCGTCCGTAGAGAATTTCGGGAGCACGATAAACACCTCATTTTTCGAGACAGCCAACCTGCTTGGCACCGTGAAGATAAAGGGGTACATAAGCATCGAGACGTCGATTGGCGGGATAAGCAAGGTGGCAGCCACTGATGCCGGCAAGGGGATAATGGCGCTTGCGGAAAAGAAGGCATCCGAGCCCATCGAGCCGCTGGACAATGCGCTTTTGCATGCCCTTGCGGGCGGGGCAAAGGACCCTGAGGCGCTGCAGGCCCAGCTCAACATAAGGAGCGGGGACCTGGCATACCACATAAACAAGCTGGCGGCGCAGGGGTTCATAGACTATGAGGTGCGCTCGGCAAAAGCCAGCCTCATGCTCACAGAGCAGGGCTTCAACTCCACAGGGGGCGTGAAGGTGCAGGGGGCGCCGGCCGCGCATGCGGCGGCGCAGCAGCCCGAGGCGGAGAAAGGGAAGGAGGAGGAAGGGGAGAAGGACGACATATTCCACATACTGCGCGGGCTGGACAAGGAGGAGCGCGAGCCCCATGGAAAGAAGCATGGCGGGCATGCGCATGAGAAGCATGAGAGAGAGGATGGCGGGGAAACGCCCGAGGGGCATTCCGCCCCCCTGGGCCCCGAGGAAATGAAGAAGCAGGTGCACAAGCGCAGGATGGCATCCAAGCTGAGGTATTACATTGCCGAGTACTGGGCATGGCTGCTCCTGCTTTTCCTGGCAGCCGCGATAGTTGCAGGCGCGGTCTATACCTCGATTTTGAAGCTGGGCTAGGAATGATACCATGGATTTCCCGCTGCTTTCGGAATATGGGATAAGCTATCCCAGGACAGAGGTGGCTTCCACTCGCGCGCAGGCAGTCAAGGCTGCTGAGGGGATGGGATACCCCGTTGCGCTCAAGATACTCTCATCGCAGGTGTTCCACAAGACCGACAGGGGGGGCGTTCTCCTTGGGCTGAAAAGCTCAGACGAGGTGCAGAAGGGGCACGACCTCCTGCGGGCGCGCTTTTCGCACGTGAGGATAGACGGCATCATTGTGCAGAGGATGGCGGGAAGCGAGGGAGTCGAGCTCATAATAGGCGGCAAGCGCGACCCCCAGTTCGGGCAGCTCATCATGCTAGGCATGGGGGGAATATTCGTGGAGGTCATGCGCGACGTGGTTTTCCGCGTGTGCCCCATAACGGAAAAGGACGCCGGGGAGATGATCCGCGAGCTTCGCGCATACCCCATACTTGCCGGCGCAAGGGGAAGGAAGCCCGTGAACATGGCTGCGCTTGTGGGCACGCTTGTGAAGGCCTCGAACCTCCTGCAGAAGGAGGACCCGGCGGAATTCGACATCAACCCGCTCATGGCAGACGAGAAGGGATGCGTTGCAGTGGACATGAGGATGCTGAAGTAGGCGAGAAAATGGCGCTTCCGAAAAAAATCAGGAACCTGGACGCGGTGTTCCACCCGGGCAGCATTGCGGTCATAGGCGCAAGCCGCGAGCCGAACAAGATAGGCCACGTCATCGTGAAGAACTTCGTGGACGGCGGCTTCGGCGGGAAGATATACCCGGTAAACCTGAACGGGGAGGACATACTGGGCCTGCGCTCGTACAGGAGCGTGCTCCGCATAAAGGAAAAGGTGGACTCCGCAGTCATCGCAGTCCCTGCCGCCGCGGTGGCGGGCGTGCTTGAGGAGTGCGGGAAGAAAGGGGTGCGCGGCGTGGTGCTCATAACAGGCGGCTTTTCCGAGGTTGGCAAGGCTGACGAGGAGAGGAAAATAGCCGCGATTGCGGAGAAATACGGCATTGCGCTCATCGGCCCCAACTGCATGGGCGTGCTTACCCCTGCAACCAGGGTGGATTCGGTTTTCCTGCCCATCTACAAGCTGGGAAGGCCGCGCGTGGGGAAAATCGCGTTCATATCGCAGTCGGGCGCCGTGGGCGGCTGCATAGTGGACCTGGCGGCGCGCGCAGGCATCGGCATGAGCAAGTTCGTGTCCTACGGGAATGCCGCGGTGATAAACGAGTGCGACCTGCTTGAGTACCTTGCGGATGATGATGAAACGGAGATAATCGTGGTTTACCTGGAAGGGGTGAAGGACGGCAAGAGGCTGCTTGAGGCGGCAAGGAGGATAACGCCGAAAAAGCCCATAGTGGTGATAAAGGCAGGGAAGAGCGCGGCTGGCGCCGAGGCGGCAAAGTCGCACACCGGCGCGCTTGCCGGCGCGGCAGAGGCGTACAGGGCGGCGTTCCGCCAGGCGCACGTCATCGAGGCCGAGACGCTGGAGCAGCTGTTTGACTTTGCGAAGATTTTCGACCAGCCCCTCCCAAGGGGGAAGAGGGTGGGCATAATCACGAACGGAGGGGGCATGGGGGTGCTTGCCACCGACTCGCTTGATGCAGAGGGGTTGGCGCTTGCCAGGCTGTCGGATGCGACGAATGCGTCCCTCCGCCGGTCACTTCCGCCTTATGCGAACGTGAGGAACCCGCTTGACATCATAGGCGACGCGGACTCGCACAGGTACGAGGTTGCGATAAACGCAATGATGAAGGATCCGAACGTGGACATCATACTTCTCATCATACTTTTCCAGACCGCGGCGATAGACTCGGGCGTGGTGAACATCGCCATACGCGCGTCCGACCTTGGGAAAAAGCCCATAATCGCGGTGTGCACGGGCGGGGAGTACACCGAGATGCACAAGAGGATACTGGAAAGCTACGGCGTGCCCGCTTACGCTTCCCCGTCATCAGCAATGCGCGCAATCGCGCGGTTCGTGGACTACGCGGAGCACAGGCGCGAGAGCGGCAAGAAGTGACACAAACCCACGCCTAAAGGCGTGGGCTTCTGTGTTGGATTTGGATAATGCAATGCGAAAGATAAGCTGCCTTTACCAGCGCCTTAAGGCGCCCCACTTTTTGCTGAAAGCAAAAAGGGGCCCATTTGCGCATGGCGCAAATAGGGTGGCTTCGGGCGTGGGTTTGTGAAAGCGCCATTCAAAGAGCAGGAATCCCACTAAACATAGCTTATCCTGATGCTGAAAGGCGCCAATCCCCCTATTTCTTCTTCCTTTTCGCTATCCTGCGCGGCAGCCCGGGCGGCGTGCGTCACTTCCTGCGCTTTTTGCCTTTGCCCGCTCCTTTGCCCCTTGCCTGCATGCGCTTTGCCTTACGGTACTCCCAGACGGAATAGGCGAAGACGGCAAACGCGCAGAAGATGAGGGGGACTACCAGGAACCAAAGCCGCGCGTCGGCCGGCGCAATGAGCGAGACCAGTATGAGCGCGCCGCAGAACCAGAAGAGCCTGCCGCCGAACCTGTTGGTGCTCCGCCACACCTCCTCGCTTGCGGCCTTTGTGCTTTCGCTTATGCCCACTATGCTCCCGTCGTGCCTGATGTTGAGCATGTGGCCGATATAGAAGAATATGAGCGCAATTGCCGGCACCAGCACATAGATGAGGTCGAAGCTGCCCCATATGCCAAGGGCAGGGAGCAGCGTGGCTACGTAAATCACGCCCATCACAAAGACGAAGATGACCTTGAAGCCGTGGAACTGGCTGGCGAACTGCTCTGCCCCGTCCCTGCATATCCCGATGCGGGGCACGATGATGAATGAGATGTAGAAGATGGCGGCGAGGATGGGGATGAGGTAAAGGGCGGTTTCCTTGCTTTCCCAGGAGACCACCTGCCCTGCAGAGCCCCACTGCGACGGCACCTGCCCGAGCGCGTTCACCTTAACCAGCGGGCCAGAATACATCCCGATTGCGAACATGAGCAATATTATGGACAGGGGGAGGATTTCACGCTTCACGATACCACCGAAGGGGATGGGGCAGCAAAAATTATAAAGCGCGGCTCCGAAGCCCGTGCATGGAAAGGGTTCTGCCGCTGCTGGCCATATGCGCCCTCCTGCTGCCAGGGTGCGCGTCCGAGCCCAGGCCAAACGAGGGCATGCAGGGGCAGGTGGTGCAGAATGCCGTGGATGTTGCGGGGCAGGTCCTGCCCCAGGCGCCCCCTGCAACGCCTCCTGAGGGAGGGGGGCTGCGCGCCAACTGCACGCTTGCAGTGGGGCAGGGCACGGTGATTGCCGGGGAGGAGGTTGAATTCTCGCTCAATGCGAGCTTTCCAGGCAGCGCGCGGATAGAAGTGAAGTGCGGGAACAGGACACGGCACCTGCAGAGCGAGGGCACGCTGGTTATAGAGGAAAAATGCAGGCTCGGCGAGCCGGGCACGCACAATATCACGGTGAGCGTGGACGGGAGGGAGTGCGCAAGCGCCATTGTCGAGGCCAGGAAAATGGCCGGCGGGGAATGCAGCATAGACAACGCGACGGTGGTGCGCGACTTTTCTTCCTACACATACGTGTGGGCGGTGGCCTTTGGCGGCTTTTCCGACGGCGACACCATGACATGGGCGTGCGACAACACGGTGGCGAAGAAGGCGATAAGGGGCGACCCTGTGCTCGGGATGCCGCTGTACGAGATACTCTCGTGCGATTTCCCGGGGGAGCCGAGGGGCGACTACATAAACGTCTCGATAAGCGGGGTGCAGTGCGGGCAGGTATATACGAGGCAGGAATGAAACTGGAGGTGCTGGGATGGAAATGGGGGAAAGGAATGTCGGTGACATCGACAAGGCTGTGCGCGCCGCGCTTGCGCTGGTTTTCATAGGCTCGTATGTCACAGGCAGCGTGCCCATGCCGTGGTCGTACGTGCTCCTGCTGCTCGGGCTTCTCCTGGTCGGGACAGCTGCGTATGGCACCTGCCTGGTTTACTCGGTGCTCGGGATAAGCACATGCCCGGGCGGCTACCTGAAAAAACGCCGGGCAAAGTAGCCTGCAAGCGCGAAGAAGTCCCGAAACACGTGGAAGTTCGCAAGCCATTTGTGCAGCGCAAGCAGGGGGCGGCCGGAAACCGCGATGGCAGGCATCAGGAAGTCCGCCTCTGCAAGCCTGAATGTGCCCTGGAGGGGGCGCAGCAGGCCCATGCCCTCGGCTGCCCGGAAGGAGCGGATGAAGACCCCCACCGGGAGGATGGCAAGGATGGCGAGCCAGTTTTGCGCCAGGAACTTTTTCTTGTCGGGCGTGCGCCTGTAGCGCGAGGCAAGCTCGATTGCAAACACGAGTATGGCGCAAAGCTCGACAGTCTCAAGCAAGTATGATGTGCCCTCGGCAAGCGGCGGGATGACGCCGAAATCCACTGCAAGGAGGATGATGGCAATCGCGAAGAACGCCACCACGCAGGCCGCAAGGAGCGCGCCCCAGAGCATGTGCTTCAGGCGCGCGCCGGCGGGCATGCGAAATTTGCCCCCTGTTTCCCTTCCCACGGCTTGATTATGCCTGCGGCTAGTATAAAAATGTTGCAGGGACTGGGAGGGGGCCTGGGGCAGGCCATGTCCGCTGCCTGGATGGCGTGCGCCTACTTGTACAGCCTGGAGAGCGCAGCCCTGACCTTCTCGTCGTTCCCGAACACGGTCTTTGCCTTGATGGCGAGTATGTGCTCGCCCATCATCTCGAGCCACGGGGAAAAGTGCTTGCCATTCGCGTGGTAGAGCACGCTTGCAAGCGGCACGGACTTTATGCGCGCGAAAAGCTCAGGAACGTTCCTGGCGCGCGCCATCTCCTTGCCGTCCGGAGCCTTGAAGACAAACTCCTTCCCTGGCACACAGTCCTTTTGCATTTCATGCACCTCCTAGTCTCGACTTGAAGTCCTGAATAATATTCATGTAATTAATAAATCCTTCGTAGGGGTTGTCGTAGTGGGAGAAATACTTGTGCACGTCGCCGTCCGAAAGGGATTTGGTGCACAGGTAGTAGAGGTGGTCGCTGCTCTGCAGCAACCGCCACGCCTCGAGCGACTCCCCGCCCTGCCTGCGCGCGGCATCCCCGAGGGACTCCATCGCCTCGAAGCATGCGTGCTGCATGTCGTTGCCAAGCCACGCCGACAGGTCGCGCTCCATGTCCGCCCAGGACGTCGGGTAGGGGATGTCCATCTCCCCGCGCGCGTCCCATTCCGCGACCTCGCGCGCCATCCGGAAGTTCAGGTTGGGATGCGCAAGGCACGCCGAGGGCAGGTGGCGCAGGAAGGAGAAAATCCCCGTGTCGTGCCAGTGGTGCTCCCCGAACGTCTCGAAGTCCATGAAGATGTTGACCATCTGCCCGTCGCACTTTGCAAGCCAGCCAGCGTATTTCTCCGCGGTGAGCGGCCACTCCTTCCAGCCCTTGGCGGAAAAGCGGTAGCCCATGTCGTCCGAAAGCTGGTAGTTGCGCATGAGCACCTTGATTTTGTCGCAGCCCTTCACGGAATAGAGGTAGTTGGGCGAGCGCCAGCCAAGCACGCGCTCTATCCCTTCGGCGATGATGCCGCGGTAGCCGAGCTTTTCCGCGCGCAGCGCTATCCCGTTTGAGAAGATGGATTCTGTGTTGCGGAACACTTGCGGCGACACGCCAAGGAGCGAGCGGATGGCCTCGTGGTGCATCCTCACCTGGGCGTCGAATTCAGACCCGTCGCGGTAGAACGAGGCAAGAGAGTGGTAGTAGGTTTCTGCAAGGAAGTCCACCTTCCCTGTGTCGGCGAGGCGCTTGAAGGAATCGAGCACGTCCTTGCCGAACATCTCGCACTGCTCCAAAAACACGCCGGTAAGCGAGAAGGAGAAGCGGAAATCGCCGCCGTGCTCCTCGATGAGCCTGAGGAGGAGCTCGTTGGTTGGCAGGTAGCATTTCGCCGCCACCTTGCGGAATATCTGCTCGTTGAGCTCGCGGTTGAAGTAGGCGTCCTTGGGGGAGGGGGGCACCTGGCCGGAGAGCACGTTGAGCAGGGAGACCTTGCGCAGCCTGAGGGGCTGGTGCACCTGGAAATACATGCATATGCTTGCCATTTCAGTACCTTCCGGTCATTTAGCCTTTCTCAAAACCTCATTATAAACCCCGAGGGTTTGCCTCGCGGTTTCCTGCCAGCCAAGCCTTGCAGCGTCCTGTATCTCGTTTGCGGACATCACGCGAGACAGGCAGGGGTAGCGCAGTATCGCAAGTATCTGGGACGCCATCTCGTCCACATCCCAGAAGTCCACCAGCAGGCAGTTTCTCGCAACCTCGCGCACGCCCGAGTTTTTCGAAAGTATGCAAGGCGTGCCGCTTGCCATTGCCTCAAGCGCGGAGATGCCGAACGGCTCGCTCACGCTCGGCATGACATAGGCGCTGCAAAGGGAATAGATGCTCCTCTTTTCCTCCTCGGGCACAAAGCCCCAGAAGGACACCCTGTCCGCAATCCCAAGCTCGATTGAGAGCGAGATGAGCCTGGGAAGCATGCCCCCTTCGCCCACCACCAAAAAGCGCACGCTGGAATCGTGCTTTAGCACTTTTTTGGCCGCGAGCAAGAACTGCTCCGGCCCCTTCTGGTGCGCAAGCCGCCCGAGGAAAAGCACGAGCTTTTCCCTGCCGGGGGCGTGATTGCCCTTCTTGTACTTGGAGATGTCGATGCCGTTGTAGATTACGCGCACCCTGCCCCCGTCCGCTCCGAATTTCTCCATGAGCATGCCTTTCATCTTGTTGCTCACCGCAATGGACAAGTCCGCGCTTTTCACGCCGAGCGCCTCGATGTCCGAAATCCAGCTCCACGGGAAGGGGTTGCGGTCGTATTCCGTGCTGTGCATGGTGAGGACAAGCGGGAGCTTCAGCGCGTCGCGCGCCATCAGCCCAGCAGGGATGGTGAGCCAGTCGTGGCAGTGCACCAGGTCGTAGCGCGTGCCGCTTGCCCGAAGTGCCGCAGATGACAGGTGGGCGAATTCGTCTATGGCGGCAATGAGGTCGCGCGAGTAGTTGCCATTGCCTGCGGCTCCGAATGCGTGCCCGTACGCGCCCACCTTCTGCCCTCCGCCCACCTCGATTATCCTGACGCGGCTGTGGGGGGATTGCGGCGCTGCCTTTTGCTTGGGAAGGTACAAGTCGACGTCCACCCCGAGATTTGCCAGGCTGGAGACTAGCTCAAAGCAGTGCACCCCAAGCCCTCCGGTGATGGCAGGGGGGAATTCCCAACCTAGCATTGCGATGTGCAAATCAACCTACCTTTCACCCCTCCTGTTTCAGGGGGCTAACTCATGCTTTTTTATTAAATGTATGGGAAACCGCCGTATGGCATTCCTGAAGGGGCCTTTTGCGCAGGAAAGGGCGCTTTTGCTCGAATGGGCGCTTCCCAACCCGTCGGGCGGGCTTGCGTCATCGTCAATCGCCTTTGCCAGCACCAGGAGGCAGCACGGCCTGCTCGTTTCCGAGAACAGCGGGGTGCGCAGCCTGCTTGTCCCAAAGCTTGAGGAGGCTGTGGAAACAAAGGAGGGGAGCTTTTCACTGTCAGCCAGCCAGTACAGGGGGGCAGTTCACCCGGACGGCATTTCCCGCCTTGCCGCATTCGCCTCTTCCCCCCTGCCCACGTTCCAGTACTGCTTCGGAGGCACCACCGTTGAAAAGACAGTGTTCCCCCTGGCAAGGAAAAACGCGTTTGGCGTGCGCTACGCGGTGTTTGCCAGCCAGGCGTTTTCCATGGAAATCCGGCCCATGCTGTGCTTCAGGGGGATGAACAAAATCTCGCAGGGCACGCCCGCATATGAAACAAATGCGGGGAGGAATTCCGTGCGCGCAAGATGCAATGGCATGGAAGCCTCGCTCACGTCTGACCTGTGCGCCTACTCGCCTGGCGGGCAGTGGTATTACAACTTTTTCTTTGCGCGCGACTCGGAGCAGGGGGCGGAGTGCACTGAGCACTTCTTTTCGCCGGGCGCATTTTCCATGGAAGCAAAGGGCGACTGCGAGTTCTTCATTGCCGCGTGCGAGGGCAATGCGAGGAAAATGGACTTGCGCAAGGAATTCTCCTCGGCGCTTGCGCGCGCAAATGCCGTGGAGGGCGCTGCCGGGAAAATCAAGAGGAAGGATGACGCATTCCTGTCCTCGCTTTTGCTTGCGGCTGACTCGTTTGTTGGGAAGAGAGAGGGGAAGGCGGCGATAATGGCAGGCTACCCCTGGTTTGGGGAATGGGGGCGGGACAGCATGGTGTCGCTTCCAGGGCTGCTCCTTTGCACAGGAAGGCTGCGGCAGGCGCGTGAAGCGCTTGCGAAAGCAGCATCGCAGGTGAAGGACGGGCAGCTGCCGAACTTCATTGGCGAGGGAGGCGCGCCCTGCTACAATTCCGCGGATGCCTCGCTTTGGTTCGTGCATGCGGCGTCAAGGTACGTCGATGCCTGCAGGGATGCCGCATTTGCCAGGAAAATATTCCTGCCCGCCATGAAAGGCATTGTGGAGGGATACGTGCAAGGCACTGAAAACGGCATTGCAGTAGATTCCGACGGGCTGCTAATTGCAGGCAAGCAAGGCTCCAACCTCACCTGGATGGACGTCAAGTTCGAGGACGGCTCCTGCCCGACGCCAAGGTGGGGAAAGCCCGTGGAAGTGAATGCGCTTTGGTACAGCTCGCTTATGATTGCAAAGAGGGTTTTCAGGCGCATGGATGCCGCGTTTGCGGACAGGTGCGCAGGCCTGGCAAGGGAATGCGGCGCGTCGTTTGGGAAATTCTGGAACAGTGAGCAGCAGTGCCTGTTCGACGTGCTGGAGCCTGATTCCGCGAAAGTGAGGCCCAACCAGCTGTTTGCAGCATCGCTTCCGTATTCCCCGTTGGGGAAGGCTGCGAGGGAGGCTGTTTTTGGCAAGGTGACATCAGAGCTCCTCACTCCAGTGGGGCTTCGCACCCTGTCGCCGTCCGACCCCGACTACCGGGGCGCATACTGGGGAAGCATGAGGGAGCGCGATTTTGCATACCACAACGGCTGCGCCTGGCCCTGGCTCATGGGCGCCTACATTGACGCAAAAGCCTCGCTTGGCGCCACGCCTGACGCCTGCCTGGGGCTTCTTCTCCCCTTCACGCAGCAGCTTGAGGCATATGGGGTGGGAAGCCTGCCTGAGATATACGGAGGGGACACGGGCAAGCCGGGCGGGTGCATTTCGCAGGCGTGGAGCGTGGCAGAGGTGCTGCGCGCGTACATTGAGCAGTCCTGACTTTTAATCAGCGCCCTTTCTTTTTTCCCTTTCCCCCTTCTTTCCTGTACAGCAAGTAGGAATACACGAAGCACGCGATTGCCGCGAGGAGAACAGGCACTATCACGAGGATGATTGCAAATCTTTCGAAAACCACGCCCAAAAGCGAGAGCGCCGCGCACGCCTTGAAAAGCTTCCCGCCAAGCGCGTGCGTCTTTGCCCAGTTGCCATCGCTGCCCATTGCCCATGGCGTCCTGATGCCCATGAACCAGTTGCGCTTCATTTTCCCCATTGCATCCCCGATGAAGTAGAAAAGGAAGGCAAAACCCAGTGACATTGCCGGGCCTATGCTCGATAGGGCGCCAAGGTTGTATCTGATGGAGAGAAGATGCACGTAGGACAGGAATGCCAGGACGGCAAACACCAGCCATCCGTACACGTGCTTGTTTTTCGCCACGTTTTCCTTTATCGGGTCGGTTTTCGGGAGATAGGACAGCAGGGCGAAGACGGCGATGGACAGGAGGGGGAGGAAGAAGAGCGCGAAATCCTTGCCTGAGTAGCCGTTCGCCTCGCCGTAAAGCCCCCAGTGCGATGCCATAGTCCCAGGCATGGAGGGGTAGAAGTAAAGGGAAAGGGCGAACGAAAGCGCGAGGACGGCAATGGATGCCTTTGTGTAATTCTCCATGGTGCGATTGCGCAGGCAAGGCTTTTATTAACGCGCTGCCACACCAACACAGGCAGGTGTTCATATGGGAAAGAGCAAGAAGGACCTGGGCAAGCAGTTCCAGAACATGAAGCACAGGATTTCCGAGCTTGAGGTGAAGGCGCGCATGGACCCGCTGCACAAGCACCCGGAAGTGCACGAGGAGCTTGACAAGAATGCATAGAGCAGGTGCAATCGGAATGCAAAAAAAAGGCAAGATAGCGGTTGGGCTCCCCGGCGCAGCTTCCAGGGGCTGGAAGGCAGGGGGCAGGCGCATCGCGGTTGGGCTCTCCGGCGGGGTGGACTCGTCGGTCGCGCTCCTTCTTCTGAAAAAGCAGGGCTGGCAGCCCGTGGGCGTGACGCTTAAGATGGCGGTGTGGAAGGACAGGTGCAACGAGATTAAGGAAAACGCCTGCTGCACGCGCGAGTCTTTCGGCAATGCCGCGCGCGTGTGCGGAAAGCTCGGGGTGCCGCATCATATATATAATGTGGAGCGCGAGTTCGAGAAGGAAGTGATGGGCTACTTTGTGGATGAGCTGAAAAAGGGGCGCACGCCAAACCCCTGCCTGGTGTGCAACCGCGAGCTCAAGATAAAGAAACTGTTCGATTGGGCGAAAAAGCACGGGATAAAGTACGTGGCGACAGGGCATTATGCGAAAATAAAAAACAACAGGCTGTTGCGTGCTGCCGACATGAAAAAGGACCAGACATATGGCTTGTGCCTTGTCCCGCGCGCGTGGCTGCCCAGCCTTGTGCTGCCGCTCGGAGGCCTGTCAAAGCAGCAGGTATATGAAATTGCGATAAGGGAAGGGCTGGGGTTTTACGCAGGCATAAGGCAGAGCCAGGACTTGTGCTTTGTTTCAGAGCGCGCAATGAAGCCGTTCCTGTTCGAAAAGCTCGGCAAGCGCGAAGGCCCCATTGTGGATGAGGAAGGAAGGAGGGTGGGCACGCACTATGGGCTTTTCCTTTACACAATAGGGCAACGGAAGGGGCTGGGCTTGCCCTCCGCGCACTTTGTGAAGGGGTTTGACGTGAAGGGAAACGCGCTTGTTGTGACGCGCGACCGCGCGCGCGTGCTGGGGAAACGCTTCATGGTGGAAAAGTTCAACTGGCTTGCCAGGCCGCCTGCGCGCAGGTTTTCCGCAATGGTGCAGATAAGGACGCACCAGCCTGAAGTCCAGGCGGCCATCACCCCGAAAGGGAAAGGCGCGCGCACGCTCGAGGTGGAGTGCCTTGAGCCCGTGGAGGGGATTGCGCCCGGGCAGGTTTGCGCGGTATATGGGGGAAATGCGTGCCTGGGAGGGGGGCCGATTCGGCGCGCGCTTTGATTGATCTTTTTCCAGAAAGCCGCATTTAAAAGCACTGTGCAGCACATTTCCAGCCGTGTTTGCATGGCAGGGATTGTGAGGGCAGGAAGCGGAGCCAGGCAGCTTGCAGGCGAGCTTGCGCAGCAGAGGGCATGGGAAAGGAAGGCTTTTTTTGATAAGGCAGCAGGAGGGCTGATGGCACGTGCAAGGCTGGCAGGCGCCGTGATTTTGGGCAGGGACAGGAACGGGGCGGCTGTTGAGACCCTCAAGCCAGAGGAGCTGGGCATGATGGTGGATGCCGGCAAGGTTACAGTGGGCTTTGGCAGGGAGGATGCTGAAGCGCTTTCTGGAAAAGGCTGGAGGGAAGTGGAAGGCTGGCTTCGGCAGGACAGGATGCCGCACAAGGAAGTGAAAGAAACCCTCCCGATAATCACAGCGGTGCGCATGCTTGCGCACATAAGCGAAAGCTACGGAAAGGAAATTGAAGAGACGGAAAAGGCGCTTGGCGCACTTGACCTGATAAACGCAATCCTTACGGACAAGGGAAGGCACGGCAACGAGGATTTGGGCATTGCGGTTGCAGCGCTGGAAGGCTTTGGCAAAGGGGTGCTTGCGAAAAAAAGGGCTGCGGTCAAGCGCACGGTGGCAGCCGCAAGGCTGGAAAAGGCGGCGGGCATGCTGAAGGAGGCATCCGGCATGCCCCCTGGCAACAAAAGGGACTTCGCGATTTGGGCTGCCTGCGCTGTCTTCACCTCAGTGCGCAACAGGGCCGGCGGCTGGCGCGACAGCAAGGTTGCTCTGCGCGCGGAGCGCGCGCGCCTGAGGGAAAATTCGCTGCGGGTGCTGCGCGACGCCTGGCTGCTTGGCAGGCTGGTGATGTTTGCCAAGGAGCCCGGGAGAGCAGGGAACTATCAGGAGATATACTACATGCTGGAAGGGCTTGGGAAAAGCGATGAGCCCTATCTTGGGAAGCTGGCAGGCGAGCTGAAGCTGGCTTATGCCGCGCTGCGAAAGAGGGAATTCGGCGATGCGCAGGGCCATTTCATCGTTGCGGCTGAGCACATGCAGGGCATTTTCATCAGTGATGGCCTGCCGCAAGGATAGCCCGAAGCGTCAGAGCCCGCGCCTTTTTTTATTGAAGAAAAGCACATAGGCTGCCCCTGCGAGGATGGCAAGCAGGGCCAATGCGCCTATGCCCGTGAGGATTGGCATGAGGCTGTTGCCCACAACCACCGTCCTTGTCGCCTGCGCCGCCTTGTTGCCAGACGAATCCTCCACATAGTAGGTAAGGAGGTAGGTGCCTTCGATGGCAGTGTTTACATGGCCGCTTGACGCCAGCTTCGATGCCAGGTCGCCGTCGTAGTTGTCCGACGCCGTTGCGCCTGCGTCGGCATACTGGCTGTTGATTTCCACCTTCACAGTGGAGTTGCCAAGGAGGGTGATGGCAGGCGGCGTGGTGTCCACCACGCGCACCGCCCGGATTGCGCTGGCGGCCGCCCCCGACGAGTCCACCACGCTGTAAGCCACAGTGTAGTTGCCAAGCGTGCTTGTGTTCACCGTGCTTTCCACAGTAAGGTTCGCAGTGATGTCGCCGTCGTAGTTGTCCGACGCGGTTGCGCCTGCGTCCGAATAGCCGCTGTGCACCTCCACGGTGGCAGAGGGCTCCCCGAGCAGCGTGATTTCAGGCCTGGCAGGCACCACGCCCGAGATGGCATCCGAAAGGGCGAACACCGTGTTCCCGAGCGCGTCCACTGCCATGTAGCACACCTGCCTGCCGTTGTCTGCATCCGATGAGAAGTTGAGGGGCGCATAGGCTGCAAAGGTGAGCGAGGAGTTGCACGACTGGTTGCCTGCGAATGCCATCATGAGCGTGCCTTCGGACGAGGATGCCGAAAGGAGCTTGAAGCGCGCGGCTGCGCCTCCAGGGTTGGCAACCGATATGGCCGGGGCAGAGCGGTCCCATGAAAGCAGGAAGCTGTCGGATGCGCTGTTGCCTGCCGCGTCGGCTGCCGATAGGCTGATGTTGTATGTCCCGTCCGCATCCGCACTCACCGTGGTGGCGATTGAGCCGGAGGAGCCGAAATAAATGGACCCTGGGCCGGATGACTTGGACCAGGAGTAGGACGAGAGCCCGCTGCCTGAGTCAGAGGCGGTCGCGTTCTGGGTGAACGGGGAATTTGCCTGCGCGTTGCCCCCTGCATCCACCGACGGGGCTGTGGTGTCAAGGCGGGCGATTTGCGAGGAGACTGTGTAGTTCCTGTTCCCCGCAGCATCCTGTGCCCTGAAGCAGGCGTATTTCCCCTGATGGGCGGAATCGTTGTTTGCAAGGATGGAGGTGCCGTTTGAGCCGGAATCAAGCTCGCCGTCCTGGCCTGTGCCGCATGCGGAATCAGCGCGGAGCGCCCATTTCACGCCCAAAAGCCCTGAGCCTGAATCCGAGGCTGACACGGAGAGCGTGTCCGACTGCACCCAGCCAGTGGAAGCGTCATCGGAGAGCGAGATTGCCGGCGCAATGGAGTCTATTTTCACCATGCTTGAGCCCGTGTCGCCCCATGCGCCTGCGCTGCTGTTGCTCGCATAGCGCACGTACGTCGTGCCTTCGCCGGAAATGCTTATGGGGCCGCCGTATTCTGCCCCCCCTGCAGCAGGGTCGCACGCGTTTGCGGCGTCAGTGCAGTATGAGATGGATGCGCAGTCCGAGACCCCTGGCACGCAGGCAAGGCCCACAAGCACCGCCGAGGTGGCCCAGCTGCCAAATGAGTAGCTGCCAAGGCTTACCGTCGCAACGGCGACGGTCTGCGGGTCTGCCGCGGACGCCGCGCCCGGAAGAAGGAGGAGGAACGCGGAAAGCATGCAGAATGCGCCTGAGCGGAAAGAACCCATGTAGACACCCCTATGCTTGGAACTAGCCGGGCAAGATTTATTTATATATCTAGGGCGCGAATGCATCGCATGAGGGGTAGGATGGAAACCAGGGCGACAACGGACTTCAAGAAAATGAGCGTGAAAGATTCGTTGTCCGTTCTTGATGCCTCGGAAAAGGGGCTGTCTGTTGCAGAGGCTGAAAAGCGCGCGGCCGAGTTCGGCTACAACGAGGTCGCGGAGAAGAAGGAAAACATCTACGCGGAGTTCCTCTCCCACTACTGGGGGCCCATCCCTTGGCTTTTGGAGCTTGCGGCGATAATGTGCTATCTCATAGGCAACCGGTTCGACGCATACGTGCTTGGCTTTTTGGTCATCGTGAACGGCGCGGTCGCATTCTACAACGAGCACGATTCGAAAAAGGCGCTTCTCCTCCTCAAGAAGAAACTGACAATAAAAACAAGAGTGCTGCGGGGCGGCGGCCCGGGCGCAGGCGGCGAATGGAAAACCCTCGATGCCCGTGAGCTTGTACCAGGAGACACCATAATGGTGGGCCTGGGCGACGTGGTGCCTGCGGACGCGAAGATACTCTCCGGAAGCATATCCGCAGACCAGGCGGCGCTCACGGGCGAGTCCCTGCCTGTCGAGGCAAAGGAGGGCAGCGTGATATACACCGGCTCGGTGGTGAAGCGGGGCGAGGCGAAGTGCGTTGTGGTGAACACGGGCATGAGGACGTATTTCGGAAAAACCGTGGAGCTTGTAAGCATCGCAAAGCCCAAGTCAAAGACTGAGGAGATAATGTTCACGATTTCGCGCTATGTAGCCTACATAGGCGCGGCGCTCTTCCTGGTCATCCTGGCATACGCATTCACAATTGACGTGAAGCCTGTTGTCATCCTCACGTTTGCCGTGCTGTTCATCGGGGGAGGAATCCCTGCGGCGCTGCCCATGATGTTCACCATTTCGCAGTCCAAGGGCGCAACCGACCTGTCCAGGAGGAACATACTGGTCACCAAGCTGGACTCGCTTGAAAGCGCCGCTTCGGTGGAGGTGCTCTGCCTGGACAAGACAGGCACCATCACGATGAACGAGCTCCAGGTGAGCGACGCAATCCCGCTTGGCAGGGGGCGGGAGAGCGACGTGCTTGCGCTTGCCGCGCTTGCCTCAAGCGAGGGCAGCAAGGACGCTATAGACTCAGCCATACTCGGCTACGCAAAGTCAGAAGGCGCCGCGCTTTCAGGCTGCACGCAGATTTCCTACAAGCCGTTCGAGCCTGCCACCAAGAGGGCGGAGGGAATGGTGAAGGAAGGGGGGAAGCGCTTCCTTGTGATGAAAGGCGCGCCGCAGACCATACTTTCGCTGTGCAAGGGCACAAGCAGGCAACAGAGTGATGCGCTTTCCAAGGCAGTGGATGCGCTTTCGAAGAAAGGATGCCGCGCGCTTGCGGTTGCGCGCTCAGACTATGGCAAGTTCGGCAAGCTGACGCTGGTCGGCGTGATAGGGCTGGGCGACCCGCTGCGCCCAGACTCGGCAGCAACTGTTGCTGCGCTTCGCGAGGCAGGCATCAAGCCCATCATGATAACAGGGGACAACATGGCGGTTGCGCGCGAGATTGCAATGCAGGCAGGCATTGGCGGGAAAATCGTGAGGATTGCCGAGATTCGGAAGCTGCCTGAAAAGGAGCAGGCCGACGCGGTGCTTGCGTGCGACGGGATTGCGGAGATTTACCCTGAGGACAAGTTCTGGGTGGTAAAGCTCTTGCAGTCGAGAGGGAAGCTGGTGGGCATGACAGGGGATGGCGTGAATGACGCGCCAGCGCTCAAGCAGGCGGAGCTGGGAATTGCGGT
>JBAZTI010000002.1:0-14067 GCA_041662045.1 Candidatus Micrarchaeia archaeon | reverse complement strand
ATTGCGGTGAGCAACGCAACCGACGTTGCAAAGGCAGCGGCAAGCATGGTGATAACCGAGCCGGGCACCGCAAGCATACTGGAGGCGGTGAAGGTGAGCCGCGAGGCATTCCAGCGCATGCTCACATGGACCCTCAAGAAAATCTCGCGCTCCATCCAGTTCATGCTCATCCTCATAGTGGGCTTTTTCTATTTCCACGATGTGGTGGTGTCGATAAACGGGCTTGTTGCCATGATGATAATCAACGACTTTCTGACCATGACTTTGGCAATCGACAACTCGCGCGCCACCAGGAACCCGAACATGTGGGACCTGAGGAGCATCACGCTTGCCTCGGTGTTTGTCGGGTCGCTGTTCTTCCTGATAGAGCTGATTGTATTCTTCGCAGGCATGAGCTACTTCCGCCTTGATTTGGGGGGCATGCAGACGCTCATGCTCCTGTCCCTTGTCTACACCGGGCAGATGGGCATCTACATTGTGCGCGAGAGGGGGCATTTCTGGCAGTCCTGGCCGCACAGGTACGTGGCAATCACGCTGTGGCTCGCGGTTGCGCTGCTCACGCTCATGGGCGCTTACGGGGTTGGAATGGAGAAATTGCCTGCGGCAGAGATAGGCATCACGCTTGCCATTTGCGCAGGCGCGATACTTCTCACGGACTTCCCGAAACATTTCGCATACCGGAAGCTGGGCATAGGGGACTGAGGCAATCGGCTTGCCATGGCAGGCTGGAATAAAAGGATTGCGCGGAAGAAAACGCGGGGGGATTTGAATGGCATTGAAAGGCTATATCGTCCATATTGAGAAGCAGACCGGGAAGAACGCTGATTTCCGCCGCGTGCTCTACACGGGCAAGCACTCCCAGCTCGTGCTCATGAGCCTTGCGCCCGGAGAGGAGATAGGAGAGGAGACGCATCCGCACCTGGACCAGTTCTTCAGGTTCGAGAAGGGGGAGGGGGCTGTTTTCATAGACGGCGTGAAGCACAATGTCCATGGGGGGGATGCCGCCATAGTGCCTGCGGGCGCGCTGCACAACGTGGTGAACGCGTCCGTGCGCGAGCACCTGAAGCTTTACACCATCTACTCGCCGCCCGAGCACATCGACAGGACAGTCCGCCGCACAAAGGCGGAAGCAATCGCGCAGCCGGAGGAATACGACGGCAAGCCAACGGAATAGGCGGGCGCCTGCCGGCTTTCCCTTTCGCGCGGCACAATGAATTTAATGGATGCGTGCGGAATTGTGCCCATGGGCAGGCGCGAACTCTCGCTTTTTGACTGCGTGATGCTTGGCGTGGGCAGCGCACTGGGCCCGGAAATATTCCTGCTGCTTGGGCTTGCAGGCTCGCTTGCTGGGACGCAGGCAGTCATATCGATATGCATAGCGTTTGTGCTTGCCTTGCTCGTGGGGCTTTGCTACGCAGAGCTTGCAACCGCAATCCCCACCTCGGGAGAAGACTATGTTTTCGCAAGAAGGGCGTTCAAGGGGATGCTGCCGTTCATCATAGGCTGGATTGTCTGGTTCGGCAACATGGTATATGCCGCGTTCAATGCGATTGCCGTCGCATATTTCCTGAAAATCATCCTGCCGGCCCCCATCGGCCTGACCGCAATTTCATTCGTGGCTGCAGCAGGGCTCCTGATTTACCTTGGCATGAGCACGCTCAAGCGCGTGCAGAACGCGATGGTCGCGGGCTGGTAATCCTGCTTGCGGTGTTCGTTTTCTTTTCCTTCAGCCAGGGGGACTGGGCATACCTTGCAGGCATGCTGGGGGGAGACTGGCGCGCCACGTTTTCAACTGCCGCCCTGCTTTTCATAGCATTCATAGGCTTTGAGGACATCGTTTCGGTCTCATCAGAAGTCAGGGAGCCGAAGAAAACAATACCTCTTGCCATCATCCTCACCCTTTTTGCCCTGCTGGCAATCTATGTTTCCGTCTCGCTTGCGGTTTTTGCCATCCTTCCTCTTCCCGTGGTGGCGGCGTCCGAGAATGCCGTGCTGGATGCGGCAAATGCCGCAATGGGCGCGAATGGCAGGCTGCTGTTCACAATCGCCGGCCTTCTTGCCATAGCCACTTCCCTCAACGCGGCAATGACCGCGGCGACCATGAACGCATTTGCCCTGGGGCGGGACGGCTACCTGCCGCGCAGGCTTGCGTCAATAGGCAAGAACGGCACAGCCACGTATGCGATACTGGCAAGCGCGGCAATCATAATCGTCTTTGCCGCGACCGAAGCGGTCGCATTCGTGGCATACCTGACCGACTTCGCATACTTCATGGCGATTGCGATATCGGTCTATGCGCTCATAACGCTGAGAAAGAGCCAGCCCAACCTTGAGCGCCCGTTCAGGGTCCCGTTCTACCCGTACATCCCCTCGGCAGCCATTGCGCTTAGCATCGTAGCCATCTTCTTCATGCAGCCGCAGGCGCTGCTCATCGGAATGCTGTGGCTCCTGGCAGGGGTGCTTGCCTACTACCTGTATGTGATAGGCCTGGCCCGCGTGAAAATCGCATTCGGGGGCATGCTGCTCTTCTCCTCTGCTGTTTTTTTCATCCTCTATTTCATGATAGATGCCGGGCAATTTTACATGCCAAAAATAGCGTCGTTCAACCCCAACGGGGTTGTTCTGCTTTCGGCATTGGCGCTGCTGGTGGCGTCGCTATACCTTGTCCTTTACTCAGGCAAAAAGGCATGCTAGCCTGCAAGAAGCGCCAAGCCTGCCAATATGTGGATGATTGCTATCATGGCAAGCCCCACCTCCACAAGAAGCTCGATGTTGGCAGGAAGCCCGGTGGAAAAAACGCCGAAAAAGAGAAGGAAAAACGCAGTGGCGCCAAGGGTGCCAAGCAGAAGCAATATCCCGCCGAAAGCCAGCCCGAATCTCTTGAGCACTGACAGGAAGTATATCTTTTCGGCAACGCGCTGGACGTGGCGCGCCTGCTCCACGATGTCAATCATGGCATCGCTGTCGGCCCGGGGCGAATCCTCGCCATCTGCCCGAAGGTCGATGGGCTTTTTCCTTGCTCCCCCCGGTGCGATTTCCTGGATGCCGTATTCCTCCTGCCCTTCCATGGGAACCTATGCCGAACCAATGTTTAAAATACGATGGCGAAGCCTTCCGATGGCATGGCCCAGGCGAGCGCACGCCGCGCCAGGCTTGCCCGCCAGGGAGGATGCATTGCAGCGCCCCCGTCTTGCCGCTTGCGCTGCCGCCCATCACTGTATTGTCCAGCCGCCGTCCACCACCAGGACCTGGCCTGTGATGTAATCCGCCTTTTCGGACGAGAGGAAGGCAACGGCGTGCGCAATGTCCGCAGGCGTGCCCCAGCGCTTCCACGGGATTGCCGAGGCGGTCTGCGCGCGGGCGGCATCGTCCATGGCGCCTGACGCCCCGGGAGTTTCAATCGCGCCCGGCGCAACCGCGTTCACGTTTATTTTCATGGGGGCAAGCTCAAGCGCCGCCGCCCGCACAAGCCCGTTCACCCCGCCCTTTGAGGCGCAGTAGTGCGCAAGCCCGGGGAAGCCCACCATGGAGGCGATGGAGCTTATTATGGTTATTTTTCCGCCCGGCTTCATCGCGGCAGAGGCTTCCTTTATGGAAAAAAAGCTGCCCTTGAGGTTGATGCCAAGCACCTCGCCATATTCATCCTCGGAGATTTCCCCAAGGGGCTTGAAGGGGAAAATCCCGGCATTGTTCACGAATATGTCCAGCTTCCCGAAGCGCGAAACTGTGCTTTCCACCAGCTTTTTTATTTCCTGCGGCCTGCCCATGTCGCACGCAACCCCGGCCGTTTCCACCTTGAATTCGGACGCGATGCGCGCTGATACCTCATCGCATTCATCCTGGTGCCTGCCTGTCACCACCACGGACGCGCCCTGCCTTGCCAGCTCTTCCGCAATGCCCAGGCCTATGCCCTTGGTAGAGCCGGTAACGATTGCAACATTCCCCTTCATGGCAACACCCCGGAATTTTCCATCCGCTTGCGCACACCTCCTGCAAGAAGGAATAAAAGCGCGCCTACCCGCGCGCGGCGGGAGGCGAAACGCGCCCGCAGGTAAGAATGGTTAAAAAGCGGCATTGCAAACCATGCCAATATCAGCATGACACCCAAATCACGCCATGCGCTTGTGGAAAAGGCGCTTCGCGCCCAGTATGCGCTCCTTGCCTACAACATTCTCGAGGCGGCAGCCTCGCTTTTCTTCGGCGCGGCCGCCGGAAGCATTGCGCTTGTGAGCTTCGGGCTGGACAGCGCGGCAGAGTCCGCGTCCACCATCATCGTAACCCACAGGCTTAGGATGGCGGGCAGGGTATCTGGGCAAAAGGAGGAGGAATACGAGCGCAGGGCTTTGCGGCTGGTCGGCTTCGCATTCATTGCGCTGGCCGCTTACGTGGCGCTGGAGTCCGCAAGGAAGCTTGCGTCGCAGGAAATCCCCGAGGCATCGGCCCCCGGCATCATAATCGCATTGGCGTCCATCGTGATCATGCCGCTTTTCTCAAGATACAGGCACGGCATAGGGCACGAGATAGGGAGCAGCGCGCTGGTTGCAGACTCGAGGCAGACCATGCTTTGCGCATACATGTCAATAGCCCTTCTTCTCGGCATAGGGCTGAATTTCCTTTTCGGATGGTGGTGGGCGGACCCGCTTGCAGGGCTTGCCATTGCCGCGCTTGCGCTCCGCGAGGGGAAGGGCGCGCTTGAGGGAAAGACGTGCTGCTAGGCGGCGCTAGTAAAGCCCTGATATCTGGGAGAAAAACACAATCAGCAAAAGCGCAATGGGCACCAGCAGGCGCGATGCGAGCGAGAAATATCCCCCGTAGCTGCGCGGGACCCCTATGGCGCCCGCAAGGCCCTTGTGGGGAAGGAGATAGGCGCACGAGATTGCAACCGCAAGCGCGGAGAAGGGCGCAAGGAAGGAGCCGAAGAAGAAATCGAACAGGTCCAGGAACGGCTTGCCGAACGCCGACAGGGAAAGCGGCGAGTAGGAAAGCGCGGAAAGCGCGCCAACGAGGAAAATCCCGGCCCCTGCAAGCGCGCCCCATTTTTTCCCAAAGGGGGCAAACGACGCGTTCACGTGCTCCACCATGGATATTACCGAGGTGAATGCGGCTGAGAAGAGGATCCCGAAGAAAAGGGCGCCGACAATGGTGCCGACAATGCCCTGGGACAGGAAGAAGCCCGGAAGCGCCTCGAACGAAAGCGCAAGGCCCGATGCGGGCGAGGAAAGCGCGTAAGAGAGCATTGCCACCGCGACAAAGGCGAGGGCGGATGCCGCAGTGTCTGCGCCTGCGACCTGCAGCGAGACCGGGAACACCTCCTTCCCGCGCTTCAGGTGCATGCCATATGTGAACATTATGCCATAGCCCACGGAGAGGGAGAAGAGCACCTGCGAGAGCGCATAGTACCATGCCCTGGGCTCGAATATCTTCCCGGCGCCTGAAAAGGCGCTGCTTTGGAACGCGCCAAGCGCGCCCGGAAGCGTGCATGCGTATGCGGCGAGAACGAAAAGGGAGAGGAAAAGCAGGGGGACTAGCTTCCCGGTGATTGGCTCTATGCCCTTGCTTATGCCGCGGAAAACCGTGAAGTATGCCGCCGCAAAGATGAGGATGAAATACGCGATGGGCGAATAGTCCGCCTGCATGTGCTGGAAGGTGGGCGCGGAGCCCAGGAGCAGGTTGCCTGCGAGCCAAAGCGTCCAGGCGCACAGCACCATGTAGTAGCCCGTTATCACAAGGCTCACGACGACTGGGAAAAAGCCGAGTGCCGCGCGCACGGGCTTTTTCAGTAAAGGGATGTTCCTGGTCTGCAGCACCGATTTGGCAAAGCTCTTTTTCTCCCTGAAGCCCTGGCCAGTTTCCATGAGGAAAAGCGGGATGCCGATTATCGCAAGGCATGCAAGGTAGGGTATGAAGAACCAGACGCCCCCGTTCTCCGACGCTATGTATGGGAAGCGCCAGATGTTGCCAAGCCCGACCGCCGCGCCTATGGAAGCAAGGACGAATGCTGTCCTCGAGGACCATTGCTCAGCCATGGTGCATCAATCGCGGGAAAAGCAAATAAATGGGGCTGCCGGCCATTTTCTTAAAGAAAACGCAAAGATTTTGCGGGGGAGGGGAGGCGCGCCGCCGGCTCACGCCTCAATCTCCTTTTTCACAAGAGGATGCCCGTGCAAATTGCAGCCCTTTGCAGAGCACGCCTTGGCGCCCGCCTTCCACTGCTCGCCAGTAGCCACCCCATGGCAGCTTCCCTCGCAAACGTAGACAGTTTTCTTGGCCATCAAAACCACCGGAAGAAGGCGCGCGCGCGGGATTAATTAAGGCGCCTACTCCGATGTGGGACGCGGCTGCGCCCATGATGGCTAGGCAATGAACCGGCGCGCTACCCAAAGTTCCATGCATGGAACTTTTAAATCCGCGCCAAGATAAGGGGCGCGTGATGAACGAGCAGAGGGAGAACTACCTGCGCGCAATATACCTTATTTCGTCGCGCAATGGCAAAGCGAGGGGCAAGGACCTGTCGGAATACCTCAGAGTCAGCAAGAACGCGGTGTCGGCAATGCTTTCCAGCCTCAGCGGCGAGGGCTACGCCTCCCACGAGAATTACGGGGCGGTCTCGCTCACCGGAAAAGGCGCCAGGCTTGCGAGGAAGCTCACTGAAAAGCACAGGCTGATAGAGCTTTTCCTCGTGAAAAAGCTCGGGCGCAGCCCAAAGGACGTCCATCCTGAGGCATGCCTGCTTGAGCACGCATTCTCGGGGAAAAGCATGCTGGCAATGAAGCGGCTGCTGGGGAACCCGAAGCTCGACCCGCACGGCTCGCCAATACCGCAATAGGTGCGCCATATGGAAAACCAGGACAGGCTCAGCGTGCCGGCCATATTCACAGACAGGCGCTTCTGGGCGTTCTTCGGCACAGGCCTCATAGTCAGCGTCGCATATATGGACCCCGGCAACTGGGGCACCTCGATTTCAGCAGGCGCATCGCACGAGTACGCGCTCATCTGGGCAATCTGGTTCTCCTCGGGCGCAGCCATGCTCTTCCAGTACATATCTGGGAAGATGGGAATAGCCGGCCACACGATCGGCGACCTTGTCAGGCAGAGATGGAAGGACAGGCGGCTTGTGGCGGCTTACTGGCTGCTTGCAGAAATAGCGATACTGGCCACCGACCTTGCCGAATTCCTCGGAATCGTGGTGGCGCTGCACCTCCTGTTCGGCGTCCCGTACATGATAGGCGCGGTCCTGGCAATTGCGGATGTGCTGTTGCTCCTGTTCCTTGCCAACAGGCGCTTCAGGCTGCTGGAATATGCCTTCATACTTTTCGTAGGGGTGATAGGCTTTGGCTATGTGTACGAGCTTTTCATCACAAAGCCCTCCGCCTCGGCAATCGCATCGGCATCCCTAAACCCGCTCCTCACGCCAGAAACCGCGCTCCTCGTGGTTGGCATAATAGGCGCCACGGTCATGCCGCACGCCCTTTTCGTGCATTCCTGGCTCATGAAGAACAAGGTGCTCTCGGAATCCTCAAGGGGGATTGGGAAGCGGCGGCTCCTCCAATTCCACACCGTAGAGATAGTGGTGGCGCTCCTCATCGCCTCGTTCGTGAACGCCGCCATACTGATAATGGCGGCAGCGGCATTCTACGCAAACGGCATACCCGTTGCCACCATCGAGGAGGCATACCGCACCCTCACGCCCCTTTTCGGCGCGCTCGCCTCGCTCGTATTCGCAGTCGCCCTGCTTGCCGCAGGCATCTCATCCTCGATAACAGGCACGCTTGCGGGGCAGAGCATAATGGAGACGCTGACCGATTTCAAATTGAGCGCCACGATGCGCAGGATAATCACCCGCGTGATAAACATAATCCCGATACTGGTGGCACTCTACCTCAACATCGAGCCGCTGCAGATACTGGTGCTCTCCCAGGTCGTCCTGTCGCTCATGATACCCCTGCCGCTCCTGCCGCTCATCTACTATGCCTCCAAGAAGGAGGTGATGGGCGAGTTCGTGAACAGGAAACTCACAACTGCGGCAGCCGCGGTCCTGGCGCTCATCATCATAGCGTTCAACCTCTACCTCCTCGGCGTCACTTTCCTGCCCGGCGCAGCAGGCTGATGGGCATGCATCAGACCGTCCAATTGTTTCTGCAGAAAAAATGGACATCTTGTTCGTTGCGACGAACAAGCCGGTCCGCTGGGACTGCGTTGGCTTCAAAACGATCTTTTCCCGGGTTCGCAAGCCATTTTCCCCTGCATTCACATGCCAAGGAGTTTCAATGCGCCGTAGACGAGAAATGCGGGCCAGAAGATTGCTTTCAATATTCCGATAACTCCCATCCAAAGGCTTGTTGCTGTCGTTAAGTAATACACCAAAGCGCCAAGGAACCCCAAGCCATAAACGGCGCTTCCGCCCCCGTGCCCGCTCGCTGGCCCTTTGATGTTCCACCCCTTGGAACAGCCATCCTTGCCTTCCTGTTCCATCTTCGCCCCTATCGCCTTACCAATCTCTTCCCATGATTTCTCCCCTGTTGACGTTTTTTTCATATTTGCTCACCTCTATTGCATATCCACTTGGCATTTGGCTTTATTCAGCTTATGCCAACCTGCCGCCGCAGGCAAAATTAAGGTCAAAACGTAGTAAAGGTACACATCCGGCTTGTAGTAGCCAGGCGAGTTAAACAGCATGACTATGAAAACATAATCCATCAAAACCGCGATTATCGCCCAGAAAACCCCGACCATGGCATAGCATTGAAATGATTTTCTTTCGATTTTTTTCAACAGCACCCAAATAGTTGCAGCGAGGCCGATAGGCATCACATAGAAGCCGATGGCATCTTTTGGGACAAACATGAAGAATATTATCCCCAGGATGTAGCCGAACAGCCAGAGGATAAAACCCCAAAATAATGTGTTCAAGAATAATTTCTTCTTATCTTCTTCGATAGCCGGCTGTTCCATGTCATATTCATAATTTACCCGAGTTAATAATGGTTGTGTTATGCATGCCGGTTTTGCTGGCGGTTCCTTAAGAGAATGTGCATCAGACCGTCCGCTTGGCAAGAACTCGTCTGCCTGAGCAGGAGACACAGCGTGTTTCCGCGGAAACAGCCAGTCCGGTTTCGTCATGTTTCATTTCTGCCTTGCCAAAAATCGCGCAGTGTTGACATTCCGCACTGTCATCATCTTGTAGAGCGGGTGGCTTATTATCTTGTTAAGGTGGCTCTTGTTGTAGTTTTTTCTCTCAACATTCCAAAAAATCGCGCCTGGCGCGTACCTGATATCGATGTACTCTTTTTTCACAGGGAGCCCATCGATGGTTTTTGCGGAGTCAATCTCCCTGAACAGGTAAGCCACGTCCGTTTTCTGCGCGGAATCGTTTTGCCACTGCTTGGGGATGGCATCCGCGATTCCTTTCATCTCCTTTTCAGTCTTGACAAGCGTTTGGATGTCAAAGCCGAACTCCTTTTTCATGCCCAGGGCGAGTTCCTTGCAGATGCCGTCGTGCTTTTTCCCGGACTCGAACACTACATTCCCGGAATTGATGTAAGTAGATACGCCGGAGTAGCCTAGCGACTCGAAAAGCGCCTTCAGCCGCTTCATCTCGACCTTGCGGTTGCCGCCGACATTTATCCCGCGAAGAAGCGCAACGTATCTCATGCCACAAAATCCAGCCCTAAATTTAAAAGCGATCCGTTCCATGTGCTTTCTGCCGCTCAGGCACAGTAATATGCATCAGACCGTCCGTCTCTCATCACTCGCCGCCTTCGCGCGTTTCCGCGGGAAGAGGGGGTCGGAGATCACCTTCGTCATCATCTGCAGGCATGATTTGCGCGCGCGCATTAATATTCCTGCGCGGGCGGCGCCATTCCCAGCGCCGGGGGTTTGCAGCGGGTCGGAAAGCTATTTAATGCCTGCGCGGGAAAAAGGCGCGTGGCAAAAAAGAAGCACCCCAACGGGGCGAATGGGAACGGCGCGGCCGTTGCCGCCGGCTCGGAATCGGAAGTCTACAAGGCGCGCGGATTCTGCGCGACATTGCACAGGAACCACACGCAGGGGGTGCGCTCGGACTACCTCGAGGACCTGGAGTACTTCATAAAGAACAAGGAAATCGTGTGGGTGGACTACATTGTGGACGACTTCCAGAAGGAGTCCATGAGGATAGCCACCAAGCTCGGCTTCACCGAGCTTTTGGTCAAGAACCTGCTCAAAAGCGCGCGCAGCGGCTACGAGGACTTCAACAACGAGATGGGCATTTTCCTCCCTGCAATGCACGTGGACGGCTTTGACGTCAGCCTCAAGCCCATGCTCATACTCCTGAAGAAGAACATGATACTCACGCTGCACACCAGCGAGACCACGCGCTTTTTCCGCGTGCGCAGGTACGCAACCACGCTTTTGAAGAAGCTCCCGGCGAGCATGGCGCACAACGACAAGCTCACAATGCTCCTGATAAGGATAATCGACGAGAGCAACGCGAGGAATTTCGACTACCTGCAGGTGATAGAGGAGCACGGCGACAAGCTGAGCCAGGAGCTTTCGGACTCGAAGATATCGCGCGAAGTGATAGGGAACAAGATATACCTGATGAAGCACGCGCTCATAGTCTACCTGTCCGGGCTCTGGGCGACCGTGGACGCGCTGGGCTCGCTGCGCTACGGGGACGCAGACCTCATCACCGACGACCCGAAGATACTTGGGAGGATTACAGGGCTGGTGGGCGAGGTGAACGCGCAGATAGGCCTTGCCGAGCACCTGTCGGACGTGCTTGCATCGGGCCTTGAGGTGCTGCAGTCCATCTACAACAACCAGCTGCAGATACTCAACAACAGGCTCGCCATGCTGGTGGCGTACCTCACCATAATAGGGACCGCGCTTTTGGTGCCAAACACCATTGCCACCGTGATGGGGAACTCCATGTTCAGCTTCACGCAGGAGGACATAGGCTGGTACCTTTGGCTCATCCTGGGCTCCACCGTGACCGCCACCCTGTTCTCCTGGTGGGCTGTGACAAAGCTGGGGCTGCTTCCAAAAAAGGCTGATTCTGACTGAGGCACACCTTTTCGGCAGGCTTCTTTAGTTAGTTTTTTATATCTTTTACCACATGAAAAACATGTGGTCGCAAATGAACACAGGCACTACCAAATATGCTGAAAAAATAATGGCCCTTCTCAATTGCAGGGAAAAGGCAGCAGGGCTCAACGGAGAGTACCTCAAATATCTGTCAGAGGCAGGCATGCAGCCCGGCAACCCTTCTCAGACAATCCGTTCAATCCGCCGGTTCCTGAGGATAAAAAAGCAGTGGAATGTGGACATGTTTGGCCCGAAAACGACGAAATACGGGTCGACCTGCCTGGAATCTGGCGTTGCCGCAGTATTGCTGGCCGGAATGAACGAAGTAGATGCAAGGCTTGTTTTTATTGTGAACCATAGGCCAATTCCGATCCACTATAACGTGGTTTTTGAAGCGGATGGCAGGCAGGTCGGGATGGAAATCATGTTCAGGAAATGGAAGCCGGAGGATACGAGGGTGCGATATCGCAAGGAGCTTAGCCCTGAGAGTGCAGCAATGCATGCGAAATATGTCGGCATACCTTTCAAGGTAATCGGCTTGAGGAGAATGGTCAAGGCGGCGAGGCAGGTGCGCAAGCAAATCCGGGCAGCTTCATGGCGGAGGGCAATAGCACAGCCGCGCTGATTCCCCCTTTTTAACTTTTAGCTTCAATTAGCACCCCCATGGCGCTTGATTTTTCATTGGGCATATCGTGGCAGTTCGGCGCGCTTGCGGTAATTTCCATGCTGGCGTTCCCGTTCTTTCGGGGAAGGTATGCGTTTTTCGCAGGCGCGGCGTGCTATTCGCTTGTGGACATTGCGCCCGCGCTGCTGTTCGGAGCGCAAAGCATCGGGCTCTGGACGATGACAGGCGCGCTTTCATGGGGGCTGGTGGCATACCTTTTCTCGCGGCAAAGGCCCGACGGAAAGCCTTTCACGTTTGGCAAGCTTGGCATTGGCGGCACGCTTCTTTTCGACGCGCTGACAGGCCCCATAGCCTCCACGTTCGTGTGGGGGATCCCTTTTCCCGACGCGCTTCTCGGGCAGGTTCCATTCACGCTCAAGCACCTGTTCGGGATTGCCGCGGTCTCGCTCTTGCTTGCGCCGCTGCTTTTCCCAGTTGTGAGGAAAAGGATTGAGCTTTTGAAGTGGGCAGTGCTCAAGCCAGATATTGCGGTGAGCTAGATGGAAATCCTCATAAAAAAGCGCGCGCTCCTCTCGGCGCTTGCTGGCGCGAAAGCCGCGTATCCGAATGAATTCATCTGCCTTCTGCAGGGGAAGCGCGAAAAGGGAAGCCTTCTCATAGAGGACACGCTCATACCGCCGGGCATAATGACTTCCGAGACAATGACCTCGTTCTCGGACTGGATGCTTCCGTGGATTGAGGGGCTGGTCGGGACATTCCACTCGCATCCCGGCGGCAGCGCGCGCCCGTCCAAGGAGGACAGGTGGCTTTTCTCGCAGAAAGGCGGCGTGCACTTCATCGCGGCAGGCCCGTTCGGCGCGAAGGATGTTGCGGCTTACCTGGGCGACGGGAAGAGGGCGGAGTTCCGGATGGTGGGCTGAATTTGGCGAAAACCGCCGCGCGCTTAGAATTGTTTATAAACTTATCCCCCATAATTAGACGCTACATCGTGCAACGACTTGGTTAGGTGTTTCCTTGGCTGATAAAGACGCTCCATCACACGAGATAATCCCCGAGCACTCTGTGCTGTCCAAGGACGCCGCGGAAAAGGTGCTTGCAGACTACAAGGTGTCGCGCCTGCAGATACCGAAAATCCGTGCGAAGGATGCCGCGCTATCGGGGCTGGGCGCGAAGGCGGGCCAGGTCGTGAAGGTTGCGCGGCTGGACGGCTCTGAATATTACAGGCTTGTGATTGAATAATCCTTAGCCTGAAAACTGAATAGGGATGCCAGGGTGTTTCATATGTCGGGAGAACTATTGACCGCGTATTTTAAGGAAAACAGCCTGGTCAAGCAGCACCTTGACTCGTACAACAAGTTCATAGACAACGGGCTGCAGACCATAGTCAACCGCGTGGGAATCATCCAGCCCTCGGTGGAAGGCTTTGAGCTCCGCTTCGGGCAGATAAGGATTGAGAAGCCCAAGATCATCGAGGCGGACGGCGCGCAGAGGACAATACTCCCCTCAGAGGCGCGATTGAGGAACCTCACATACGCCGCGCCCATATTCCTGGAGATTGTCCCTGTCTTCAACGGCGTGGAAAAGACCATGTTCTCCGAGGTTTTCATAGGCGAGCTGCCCGTGATGATAAAGTCCAAGCTCTGCTACCTTGACAACATGAGCGAGGAGGAGCTCATCGCATCGGGCGAGGACCCTGCCGACCCCGGCGGCTACTTCATAATAAACGGCAGCGAGCGCGCGCTCACCTCCATTGAGGACCTTGCGCCCAACAAGATAATGTGCACGCGGGAAAAGGACAACACGCTTATCACCGCGAAGGTTTTCTCCACGCGGTTCGGCTTCCGCGCCCGCTCGGTGGTGGAAAGGACGAACGACGGCGCGATGAGGGTGGTCTTCCCCGCATCCCCCAAGGACCTGGCATTCACCGCGACCCTTCGCGCGCTGGGGCTTGAGAAGAAGGAGGACATATTGTCTGTTTTTTCGGATGACAGGAACGTGAAGAACGACGTGCTTCTGAACCTTGAAGTGGACAGCGTGAACAAGGTGAACGACAGGAAGACGGCAATCGAGTACATCGGCAGGAAGGCGGCGCCAGGCCAGGCAAAGGACTACCAGGAGAAGCGCGCCGAGATACTGCTTGACACCTACCTGCTTCCGCACATCGGCAACACGCCTGCGGACAGGATAAGGAAGGCGCGCTACCTGTGCAAGATGGCGGAGCACGCAAGCAAGGTTGCTTACAAGGAAATCCCGCAGGACGACAAGGACCACTATGCGAACAAGAGGATAAAGCTGGCGGGGGACCTCATGGAGGACCTGTTCCGCTACGCTTTCCAGTTCCTTGTGAAGGACGTTTCATACCAGGCAGGCCGCGCAGA
>JBAZTI010000001.1:41110-81920 GCA_041662045.1 Candidatus Micrarchaeia archaeon | reverse complement strand
CAGCACATGGATTGCATCATAGTTACCCAGTGGAAGACGAGCACAAGTACTCGAACAACAAGGGCGAGGTGCTTCCGGACGCATATCTCGTGCCAAAAGGCACCACCGCATTGCAGCTTGCCGCTATGGTGCACACCGACCTTGCGCATAAGTTCATAGGGGCCGTGGACTGCAGGCGCCACTTGAGGGTTGGGGCGGGCCACGCGCTTGAAAACGGGGACATCGTGAAAATCATTGCCGGAAGGTAGCGGGCGCCGAACAGAAGCGAATGGGATATAAATACAACCGTGATTTAATGGGAAGAGGGTGAGGAGATGGCAAAGGAAAATGCAGAGGGTGGGAATGGCGGCGCGAGCCCAAAGGTGATTGTTTTTGCGGCCGTGGTGGTAATTGCCGCGATTGTCGCGATAGGATTTTACAGCGGCTTTTTCGGGCCTGCGGAGCCGGCGCAGCCCAGCCAAACGCTGCCGCTTGCCACGCCCGAGGCGCGGCTGCTGCTTGCAAGCTTCGACAAGGGAGCCGCGTTGGAGGGCTATTCCATAAAATACATGGAAAACGACAATGGCGCTTTGACCAACTATTCAATAGCCAGCAAAGGGGGCGAAGGCTGGGTCAGCATAGAGGATGACGCCAGCAGGATGGCGGGCTTTTTCAGCGCAAACAGCACTTCAGACATAATATGCCTTGAATATGACGGGGTTGAAAAATGCGCAATGGCCGGAACGGATGAGAAAATGAACGAGATAGATTCCAGCCTCAGGATATGGCTGCTGAACAGCACCACATATGAGGACGGGAAGGATGGGACGCGCGCGCTCATTGCAGTTGGGGCAGTCAGGCTGGCGCCCGGAATTTCTGAAGAGAAGGTCGGGGCGTTTGACACGCAGAAGATATCCTACACCCTGGACTACCGCAACCTCACCGTGCAGCAGCTGGTTTCCCTCGGCTTTTCGCCAAGCGACGCGGCACTGAGCATTGTGAGGGACGTCACGTTCTGGATAGACAGGAAAACCGGGTTGGTCGCGAAAATCCTCATGAAGGAAGCCAACGGGCTGGGCGTGTACGAGAGGGAGTACACGGAACTTTCCATCGGGGATGTGAAGCTCCCGGGAAGGAACATGACGCGGGTAGGCGCAGGCGCCTTTGTGGAGTTCTACACCCAATCGCAGGAGGATTATGCCAGGAGGGAGGCGTGCCTTTCGCTTTCCGGGGATGACCGCGACCTTTGCTTCAGGAACAATGCGGTTGAAAAGAGGAGCTGGGAAGCCTGCAAGGCAATAAGCAGCAGGCAGATTTACGAAAGCTGCAGCCTCATAGTCGCGCAGATCACCAAGAACCACGCGATTTGCGGGAGCTTGGAGGCGCTTTCGGACGAGTGCTACATCTCGGTGGTCGGGGAGACCGGCAACGCGGAGCTTTGCAGGAACCTGAAGAACAGCAGCCTTGCACCAAACTGCGCGCAGGCCGCAGCGGATGGGAAGAGGAAGGCGGATGAGGCTGCCGCCGTTGCGGCGAAGGAATACGCAGGCAGGAACTGCGCGGCAGACGCGGATTGCAAGGCGTTTGGGAATGCATTGCAGTATTGCGCCCCGAAAAATTCCACCAGCCAGTTTGCCAGCGACAGCAGCCCGATTTACGCGTGCCTTGCCGGAGTGCCCTGCGGCTGCATGGACGGCTATTGCGGATTTGCGAAAAACGAGACTTATTACTCGTGCGTGGGCGGCGTGGAGGAGGAGATACTGAAGGAGTACATACGCAGCCTCATACCAAACAACTCAACGGCCCAGAATGCGACGGGGGGGCCGTGAGGCAGGCAGGGGCGAATGGAGCGGGCCCAGTGGGATTCGAACCCACGACACGTGGATGGCTCTGCGCGCTTTTGCGTGCATAAGAGTCCACTGCTCTACCAAGCTGAGCTATGGGCCCCCAATCGAGGCTTTAGGAGTGGAAGGATATAAAAGTTCTTTGCCCATGTTGGGCGTGATTTGGATGGCAAAGGGTGAAACTGCCGGGCTTGAGGCAAGGCTTGCGGCATTGAACGTGCCGGTGCAGGGCAGGCTCAAGGAGATATTCGCAAGGAAGCGCGAGCCGGCGTCTGTCTACGGGCTCCTGTCGGAATTCCTGCTTGTGGAAGGCAAGGGGATACGCCCTGCGCTTTGCCTGCTTTCCTGCGAAGCGGCGGGGGGGGAGAGGGGGCGCGCCATCGAGGCCGCTGCCGCCATTGAGATGTTCCATAACTTCACCCTAATCCACGACGACATTGAGGATTGCTCAGAAATGCGGAGGGGCAGGCCGTGCATGCACGTGAAATATGGAGTGCCGCTTGCGCTCAATGCCGGCGACGGGCTGTTCATGATGGTGTGGCGGGAGGCGCTGGCCATACGCGGCCCCAGGCGGGAGGAGGCGCAGGAGATGCTCCTTTCCGCCTTTACAAAGGTGCTGGAGGGCCAGGCGCTTGAGCTTGGATGGCACGGGAGCGGGAAATGGGATGTTACAGAGGAGGAGTACCTGAGGATGGTGGGCGGCAAGACAGGCGCGCTCATCGCGGCATCCTGCGAGGTGGGCGCGCTTCTTGGAGGCGCGGATGCGAAAACCTGCGGCGCGATGTCCCGCTTCGGCGCCGGGATAGGCATCAGCTTCCAGATAATCGACGACGTCCTCAACATCATCGGGGATGAGAAAAAGTACAGGAAGGAGATTGGCGGCGACATCAGCGAGGGGAAGCGAACCCTGGTCACCATGTGGGCGCTTAGGGAGCTTGAGGGGGGGAAGAGGAAGCGCCTCGCAGGCATACTCAGGAAAAACGGCAAGAGCGGCGCAGAGGTGAAGGAGGCGCTATCCCTCCTCATAGAGTCTGGCGCCCCGGAAAAGGCCATGCGCTACGCGCAGGCAAGGGTGGATTCGGCGCTATCCGAGCTTGCGTGCCTGCCGGAAAGCGAAGCCAGGCGTTTCCTCGCGCAGCTCGCTGCGTATATAACAAAGCGCGAAAGATAAGGAAGATTTTTAAATTGGAACCGAGAAGAAACGCCAGGGCAGACCCAAGGTGATGTTAATGACAACAAAAGTCTCGAAAATCTATGGAATGGATATTTACACTGATGGAGGCAAGTTCCTCGGCCGCGTGCAGGAGATTCTCCTGGACTTGGAAAAGGGGGAAATCATCCGCCTGACAATGGAGCCCCTCAACTCGGTTTCAAAGGAGGAGGCAAAAAGGATACTGCGGGACAAGAGCGTGCTTTACAAGTCAGTCAAGTCAGTTGAAGATGTGGTGGTTGTGACAAAGGGCGCCGCCTCGTCAGCTGGTTTGGATGCCTGAGTTGTTTTTCTTGTTTGTTGCCTGCCATAGCGCAGCTCCCTGCCCCGGCAGGCGGCCGCCCACCCCCAGGGTTCCGGTAATAATGGGTGGGGTTTTTGAATTTTTATCCTGTGTTTTTTGTTGTTTATGATGTTTGTTGTTGTTTATTGTAACTATAGTTACATAACAATACAAACAACAATATCATTCATCAATAGTGGAAGTGTGGAGGTCTGGTGGGGGTGGTGGGCTGCAGGCAAGCCAAAGAGGAGCGGAGCAAGAACAAAAAACAAAACCAGTAGAATGTAAAAAATCCTTCAAACAACAAGCGCTGAAACAGGATGAAATAGCGGGAAGTGGATTTGAACCACTGATCTCTGGGTTATGAGCCCAGCGGGCACTCCAAACTACCCTATCCCGCTACAAGGCGTATTAGAGATGAGGTAATTAAAAAGCTTGGCAACACCCCTTGAAAGAAGAAAACGGCAAACTACAGGCTCCCTGCCTTGCCGCGCCTGGAATCAACATATTCCAGGCAGCTGCCGCAGTTGCCGCAGCGGAACCGGGCGTCCACAGCATCTGGGAAATCCACAATTTTTTGCGGGTTGCAGCTTGAGCACCTATAACCTTCCTTGCCAGTGCTTTGCGTTGCTTCCCCCTTCATATTTGCGCTGCCGACCTCGCGGAGCCGCTTCTCATCCATCTTCCAAATATATGAGTACCAGCCGCTGTCCTTGTCCCTCACACGCGTGTAGGCGAAAACCCCCCTATTGTGCAGCCTGTTCAGGACCACCCTGACCTCACTCGGCTTTATACCGGTCTTCTTCGCCAGCTCGTCATCGCTCATGTCATTATTGAACTCGCGGATCACATCTATCGTGTTCTCGCCGCCCATCTCAATAAGCCTCTGGCGCGCGGCCGCATCCACGAGCACTGCGGCCCTTACAGCCTTCGAGTAGCTGTTCCTCTTGACCACAATGTCCGCATTCATTGTCTTCCTTGCGTGCCTTGCGGCCTTGTTTTTTGAAAATGTGTGGGTTGCTTTGTTGTTTTTTGAAGGGCGATAAGAAGCAGGACTGGCTTTCCTTCCGATTTTGAATTTACTGTTCGGAGTAGGCATCCAAAATCACATTGTTTTTCTGACCCACCCTTTATATATCCCTTCAGTCGCTTTCACCACGAAGCACAACCTTTCCACACGAATTTGGCACTATTTTGAGCCTGCCAGAAAACTCCTTTCCCAGCTCCTTGCCTGTGAAATACCTGTCCAGGAAAAGCGCCAGAGCGCCGACTTCGGAATGCGGCTGCGTGGTGACTGAAAGGTTGAAGTCTGCAAGCTCGTACGCCTCCCGGGGCACCTTCCCCGCGCCCACAACAACTACGCATTTTTTCACGGAGAGCTTTTTTGCCGCCGCCCTGAAGTCCTCGCCGTACATTGTGAGGTGCGCCACCTTCCAACCATCCCGCTTCCTCTCCATCAGGAACCTTTTCCAATTCTGCTCGTGCCTTACCTTGAAATTCCCGCCCCATATATCGGAGACCCGCGCGATTCCATTCAGCACCGACTCATCCCAATCGCCCGACAGGACGCCCTCAGTTGCGCCAAGCGCACGCGCCACCAGGAAAACATGGGTGGTTATCCTCTGGTCCCGCATTGTGCGGTGGCCAAGCCTCAAAATGCAAACTTCCGCCATGGAAGGTTCTCCATCCTTGCGCTTTAAAACCTTGCAGCCAAATCCATGGCATGCAAAAAATCCTCATCGACACCAACATGCTCCTTTCGCAGTTCGAATACGCATTCGACATGCCTGGCGAGCTTATGCGCATCGCCTCAGGGCCATTCATGCTCGTCATCCCTTCTGCCGTGATGGCCGAGCTTGATGCAATCGCCGGCAGGACCGGCAAGCGCGCAGCCGCCGCGCGGTTCGCCCTCCAGAGCCTCCCGCGCATAAAAACGCTTTTCCCCGTAACGGTGGCGGAAGAGAAAGGGTTCCCTGCCCGCGCCGACGATTGGATTTTTAAATACGCGCAGAAAAACCATTCCTGCGTTGCCACCAACGACGTGGCGTTGCGCAGGCGGCTGCTGGCGCTGGGAGTGCCGGTGATCGCGGTCAAGGGCAAATCCAAGCTGGATTACGTTTGAGCCCAGGGAATTTGAGGTGATAATTTGGTGATGTCAGGAACACTGCCGGGCTTTGCGCTTTACCTCCCGGTTGCGCTTGCAGTGGTTGGAATAGCATACGGCATCATGGTTGCGCTCTCCATCTTCAGGAAAAGTGAGGGCACGGACAGGATGAAGAAAATTTCCAAGGCAATCCGCGAGGGCGCGGACGCCTACCTGTCGCGCCAGTTCCGCACCATTGCAATATTCGCAGTCATCCTCACCATTGTGGTCTATCTTGCGCTGGGAGCCCTGGTGGCGTCCGCCTTTGTGGTGGGCGCGGCATGCTCCGGGCTAGTGGGCTACTTCGGCATGTACCTGTCAGTGCGCTCAAACGCGCGCGCTGCGCAGGCGTCGCTTTCCTCAATGCAGGACGCGCTTTCCGTCCCGTTCTCCGCAGGCGTGGTGTCGGGCTCGCTCGTGTCAGGCGTCGGGCTCCTGGGCGTTGCGGTTGTTTTCATAGGCGCATACCTCTCGCTTGGGGCAAATGACGCAGCGCTTGCCCAGGCAGGGCAGGCGCTCATCGGCTTTGGGTTCGGCGCCAACCTCCTGGCGCTTTTCATGAGGGTGGGTGGAGGCATCTACACCAAGGCGGCGGATGTGGGCGCCGACCTGGTTGGCAAGGTTGAAAAGGGCATCCCTGAGGACGACCCGCGCAACCCCGCGACCATCGCAGACAACGTGGGCGACAATGTGGGCGACTGCGCAGGCATGGGCGCAGACGTGTTCGAGTCCTACACCGTGACAATCATATCCACCATGGTGCTCGGTTTCGCCCTTGGGATAAACGGCGCGCTTTTCCCGCTTTTCGTGGCAGGCATCGGAATGCTGCTCGCCCTTGCGTCAAGCGTTTTCGTCCGCGTCAAAAACGAGGGCGAATACCCATTTGAGGCGATGAAGCGGGGCTTCCTCTACTCAACGGTGCTGCAGGCAATCGCATTTGCCGCGCTCTCGGTGTTCATGCTCGGGAGCAGCGAGCCTTTCTTCGCCCTGCTTACCGGGCTTTTCGCCACGCATGTGATAATGAACCTGACCGACTACTATACTTCAACAAAGCACAAGCCGGTGCAGGAGATTGCAGCAGCGGCAAAATCCGGCGCAGGCACCAACCTGATTTCCGGGCTGGGGGTGGGCATGGAATCCGCCGTGGCAGGCATCCTTGTGGTAGCCGCCTCTATAGGGGTGGGCTACTATGCATTCGGCCTTGGCTATTTCGGGATTGCGCTTGTGGGGCTGGGCATGCTTTCCACCACGGCCATGATAATGGCAATGGACACCTTCGGGCCGATATCGGACAACGCAAACGGAATCGGCGAGATGTCCGGGCTTTCGCCCAAAGGCAGGAAGCGGATGGACAAGCTCGACGCGGTCGGGAATACCACCAAGGCAGTCACCAAGGGGTTTGCCATCTCATCCGCGGCAATCGCTGCGGTGGCGCTCTTTTCCACCTATTTTGAGACCACCGGGCTCACAGCGATAAACGTCGCGCTGCCCAATGTCTTCATAGGGCTCCTCATAGGCGGCGCGCTTCCCTTCATCTTCTCCTCGCTCACCATGAAAGCTGTGGGCAAGGCGGCAAACCTTGTGGTGGAGGAGGTGCGCAGGCAGTTCCGCGACCCGCGCATCATGAAAGGCACAATCGACCCCGACTATGCAGCATGCGTGGACATCTCCACCAAGGCGGCAATAGACTCGCTTTACTTGCCAGCGGCGCTCGTGGTGCTCACCCCCATAGTGCTTGGCTTCACGCTCGGGCTTGAGGCGCTGGGCGGCTTCCTTGCCGGCGCCATACTGGTCTCCCAGCTCATGGCAATATTCATGTCAAACGCGGGCGGGGCATGGGACAACGCCAAGAAGTACATAGAGGAAGGCCACTTCGGCGGGAAAGGCTCAGACGCGCACAAGGCTGCGGTGGTGGGCGACACTGTGGGCGACCCGTTCAAGGACACATCTGGCCCCGCGCTCAATCCAATGATAAAGATACTCAACATCGTCTCCTTGCTTGTCGCGGCGATAATCGCAGGCAAGCAGGTAGGGGCTATTTGAGTTTCTTTTTTCCTTTGTTTTTTTCTCTTCTTTTTCTTTATTTTTTCCTTTCACACGCCGTTCTTCTTATTTTTCACAGCGTAATAAGCCGAAATCAGCTCCTTTATCCTCAAAACGCAATTTTCAAACGAGCCGACGAATTCGATTTTTGACTTGCCATCAATGAGCGCGTTTGCATTTTTACTTTCGCAATAGACTAATGGCTCGGAAAAAATCCCCCCTGCGCCATCCCCCTGGTACGTGTATTTGAAAGCAGTCACAACCTGCATGGTATGCAGCACGTCCGAGTCTTCCGGCCTTTCCATGTTCTTAATCACGGCATATAGCCCTGGCGGCGCCGTGCAGATGGTTATTTTGGCTTCATCATTTTTTCCCACCGCTTCACCTCGAATCCACATTCCCACTAATTGGCGCCCATGCTTGCGCAAAAGTTCACGGTCTGGCAGGAGGGCGCATCGCAGCCGGGGCACGAGGCGCAGACTTCGCAGCCAGTGAAACTGCCGCATTCGCGCCAGCCATGGTCTGTGCATGGCGTGGAATTAGTTTCGGCTTGCGGGCAGGACGCAAACTCGCAATCCGGGCCCTGGCGGCCAACAGCGCTGCCATCAGGGCAGATTTTCGCTTCTTCTGTGCAGGCTTGTGGGAGGGGCTGCAAAACGCAGCCATATGCAATAAGCAACGCAAGCAGCAACGCAGTTATCATCAACGTCTTCATATTACCGCCTTTTGGGGCCGCAGCCGGAAATGGAGATTATGAGGAACTCAGCTGCATTGTGAAGAAACTCCCGCGCCCCCTCGGGCCTGGCATTTTCTGAGATATCGATTTCAATGGGCCTGAGCTCTTCCTCCTGGCCTGGCTGGGACTCTTCCCACATCCCCTGCCCTGCTAGCCTTTGCGCAGCAAGCTCGTCACATTGCGCCAATAGCAATTGCATATACCGCACCGTTCCAGACCCTCAAATGTTCGAGTTAGGGTTGCACTTATTCAGGCATCCGAGCCTGTCGTCCTCATCAGTAAGGTCGTAACATTTCTGGTAATCCCTGTCTTCCGACCCGCACCATTGGGCTATGCAGGAAAGCCTCTCCTGCTGGTCGGAAATGGCTGTGCAGGCAGTCACATCAGTTGCCCATATATTGTTCAATCCGTTCCCGAAAGGGGGCTGCCCCTCAACTGAGCCTTTGCCTGTTCCAAGCACCACCACTGCGTTTCCATTAATCGCTAGGTTGGCATTTGCAGGTATCCCGAGCCCGGCCCCGGCATTGCCCTTCTCATCCATGCCAATCTTCATATCCGTGCCAATCCTGCCGCCGGTTATCCTGACATTTGCCTGGCTGCTGGCGTCAACCTGTGCGCCTTGCCTCTCCTGCAGGTGCACAACTGGCGCCAGGATGTACAAGCCGTTTCCGGTCATATGCAGGGACTCGCTTGCCAGGAAGTCAAAAGTAACTGTTGTGGTGGAATTGTTCGCCACTTCGAAACCGCCGGCAATCCTCAAGTCGCCTGAAGGCAGCTTTGCCTCATGGTCGCCGGAAGAATCAGTGACTATTACTTTGGATATGTGCATCCTGACCTGGCCGTAGCTTCCTGCCGTCAGGTTAGCATCCGCAAGAAGCGCGCTTGCGCCGGATGCCTTCAGCTGCAGCAAGTCATAGGTCTTGGATGCCGATGAAACGGTTATCCAGCCCTGCGAGGGGCTTTGCACCTGCATGCTGTCCACGGTCATTTTGATGCTTGATACCTGGCCCATATCAGCTGCAGCATCAGTAACTGCGAATACCGCCCTTCCCTGGCCTGCAGAAGCTCCGCTTCCCTCCTGCGCGCAGCCGGCTGCGAACAGCGAGATTGCCGCCACTGCGAAAAGCAGGGCCATTTTGTCTGTTTCCATAAATGCACCTCGTTTTTCTTGGCGTCAGAACCCAAGGCCCAGGAAATGGAGCAGCAGGACCAGCAGCACTCCGGGGATTCCTGCAATTGCAACTATTGCAATTGAGAAAAAATTGATTGCAACGTCGCGCACCAGGAACATGTTCACAATCATGAACACAATGATGCCCATGACTGCGTTGGCAACGACATACACTGGGTTTTTCAGGAGGGTGTATATCAGGTATAGAATGAACAGCGCAAGCAGCAGCGCCCCAAATTCTACGAAGAAAACCATATGCCCACCTCTTATTCGTTATAGAATGCCACGTTCGAGAATCGGAATAGGAGTATCAGCAGAAGGCCGATGATGCCGCCTATTGCGACTACCAGGACGGTGATTATATTGATGGGTATGCCCACCTTGAAGATGATGTTCAAGAGCATCAGCAGGATGATTGCGAAAACCGAGTTGACCAGGAGGGCCACGGGGTTCTGGATAAACACGAACAGCAGCCACAGGGCAACCAAAGCAACTATCAGCGTTCCAATTTCTATATACTGCCTAGACATAGCATCCCCTCCACATTCCCTCATTCGGTCCTAGCATCCGCATGTTCCTCATCTGGTTGAAATGCTGCCGCACGAAACATCCCCTATCGAGACCTCAATGGCGCTGTTTACAGGCTGGTTTGCAAAGTCGCAGTAGATGTCGCTGTAAAGGGGCATTCCCGCGCTTCCGCCCCCTCCCAGCGGATGCCTGGCTGTGGTGCGGTCGCATATCCACACGAGCTCGTCCTGCGGGGCAAAGCCCAAGAACTGCACCCTGGCCTCGTAATAGTAGTTGGCAAGGTCTCGCTTCACACTGGCCTGGTCTATATAGCATGTCTTGGCAGTCTGGAGCGGCTGGACAATAAGCGTTTTTTGCGCGCATACCGCACCATCCGCCTTTATCCAAACGTTCACGCTGCCTGGAGTATCAAACTGGCACAGCCTCGAACCGCTGGTCAGGCCGCCGGTGGAAATTTCACGTATTTCATTGCCGCAGTTGTAAGTGAACACCACCTTTTGCTCTGACTGCACGGCAAAGCCTATGTCTGTGGAGCTGCCAGGGGGGATGGTTGACGGGTTGAGCGTGAGCGAGCAAGTGTATTGCTTCTGCTGTTGCGGCAACCCCCCCAACGGCTCAATGTTCGCGCCTGTCCTCGCGTTGATTGCCGGCGCATTTTGCGCAGGCTGCTGCTGGGTGGCATTGCAGTTGAGGCCAATGCAGAATCCGCCATTGGTGCATGATGCGTCATTGCAGCCGCCTGTGCAGCCCGGCAACAGAACCGATGCAACTAACGCTGCCATTAGCAAAACCCATGTTCCCATCAAACCCCCCGTCAATTTCCTTCTCATTCCCAAGCCTATGTCTTCATGATATTCTTTCCTGCCGGGCGATTCTTGACCATTCCCTTTCCGCCCTTGCCAGCCGCAGCGCGCCTCTTGGCCGCTGTCATCCTTCCGCCCCTGCTTTTCTTTGCCATACCTATCCACCTCGTTGTTTATCTCATTTCAATTATCTTCAAAGCTACGTTTCCTCGCTCTTGGACGATCGCTGCGTTCGCGTCTCCTCAACACGCCTGCCCCTCGCGTACTTGCCATGGTTCCTGTTCGGGCTGGAAGTCGTGACGGTGGTTTCGCTGCTGCTGTGCCCTTCCTTATCGCTGCCGTAGTAATGCCCCGCTATGAACATCAGTATTGCGATGGCTATCATCAATCCCGGGAAACCCACATAAATTGCCGGAATCAGGAGGCTTGAAACGTCCGCCTGGAGCTTGAATAACTCGGGAGGGGCGGCTATCCCGCATGATTGCATCTTGGCAACCTGGTCCGATGACGCAAAAGCAACTGCCGATGCCAAAACGCCCGTGGCGTAAGTTACCACCATGACAGTGGCCGCCACAATCGTCAAAAGGACGACAAAAACAAGAATTCCAGACACTGTGTTGTGCTTACCCATCCATATCATCTCCATTTCAACGGCCTGTTTCCTCCGTTCTTGCAGTTTTTCATATTATGAATATAATAGCCTATTAAACATATACATATATATAGCTATGTATTCCATAATCTAATATGAACTTGCTGCGCCGGCTCCAGCTTCACAATTATTTGCTTTGGGCAGTGGTCCTAGGGTTTATCCTGCTTTCAGCATTGATTGTGCTGCCTTTCATTGGCGCAATAATCTCGGCGTACGCCCTGGCTTTTTTGGTCAGGCCGCTGTTCCTGATACTCAAGACCCGGTACGGCACTACGCTGGCGGCATTGTTTTGCCTCGCGATCACGGTTATCCTGGTGGTAGTGCCCATCTTCCTGATCACAATCGAGATTCTGAACCAGGTGGGCGGGATCTCCAAGGGCCAAGGGCTTGCGCGCATGCTCGATACTTTCCTGGGCCAGCCATTCCTGAAAAGCCTGAACATCGACACAGACGGGCTCAAGGCATCCATCGTCCTGGCCATAGATGCCCTGGTCAATTCCCTTATCATGTCCGCCCCGAACTTTATCATAGGCCTGGTCGTCACCCTGAATGGCATGTTTTATCTCTTGTGCAGATGGGACGAGCTTTCTTCCCACCTGAAGAAATACCTGCCGTTCAAGGACAACGACAAAACGGTCGCCAAGCTCGGGAGCACGACCGACGCAATCGTCCTTGGCCATGGCTCGGTTTCGTTGCTCGAGGGGGTCATCGCGTTTATTGGCTTTTCCTTGGTCGGAGTTCAGGCGAGCCTGGTCTTTGCCGCCCTGGTCTTCATATTCGCTTTCATGCCCGGCATTGGCACCGAACTTATCTGGATCCCGCTGGCGCTCTATTATTTCTCAATCGGCCAATACGCCACTGCCGGGGGCATACTCATACTGGGTCTAATCCTCTGGATCGGCATCGAGTTTTACTTCTACACCCGGTTTGTTGGCGGCAGGTCGCATATTCATCCGTTTATTCTGCTTGTTGGCGTGCTTGGCGGAATCGGCGTTTTTGGGATTTTTGGGTTCATCATAGGCCCGCTGGTGCTGGTTAATTCGCTTATGCTCATTGAAGATGCGATTGAAACCCGCGAAACTGGAAATAAGAAGCAGTGAATGCCCTTGGAAGAGCCCAGGCTCTCCCAATCTTTTGCCATTGTCACTGCCCACAGCTAGGCGGTCTAAAAAAACTGCAAAACGCGCGGGCTTACAGGTAGTACTTGAAGTCCTTCTCAAAAAGCGCAGTGAACTTCTTGTAGTCCGCAGGGTGCGCCTTTATCTGCTCGTTATAAAGGGATTTTAGGGTCTTGTACGCCCTTTTCTGTTCAGGGCCCATCGTGTCCATGAGCACGGGCTTTCTCCCGTATGCCTCGGTCTTCCAGCCGATAGAGAGCACGGCATCCATGGTTTTCCAAATCTTTTCCTTGCTCACCGATCCGACGCTCTCCATGGGCTTGGTCGGATTTGCCTCGTTCTTGGCGCAAAGGAAATGGTAGTTGAACTTCGAGCCCACGAGCCTGGAAAACTCGGGCGACGAAGTGACATTCCAGATCCCGGCTGAAAACGGGGTCAGGAAAGGGTCGTTGACCAAGCCGTGGCGCTCATCATAATTTACGAAATACTGCCGCCAAATCGCTTCCAGGTTTGCCTCGGTAAGGTAATACTTCAGGATAGGCGACCCTGAGAACAACTCCCCTGCGTCAAGCGTTTCCACTGTCAGCAGGTCATTGTCTCCCAGCTTCTCCAGCCGCTCGCGCCAGTGCTTCTGCCCGGCGGACTTTATCCCCAGGAGGCGGCCGATCTGCCCCTTGGTCATCCTTTTGGGCATGACCCAGATTAACGCAAGCAAAATCTCAGTATTGGAGTAATTTGCTGCTTTTGGCATCCTGACAACCCCCATTTCAAAATATTTTCGAATCTTATAGCCGCACTAACAACAGCGCCCGGGTTCCTTTTCCTTAAGGAAAAGCGAGGCCACGGCTCCAAAGAGCGCTCCCGCCAGCACAAAACCCGTGCCCCGGTATGGCGCAAAGCTGTCCAGGAACAGCGCCGCCCCCCAAACGATGAAGAACACGCTCACAAACATGAATGCGGTCCTCATCAGGGTCTGCTCAAGCGGCCGCCTGATGCTCTTGAAAGCGCGTTCAATGCCGCTTGAGATGGAATCTGAGATGGCGCCCTGGGCCGCGCCAGAGGCATCTATCACGCTCTTGACGCCCTCGATAAATGCAAGGGCCGAATCAAGAAAGCTCACTTGTTTCCCCTGCCAAGCAAAGCGCCCAGGGCCACCCCGCCGATGAACGACCCAAGCACAAACGCCTTCGGGTGCTCCTTTATCATGGCTTCGACCTCGTCATTTTTTTCGTATGCATAGCTCTGCGCCCTGTTTATCCCGGACTGCGCCCCTGCCTGCGCCCGGCTTATCCCGGCTTGCGCCTCCCTCTGCAGTTCGCCAGCCCTGCCTGTGATTCCATCTTCAAACTCCTTGTCAAGGATCCGCCCGTTCTTGGTCATAATATACACCCCTATTCTTTCATATTACTAATCTAATAACTTATTAACCATACACATATATATAACTATGTATTAGGTAAGAGTTGGAAAATCCGGCCCTGGCTAGGCGTGTGGATGCCTCTCTTGCGCCCATGGCTCGCGGATGCGCCCGGCTCAGAGGTAGTACTTGAAGTCCTTCTCAAACAGCGCAGTGAACTTCTTGTAGTCGGCCGGATGCGCCTTGACCTGCCCGTCGTAAATCGACTTTATGGTCTTGTACGCCTTTTTCTGCTCGGGGCTCATCGTGTCCATCAGCACGGGCTTTCTCCCATATGCCTCGGTCTTCCAGCCGATAGAGAGCACGGCGTCCATAGTTTTCCAAATCTTTTCCTTGCTTGCCGACCGGATGCGCTCCAACGCATTTATCGGGTTTGCCTCGTTCTTGGCGCAAAGGAAATGGTAGTTGAACTTCGAGCCCACGAGCCTGGAAAACTCGGGCGACGAAGTGACATTCCAGATCCCGGCTGAAAACGGGGTCAGGAAAGGGTCGTTGACCCTTCCGGTGCGCTCATCGTTGCTGAAATAGTAGGCCCAAATCGCCTCCAGGTTCGCCTCGGTAAGGTAATACTTCAGGATGGGCGACCCGAAGAACAGTTCCCCGGTGTCCAGCCTTTCAATCGAAAGCAGGCTCTTTTTTCCCAGCTTCTCCAACCGTTCGCGCCAGTGCTTCTGCCCGGCGGACTTGATCCCCAGGAGGCGGCCTATCTGGCCCTTGGTCACCTTTTTGGGCATGGACCAGATAAGCGCAAGCAAAATCTCCTCGTCTGTGTAGTTGACGGCTTTTGGCATTCATGCTCACCCGTTTTCCAGTTCCTTTGGTTCCCAGTCACCTTCTAACATTTCTTACATGTTATTAATTAATATAACTGCCGATGCCCTCCAAGCGCAGCCAATCAAAAGTTAATAAACCAAGCCTCCCAACCCATCAGCATGGCAAGAAAAAAGCCCGGAATTCCGGGCAGCCTGTGGAATGCGTGGGTCTGGCTAGTTTCATCAATCCTCCATGTGATTTATGTCTCGGCAAGGTGGCTTTTCAACTGGCTTAGTTCAGCTCTCGTTGCAGTTGGCAGGGGGTCCAACGACGCGGCCAAGCGCGCCTCAAGGCCGGCAATCCGCGCGGAAGGCATTCCGCTGGAGCAGATTCGCTCCCGGAAGGGAAGCCTTGCAGCATTCGAAGAGAAGATATATTCCTCTAAAAGCACGATAGGCCTTGTGCTTGGCGCAAGGGGAAGCGGCAAGAGCGCGCTTGGCATGCGCCTGCTTGAAAATATTGCGGCCAAAAAAACCCGGCAGGTCTATGCAATGGGCTTCGAGCAGTCCGCCCTCCCGGCCTGGGTCTCCTGCACAGGGGAGCTTGGCAGCATCCCTAATGGCGCATTTGTGCTGGTGGACGAGGGAGGGATAGCGTTTTCCTCAAGGCAGTCCATGTCAGGCGCCAACAAGCTGCTCTCCTCCCTCATCCTGATAGCAAGGCACAAGGACATCTCGGTCCTTTTCATTTCCCAAAACTCATCCAATCTCGAGATAAACGCCATCCGCCAGTCCGATTACCTCCTGCTCAGAAAGCCGTCTCTTTTGCAGATGGACTTCGAGCGCAAGAAAATCGGGGAGATCTACAGCCGCATAGCCAGCGGCTTTGAAACGCTTCCGGAAAAAGGGCGGCACGCCACCTATGTCTACTCTGACGAATTCGAGGGTTTCGTTGCAAACAGGCTCCCATCTTTCTGGTCCCAGAAGGCAAGCAAGCCGTTTTCCTCCTTCAAGGCCGAACAGGAAGGAAAGGAAAAATGAGCATCATTCGGTCAGCCGCTTCTGCACAGCCTCTCCCTCAAGCTCATAAAGCGCGTTTGATGCCACCCATTTTGCCGAGGGCGAGTCGATTTTCGCAATCTCGCGCGCGACTGCAATCGCCTCCTTGTTGAGCGTGAAGCTCCTCTTGCCTATCTGGCGGAGCGCCCAGTTCACCGCCTTTTTCACGTAATTCCTTTCGTCAGTGGAGCCGCGCACAATGTGCGGGAAGAACTTCTCGAAAGCCGCCTTCCCCGCGCGCTTGTCATGCACGGCAAGGGTCGCCATGAGCACAAAGCCCGCGCGCTTCACATACTCCTCCTTGCGGAAGCTCCATTCGATGGCTTTCCTGTGCGCAAACTCCGTCCTGTCAAACAGGTTGCCGCACACCTGATCGCACAGGTCCCAGGAGTCGAAGCATTTCACCCACTCCTCCATCTGCTTCTCGCTGACGCGCTTGTAATCGTCAATGTATGCCGCAAGTATCCTGGCCTCATGGATGCCCGTGCGCCACAGGTCGAACGCCAGCCCGTGGTGCGGGCCTATGTGCCTTGCAAGCCTGCGCAGCTCCGGGATGGGCACGCCGTACGCCTTCTCCACGTTGATGCCGAAGCGCGCCATGCCCTCCAGGTTCTTGGGCTTGCCCTTGTTCTTCAGGTGCGCCAAAAGCTCGTATGCCTTCATAAGCGTGGATTTGACGAAAAGCTATATAAGGCGCAGGCAACACAAATATGGCATGGCAACCGAAGCATACAAGGCGCCAAAGCCGGCAATCTCATTTTCCCCCCCTGAGAAGCTCACCACGGAATTCTACAAGGAAACGCACGCCCAGAACCTCCAGGAAGCGGCAAGGATAATCCTCAATGCCTACAGGGACCCGTTCCATGCCAAAGGCACGCCCATGGGCAAGGAGCTTTCCTACATCATGAAAAACCCGGAAAAGGTCAGCGACGCGCAGGTATTGTTCGGGGCTGAGGAAAAGGTGAGGAAGAACGGCGCGGCAATCTACAGCATCAAGATAGCCACAGACTCGGAAACATGCATATTCTCGCTGCGCGTCGGCGATTTCACAGAGCTTTCATATTTCAGGAACGGCGAGCTTGCAGAGCGCCACTACCAGAAAGGCAGCGAGGTCATCCACGAAATAATCGCATGAGGTGTTTTTATGCCGGACCCGATGTTCAAGCAAAGGCAAGCCGAACTCCCGCAGCAGCCCCGGGCAATCAAGCTGGATGCGTCTTCCAGGCAGATTCTCGCCTCCGCGGTCGAACAGGCTCTCACCTGCATCCATAAATGAGCAAGTGATATGATGGGCAGAGAAAAATTCCCCAAGCCAGGCACCATACAGTGGGACAGGATAAAGGAGGTCCGCGTCTCATCCGACGGCAAGGCATACAGCTTCGAGTTCGACCTCAACGGGCGCCGCCAGCGCATGGCAGTCACAGTGGCTCCCGGGCAGACGGAGCTTACGCTCTCAAGCGAGGAAGGGGAGCCCATGGTGAGCGCAATCCAGCGCGGCAACGAGATTAAGATACTTGACTTTTCCGAGCGCATCGCGCTTTCGAAGCGCGGCGGGGCGTTCATGACGGACAAGAAGATGAGGAAAAAATAGCCGGCGCGCCCCCTGCTCCCGGCTAGCCCTGTTTTTTTATTATGCTGAAAATGTCGCCTTCCTGCAGCACGTGCTGCAGGCCCACTTTCTGCCCCGGGAACTTTGCGCTCTTTCCCCAGACCAGGGCGTACTTGAAGTCGCGCGCAAGGTCCCGGTGCAGCCTGTTGCACGCATCCTCTATGGTGGCGCCGGTCCTCATCATCATGGGCTCCTTCAGGTCTGCAACGTCCATCCGCGGCTTGGTGTACACCCTCATCATCCTGAGGTGGTCGAAAATCGCCTTCTTCAGCCCCTCTATGTTCTGCGACTTCTCTGCGGAAACCGGCACATAGTCGAAAGTTATCGCCTTCAGGTACTCCGGGCTTACCATGTCCACCTTGTTCAGCACCACGAGCGAGCGGTTGTACTTGCGGTTGCCTGCAAGCACGTCTATCAGCCTGTCCACGTTCGCGTCCTCGCGGAAGACAATGGAGGCGTTGTGCATGCCGTACTCGTTTATCACGCCCGTAATCATCTTCTCGTTCAGCTTGGTGAGCGGGACAGTGGAATTTATCTCCACGCCTCCCCGCAGCTTCTTGGTGAGGTATATCTTCGGCGGCTCCTCATCCAGCCTGATGCCAATCCCCGCCAGCTCCTCCTTTATGCTCGAGAGTATGCCGGGCTGGAAAACGTCAAGGAGGATGAGCACAAGGTCGGCGTTCCTTGCCACGGCAAGCACCTCCTTCCCCCTTCCCTTGCCTTCCTTTGCGCCAACAATGATTCCCGGCAAGTCCAGAAGCTGTATCTTCGCCCCATTGTACTCCATCACTCCGGGTATGCATGTGAGCGTGGTGAACGCATAGGACGCGGTTTTTGACCTTGCCCCTGTCAGCGCATTCAGGAGCGTGGACTTCCCCACGGATGGCAGCCCTATGAAGACGACTGTGGCATCCCCGCTTTTCTTGACGTCAAAGCCGCCGGTCCTCACGCCTGACTTCTTAGGCGCTATTATCTCCCGCTTGAGCTTGGCGATTTTCGCCTTGAGAAGGCCAATGTGGTACTCTGTAGCCTTGTTCTTCTGGGTGCGCGCCATCTCCTCCTCAAGCTCGCGCAGCTTCTCCTCGTATCCCATGATCCTATTAGCGCCACCAACCATTTAAAACTGCGGCGCCCAATTCCCACGCATGGCACCGGCCAAATCCAAAAAATCGGCTTCCGCCCATGCCAAGGCGGCTGCAGGCGCGGCCGCGCCTGGCGACCTGGTGAAGGTGAGCTGCAGCCTTGGCGAGCAGGAAGGCATCCTCCTTCCGCAGCCAACCTCGGGCACCATGGCGCTCAAGCTGCCGTCGGGCTACAACATCGGCATAAGGCAGGAAAACATCTCCGCCATCAAGGTGGTTGAAAAAGGCGCCCCTCCATCCTCTGCAGCGCCAAAAGCGCGCCCAGGCGCCCAGCCAGCAAAGGATTTCCTCTCCATACTCGGCTGCGGCGGCACCATTGCCTCGCGCATAGACTACAAGACAGGCGCGGTTGACGCGGCAGTCACGCCGCAGGAGCTTGTCGGGATGTTCTCTGGCATCTCCAGGGCGCCCCTTCGCGCCAGGTCGCTTTTCTCCCTCTCATCCGAAGACATGACGCCTGCGCACTGGCAGAAAGCCGCGCAGGCCGTGTCAGACGAGATAAAAGGCGGCGCGCTGGGTGTGGTGCTGACGCACGGCACCGACACGTTGTCATTCACATCCGCAGCGCTTTCCTTCATGCTGCCCGGCCTTGCCTGCCCGGTAATACTCACAGGCAGCCAGAGAAGCTCGGACAGGGGCTCGTCAGACGCAGAGCTTAACATGCGCGCAGCGCTTTTTGCCGCCCAGGAGGACTTCTCAGGGGTTTTTGTCTGCATGCACGAAAACATGTCGGATGACTCCTGCCTCCTCCACTTCGGGGCCAAGGTGCGCAAGATGCACACCTCGAGGCGCGACGCCTTCCTTTCCATAAACACCCTTCCTGCGGCGCGCATACTCGCGCCCCAGGGCAAGGCGGAGAGGATTTCCCCGCTTGCGCCCCGCAGGGGCTTGCAGGGCAAATTCGCGCTGGACGACAGGCTCAACCCGAACGTGGCGCTTCTCTATTCCTACCCTGGCATGAAGCCGGAAGCCATCTCCTGCCTCTCGAAATACGATGGCGTGGTGATAGCGGGAACAGGGCTCGGGCACATCCCGGCCAATTCCTCTTCAGATCCCCTTTCGGCCTCCCTGCTTGGCGAAGTGCAAAGCCTCATCTCATCAGGCATCCCGGTCGTTATCGCCCCTCAGACGATCTACGGGCGGGTGAACCTCAACGTCTACTCGACCGGCAGGCTCATGCGGGAGGCCGGCGTCATCGGGCACCTCTGCGACTTCACCCCCGAAGCGGCGTACGTGAAGCTGATGTGGGTGCTTGGGCACGAAAAAAAGATGGAGCGCGTGCGGCAGCGCATGGAGAAAAACCTGGCCGGCGAAATCTCCGAGCGCTCCGAAGCCGTGGATTTTGGCTTCTGAAAAGTGGTTCCTATGATGTGCGGGCTTGAGATTCACCAGAGGCTATCCGGCAAAAAGCTGTTCTGCTCATGCTCCCCTACTGGCGAGCAAGGGGCACAAACCTGCTTTTCGCGCAGGCTACACACAGTGCGCTCAGAGCTTGGCGAGGTGGATGCCGCGGCAAAGGCAGAAGCCAGCCGCAGCCGCACCTTCTCATATTCTGCGCCCGCGGCCTCAACCTGCCTCGTGGAAATGGACGACGAGCCGCCACACGCCCTCGATCCCGGGGCGCTCCACGCAGCCCTTGCCATCTGCTCCCTTCTCTCTTCCCAGGCAGTGGACGAGCTCCACATAATGCGCAAGAACGTGATTGACGGGAGCAACACTTCCGGCTTCCAGCGCACCGCGGTTGTCGGGCTGGGCGGCTCGGTTGCCACCCCCTCCGGCCCCCTTCCCATACAGACGGTCTGCATCGAGGAGGAAAGCGCAGGCATCATGGAGGGGAAGGACGGCTCGGCGCAATACGATCTGTCCCGCCTTGGCATCCCCCTGGTCGAAATCGCGACCGCGCCAGCGCTGCGCTCGGGCAAGGAAGCAGGGGCGGCGGCGCTTGCCATAGGCACTCTTCTTAGGAAAACCGGCCTGGTGAGCCGCGGCATAGGCACCATACGCCAGGACCTCAACATCTCCATACCAAACGGCGCGCGGGTGGAGATAAAAGGCGTGCAGGACCTGCAGCTCATCGCACTCACCGTGGACCTGGAGGTGCAGCGGCAGGAAAAGCTGCTTGCCATCCTCAACGAGGCCCGCTCCCGCCTGTCGGGCAAGGCCCCGCCTGAAAGCATCTTCGACATTACCGAAATTTTCTCCAATACGGCGTGCTCCCTGGTGGCCAAGGGGCTGAAGGGCAAGGCGCGCGTGCTTGGCATGCCCCTGCCAAGGTATGCAGGGCTTTTGGGCATGGAAATTTCCCCCAACCGCCGCTTCGGCAGCGAGCTTGCCGACTATGCGCGCGCGTTCGGGGTGCGCGGGCTTGTGCACTCTGACGAGAGCATGGACAAATACGGCATCTCGGACGACGAGCTTTCAGAGCTGCGCGTGGCGCTTTCAATCGGCAAGGAAGACGCCTTCCTGCTCGTTGTCGCCGATGAGAAAAAGGCGCGCGCCGCGCTTGCAGCCGCTTTCGGCAGGGCAACCCTCTTTTCCATCGTAGAGGAAACCCGCCGCGCAAACCCTGACGGCACCTCAAGCTATATGCGCCCGCTTCCTGGCAGGGCGCGCATGTACCCTGAAACCGACGTGGAACCGATTGAAATCTCCCAAGGGATGCTCGCAGCAGCCAAAAAGGCCGCTGCTGCCATGCGCGAAGCCGAAGAGGAGGCAAAAAGCGCGCTTTCCTCGCTTAACCCGGAGCTTTCAGCCCAGCTTTCATCTGCAAAGGGGCTCCTCTCGCACTCGCCCTCCCACAGGAGCCGCGCCCCCACCCCAGAGCTTTCGGCTTACCTCTCGGCAATCGAGGCCGGGATTGACGGCAAGCTTGCAGCCTCGGCAATCACGAACTCGCTTTCATCCCTGAAGCGCGAAGGCGCGGGCACGCGCGCGCTTGACGAGGAAAGGCTGCTTTCCGCGCTTGCCGCCTGCCAGCAGGGGGTTTTTGCAAAGGCCGCAATGCAGGATATATTGAGGGAAATGTGCAAGGACCCAGGAGCAACCCCCCAAGGCGCTGCAAAGTCCCTTTCGCTTGAAAGAATCTCCGGAAGCGCACTTGAGGCGCTCATCAAGGGGGAAAGCCTCGATTTTTCCAGCCTCATGGCAAAATACCGCCTGAGGGTGGATGCTGCCGAGGCAGGCTCCTTCCTCAAAAAGCCGAAGGGGTAGCCGCTGCCGCACCATCATTTTTAAACTCAAAAGCCCCAATTCTTGCCATGGTCGCGCAAGCAACCGGGGGCGCACAACAGACGCCCGAATTCAAGCCGGCTCCATCCGAGATTTCCGCCCCCGACGGCAAGCCATACCACCTCATGGTGAGCCAGAACTGCTCCTACATCTACTCCTCCAACGTGGAGCTTAGGAACTTCCCTGACAAGGAGTCCCACATCTTCATGCACAGGCTGGAGGAATGCAACGGCAAGAACGTGCAGATACTGCACCGCTGCTACCCGAAGCAGGACTCCTCCCTTCTCCAGCTTTTCATAATGGGCAAGACCGTGGGCGCAATCGCCAGCCGGACTGAGGCAATCATCCCATACCTCCCCTACGCGCGCCAGGACAAGATCTGGAAGCACGGCGAGGCGCTCTCTGCGGAAATAGTGCTGCAGATGCTTTCCGCAGCGGGCTTCACATCCATCGCGACATTCGACTGCCATTTCCTCAAGCAAGCCGGCGTGTTTGCCTACAAGGGGCTGCAGCTGCGCAATTTCTCCCTTTCCGACGAGCTGGTCTCGTACTTCAAGGCAAGGAAGCCCAATGCGCTTTTCATAAGCCCCGACCAGGGCGCATCATACATGGTGAACGAGGCCGAGGGAAAGAGCATGGTGAAGGTGCGCGGCGAGTACAAGAACAGCAAGCGCACCGCGGTCCGCCAGGTGGCGTCCCTTGACGCGAACTTCGAGGTCGCAGGCAGGGACGTGGTGATACTCGACGACATGATTGCCGGCGGCGGGACCATGATCCGCGCCACCAAGGCGGTGCTTGCGCGGGGGGCGAAGTCAGTGTGCTGCGGCTGCACCCACGGGCTTTTCCTCGGGGATGCCTACACCAAGCTCCAGCTGGCTGGCGCCGAGGAGATAGTGGCATCCAACACAATAGCGTCAGAGGCGTCTAAAATCGACATCCTCAACGTGCTTCGGGCGAAAATCGTCGGCAGGTTCTGAGATTTGCATTTATGTGCGGCATGCCGCGCGTGTGGAGTGTTGTGGCAGAGCCGCCTCATGCTTATGTGCGGCATGCTTTGCTCGCAGAAAGTGCTTTCAGGGCAGATGGCGTCACGCGGCTTCCTTTTCAGGCCGCCTGAGCCCTCCCCAGAAATGCTGCTGTCCCCCCCATCTGAATCTGTCTATGTCGGGCGCACAAAATATCTCGGCGTGCCGTTTTTCTGGAACAGCAAGAAGCTCCTCAACCCCCACCTGTGCGTGGTGGGCACCACCGGCTCGGGCAAGTCCTACTTTGTAAAGACATTCATCACGCGCGCCAGCCTCGCGCTTGGCTCGTCCGCGCTCATACTTGACTGGGCCGGCGAATACGCAGACTGGGTGAAAAGTGCAGGCGGCAGGGTGGTCTCCTTCGGCAAGCAGGGCATAAACCTGCTTGACACGGCAGGCGCCTCCCCCCGCACGCGCACGCAGCAGGTGATGGACTCGCTCCGCATGCTCACGGACGTTTCATCCTCCCCTGCGCAATGCAGGCTTACCGAGGACGCAATCGAGCGGGCATACCTGGAAACAGGCTTTTCCCTGGGCAAGGCCGGGCAGAAGAAAAAACCGCCCACGCTTGAAAGCGTGCTGCGCTCCCTTGGGAAGGGCTCGCGCAAAAGCGCAGACCGCGCAGATGCCGCGCGTCGCATAAAAAACCTCATTGCCTCGTCCGGCGGCTCTTTCACATCCTCCACCCTGCCGCTTTCCTCCCTTGCCTCGGGCCTGGTGTGCGTGGACTTGCACTCCCTTCCCACAGAGTCGCTGCGCAGCCTTGCAGGGCTTTCCATCCTCCAGTTCGTAAAGGAGCGCATGCGGGCTTCGGAATATTCGCCCGGCCAAGGCGCGCCCCGCCTGTTCGTGGTGGTTGACGAAGCCTGGAAAATCGCCGCCGACGAGCGCTCGGACGTGGTCTCCATAGTGCGCGAGGGGAGGAAATACGGCTTCGGGCTCATTGTGGCAAGCCAGAACCCGACAGACGTCCACAAGAGCATATTCTCAAACGCCGGCACCATGCTGCTCTTCCGCCTCACGCATGCCCAGGAGCGGAGCTATGTCCGCTCCTCGCTCTCCTACTCTGATTTCTACGAGGAGGAATCCCACTCGCTTTCAGTGGGGCAGGCCCTTGTGCACCTGGAATTCTCCCAGCCTGCCGCCTGCCCGCGCACGTTCATCCTGCGGAAGGTGGAAGGGGAGGACCTCCTGGTGGGGCTTCGCATAAGGGGTGGTGGAATGGACCTGAAATTCGAGCGCGGCGAGCTTTCCTCCAGGCTGCTTGCCTTCGGGCTCACCGACGCCCAGGCGCGCGCCGTGCTCCTGGAATTCGAGCGGCACAGCTTCTCGCTTGGGGCATCTGAATTCGCAGCCCTTGTCGAAAAGGCAGGGCACAGCCGCGCGTCGGCAATCACGCTGCTCCGCGAGCTTGGGGCGTCGGAGCGCGACCTTCTATCTGCGCTCTCCCAGCCAGGCAGGGAAAATGGGGAGGCGATCGCCATCCTTTCAGGGGAAACCGCCAGGCGACCGGGAAAAAGGGCAAAAAGGAGGTAATCATATGCAGCAGGCACGAAGCTTGACGTTCGAGCGGTCACTGCCGGTTTCATTCACGGGCAAATTCCCCCCGAACGCAGCTTCCCTCGCAGGGCTCGGCTTTGACAGCGTTTCCACTTCAAAATCCTCCATTGTGATAAGGAAAAGCAGGCGAGGGATGCACAACCTGCCAATCTCAAGCCTGCAAATCGCGCTGCGCCGCTCCTCAGTGTCCATAAAGGCGTCTTTCCCGCAGTCAAGCGACCCCTCCCTTGAGGAAATGCGCGCCTGCGCCACGCTGCTCCATGTGCTCTCGCTGTTCCCCTCTGCCCAGGCAAGCGCATCGGGGCTTGCCGGGCTCATCCTCCCATCCCTCTCCTCTGCAGGGGAAATCGCAAATGCCCCGTACGAGTCGCTTGCCAAGAAATGCCGCGATGCGCAGGAGGACCTGTCCTCCCTGCTTTCGAAGAACCGCGCGCTCCTGCGCTCCTCGGAGGAAAGCGTGCTGTCCTCTCTCGAGCTTGAGCGCCAGCTCTCGGCGCTTTCTGCCCGCATAAAGAAGCTGGAATCAGTCTCCGACGATGCGCTCCTTGAGCTCGTGCAGGACTGGCTCTCCTCGCACCGCGGCAGGTTCGACGCCGCGCTTTTCTCCCGCGCGCACGCAGTCCCGCCTGCGCGCGCAGAGGAGGGGCTGGAACGCCTGCTTGCATCGGGCGCTGTGAAAAAGGTGGGCTGCTCGCTTCTTGTGCGCTCGCCCCACTCGCACGGGGAATTCGAGCGGCAGGGGCAGGGCGCGCTCCATTCCATCGCTTCCGCACTGGGGCTCCCCAAACTCGGCAAAGCCAGGTAATGCTGCCAAGTAACTTCATTTATAAACATTTCTTATAACAATAATGCCATGCAACAGCCGCTTCAGCAAAACAACACGGTCCACAGGCGTCTCCACTCTCAGGTTTCAGGGCGCACCCAGCTGTTCGTGCGCCTTGAAAAATACGAAAAACAGCGGGAGTACCACTTTTTCCTCACCTTGGGCAAAACATATCCTGATGTCGGGAAGAATGACCAGGGCCTGATTTATCAACTCCCCAGAATGTTTGAAAGCGGCGCATCAAAAATAGATTTTTCCACCGGAATTGCTTATGCAGGGACCATTGCATACGAAATCTCACAAGACGGGCAGCATGCCCAGCTTTTGAGATTATATCCATTCCAAGGCCTGTGGATGTATGGACAAATAATGAATGGCTTTGGAAGCTATGCCGAGATAATCTCAACAAAAAGCCTGGAAAGGGAAGGGATAGCCTCAATTATGCCCACCCTTTCCCCATCCAGCGCCAGGCTAGCACAACTCAGAAAAATCGAAGTTCCGCTCCGACCAATAAAGCCATCCGAACTCGCGTTCGCCCTTCTCAAAAGGGTGGGCGAAAAAGCAGGGGATTACAGGGCAAAGCATAAGTATTTCCTTGGGGCACGCAGGTACGAACGGCCAGAGCCACTCCGTCCTGGGGCCACCACGTACCATTACAACATCTCGATCTCGCACAAATTTGCTCCTGATATGGGGCGGTTCAGTGCAGATGCTGCAATTCCGCCTCAAAAAATTGTTTATGAGCTTGGGGACGAAATTATAGCGAAAATGCCGGTCACAAGGCATCACAACAGCTCTTTCATGACAGTGGATGTAATGATAGACAAAAACGACCCAGCAATTGCGTTCATCACCAGCTATTACCGAAGCCTGGAAGCGAAGGAAAGCGACATAGTCAAACTTGACGCAAAGAAGCTGGTAATACTCAATCTCGCAAGTATGGGCATACAGAAAATAGCCCCGCTAGTGCCATTTTTGAATGGCCAACCCGTTCTTGTCCCGATAAAGGAATATTTCGATTATTTCAATAAGGCGGAGCATGGCTTTGGCTTCAGCAAAGCCGAGTTTGAAAAAAAGATACTGTGCGAAGGACCTTTCTAATGCTAGCCCATCTTCTCAAGCAGGGAAAGCGCCTTCCTTATTTTCTCAAAAGAAGAGTCCATCCTCTGGCGGTAAACATGCGAGAGCGCAAGCGACAGGTCGTCGTTTTCCTGCATCGGGGAAAGCACGAAGCGGTACCTGCGCGATTTCGCCTCGATGATCCCGAGCTTCTTGAGCTGCAGCAGGTGGTAGCGCACAGCCTTCGGGTTGGGCTCATCCTTCCTTATCTCCTTCACCTTGTCAAGTATCTGGTAAATGTCAGGGTCAGCCCCGCCGTGCCTTTTCCTGAAGTGGAAATATAGGAGCGCTTCAAGCACCTCGAGCAGGCCCGCGCGCGTCTCGTTCGGCGAAATCAAGCCGAGGGAGAGGGCAAGCCACCTCACAAGCGCCTTTCTCGTGAGCTTGACGTCCTCGTTGAACTGCAGCTCGCGCACCAGGCACTCGCCCCGTATGAGCTGGCTTTCAGGCATCCCCATGTCCGCGCTTTGGGCGCCAAAGGTTAAAAATCTCCCCAGCGAATGCAAGTCATGCTTAACCCCAACACCCACTTTTCACCCATCAGGATGAATGCCTACGCCCGAAGCGAGGTCGAGATGGAAGTTTCGGTGAAAAACGAGGGCGGCTCGCCTTTGTGGGTCGAGGCAGACCTCGTTATCCCAGAGGCAATCTCGCTTGCTCCAGACAAGACGCTCTCGCACGGGAGGCTGCGCATAGGCATCGCGCTTCCAGGCGAGCGCATCTCGAAAAAAGTCCGCATTTTCGGCGGAGCCTCGTCCTATCCAGACACATACGCCCTTAGGCTCACCTTCTTCGGCTTCGGGAAGGACGGCACAATCGCGGAGAGATGCGAGCTTCGCGCTGACTTGAGGTGCGAAAAAGGGGCCTGACCATCTCAGGAATTCTTCATCCTCTTGACGACAAGCGGCTCCACGTGCAGCACCACCTCGGAGAAAACCTCCGCCTTCGAGCGGCTGGCATCCACCACCGCATACTTGTAGGCAAGGAATCCCTCTGCAGCCTCCCGCAGGTAATTCGCGCGCACTTTCTCCAAAAAGGCGCCATCCTTCTCAAACCTGTCTGGCGTTTTCTGCCGCCGCTTCCTCTCCCCTGACAGGCTGGCAGGCACATCAAGCAGTATCACGATGTCAGGCACCAGGGCGTCAGCCCCCAAAAGCCTTCTCTTAAGCCGCGCAAAGCCCATCCCGGCCCCCTGGTAGGCAAGCGTGGAATGCAGGTACCTGTCGCACACCACCACAAAGCCAGCGGCAATCTCGCGCTCGATTTTCTTCCGCTCCGAGGCAATGTCGTCTGCAAAAACATCTGCCAGCCTCTCGGGGGCAACATCCGTTTCCCCCCTGAGGTGCAAGAAAGCCTCCTTTGCCTTCCCGGTCGGGTATTTGTGCAGCCTGCACCTTATCCTGTTCTGCCTGAAAAAGGCCAGCAGGCGCGCAACCTGCCCCCCCTTCCCCGAGCCATCTATGCCTTCAATGACAATGAGCATAGCCATCCCTTTCCAGCTAAGCTATAAATAGCCTGCTTTCCCTATCCTTCCCATGGGGAAAATCCCGGCGTCTTTTGCGCCTGCCTCTCGCGATGAGCAGCGCAAGATACTCCTGACGGGTGCCAGCGGCAGGCTGGGGAGCCGTGTGCTAGCTGCGCTTCTGGCAAGGAAGGAAAAAGTGCGCGCAATTGTGCGGCCTGGAAGCAAAAGCCAGCTGCCCAGGGGCGTGGAAAGGCTCGAGTTCGACCTCTCGTCAGGCCCCCTGCCGCGCGGGGCGTTCCTGGGGGTTGACAGGGTTGTCCACCTGGCAGGATTGCTTGGCAGCCGCCCTATGGGCGAGCTCATGCTTTCAAACGCGGTTGCCACGCGCAACCTCGTTTCATCCTGCCCGCAGGGGCTTTCCAAGCTAGTGGCTGCAAGCTCAATTTCCATATACGGCGAATACAGGGGGCAGCTTGTGGACGAGGACTTTCCCCCCCTTGCCGAAAGCCCATATGGCAAAAGCAAGCTCGCGGCAGAGGAAGAGGTGCGCGCGCACCGCAGGGGCATCCCAACCGCGCTGCTCAGGCTTGGCATGATTTACGGCCCAGGCTTCGAGCAGGGGTATTTCGACGTTTTTAGCTTCCTGGAAAAAGGCAAGATGAGGGTATTCGGGGACGGGCAGAACAGGATACCCCTGGTGCACGCGGACGATGCAGTGCGGGCAGTGCTTCTCGCGCTGGATGCCCACCTGGTTTCATGCCGAGAATACAACATAGCCGGCGAGGAAGGGCCCACCCAGGCCGAACTGATGGAAATGGCTGCAAAAGAGCTCAAGGCGCCCCTGCCCATACGCCGCTCCCCCCTGCTAATCGTGCAGTCCGCCGTGGCGGTAAGCGGGCTGCTTTCAGCGCTCGGCATGCAGCCCATCCTTCCGTTTGACGCGGAAAACGTCCGCCAGCTTACGCTTGACAGGGCCTACTCGACAGGCAGGGCTGCGCGGGAGCTCGGCTTTGAGGCAAAGGTTAAATTAGGGGACGGCATCAAACAAATGGCAAGGATTTACCTGGAAAAAAGCGGCAGGAAGGAGCCTGAAAAAAGCCAACGGCGAAAAATGGCAGGCAAGGAAGGGAAAAGCAACAAAAGCGAGGCTTGATACCATGGGCAAAGTGGAATCATACATCAAGGACGGAATCGCGAAAAAGGGCGGGCTGCTGTTCGCGCTCATCGACCCTGTGGACTACAAGTCCCCGCAGGACGCGATATCCGCCGGCTGCCAGGCGTCCGAAGGCGGGGCGGACATCGTGCTCATAGGCGGCAGCATGGGCGCGCAAGGCGAGCTTCTGGACACGGTCACCAAAAGCATAAAGGAAAAAGCAAGCGTGCCTGTCGTGCTCTTCCCGGGGAACATCTCCACGGTGACCAGGCACGCCGACGCGGTCTATTTCATGTCGCTTTTGAACAGCCGCAACCCGTACTGGATTTCCCAGGCGCAGATGCTTGCGGCGCCTTCAGTGAAAAAAATGGGCCTTGAGGCGCTTCCTGTGGGCTACATCGTGGTTGCGCCCGGCGGCACAGTGGGCTTTGTGGGCGACGCCAACCTTGTGCCCCGTGACAAGCCGCAAATCGCGGCAGCGCTAGCCCTCTCTGCCGAAATGTCAGGAAGCCGCCTGGTGCTCACTGACTGCGGCTCAAACCCGAAGGAAGGCCACATGCCCCTTGACATGGTGGCTGCGGTTTCGCGCGCGGTTTCAGTCCCCTACATTGCCGCAGGGGGCATACGCACCCCGCAGGAGGCCGCTTCTGTGATAGCCGCTGGCGCAGGCGCGGTCCAGGTGGGCACCGCCCTTGAGAAGGGCGGGGACACTAAGAAGAAAGTCTCGGAATTCGTGCGCGCCATCCGCGAGGCAGGGAAGAGGAAAACCTGACGGATTTTATGGCGCTTACCATCCCCCTCCAGGACTATGACACTGCTTTTGAGGCAGCCTGCGCGGCCATTTCCGCAGGCGGGCTGGTCATCTACCCAACCGACACCCTTTACGGCATAGGGTGCGACGCGACCTCGGCTTCCGCTGTAAAAAGGCTTTGCGCCCTCAAGCGCCGCGATGCTGCAAAGCCGCTTTCCATCGTGGTTGCGGACTTTGCAATGCTCCTCCGTTTCTGCCGCATCTCGCCCGAGCAGGAGAAAATCATGCACGCGCTTTTGCCAGGGCCCTACACGTTCATCGTGCCGCTCCGGCAGCCACTTCCCATATCCGAAGGTCTTGAGGCCGGCGTGCGCGTGCCTGAGCACGCCTTCATGCGGGCGGTTGCGAAATCTCTTGGCGTGCCCATAGTCTCCACGAGCGCCAACCTGTCCGGAGAAGAAGGGGCGGCAGAGCCTGCAAGGGTGGCCCGCGAAATCTCGGATGGCGCGGACCTGCTGATAGACGGCGGCAGATGCAGGTATGCGCAGGGCTCAACCGTGGTTGACCTAGTGCGGATGAAACTCGTCCGCAACGGCGCGGTGCGCGACGGGGACAGGATAGCGCTCTGAAGCAGCGCTGACCCTGGGGCAAATAAAAAAGAAATAAAAAAAGAACAGGCGCTTACAGCAGCCTGTCGAACTTTTCCTTGTGCTTCCTGGCCAGGTCTGCAACAGTGTCCTTCATCCCGAGCCCTATCGCAATCGCGAAGCCAAAGCCTATGGCAATTGCGAATGCCGTGAGGATCACCAGGAATGACCAGACGAGCAGCGTCGGGTCGGCCGACGGAAGAAGCATGGGCAGCGCGATCACGAGCGCGTTGTAGGCGATGAAGAGCATCACCAGCGCCCCGATGCTGTTTGCAAACGGGAGCTTCTTGCTTCCCCTTATCTTGTCCGTGAGGTAGTCCCCTGCCATGAGCGCGGCCAGCACTATTATCAGCCCCTGCACAAGGGATGGCAGGTAGCTGAGCGCCTGCGCCGATATTGTGTAGAGCATGGGTGCCTTCACAGCCTCGGCAGCAATGCCCAGGAAAGCCACCACCACGTAAAGCTTGAGCAGTATTATGGCGATCCCGGAAAGCGTGAAGCCGAAAAGAGCGTCGTGCACCCCATGGTGCTCCAGGAACTTCTCAAGCCTCGCCCTCTGGAAAAATTCCTTGAGGACCATGCCGAGAAGGTTTGCCACCCAGACGCCGACAAGCATGATTGCGACCAGGATACAAAACGCAAACACGCCCTCGAGCAGGTTCCCGACAAAGCCCACCGAGCTTGCCTGGAGCTGGTTCAGCAGGTTTTCATAAGCCATCATCAATCACCAGGACGCTATTCTCGCGCGCGGTATTTAATGCTTTTGGCACCGAAGCTAAACCGCAGGCGCGGGCCCGTAGTCGAACACTTTGCTGCCTGCGGGCAGCAAGATCGGCAATGGTTAAGACGTCGCTCTTACACAGCGAAGACTGGGGGTTCGATTCCTCCCGGGCCCACTTTTATTCCAATTCCCCCAAAGCGCCTAGCCTGAAGGCGCGAAAACAGGCGCCGACGGGAGGGCGAACACGCCGCCATCAATGCCTTCTCCATTGCCGTAATACTCTATGCCCGTCAGGTATTCCGTGTGCACCATCGTCTTGCTCACATTATAGGAGTCGTACGCCACCACTCCGTGCGGGGCAAAGCAGAGCTTGCGCGAGCCCAGGGCGCCGGCATAGACATCATAACATTCCCCGGTTGTGCTTCCGATTTTCACGCTCTCCGCCTTTGTGGCGCCAGCCACGTCTTTCTCGGATGGAACCAGCCTTCCGGCATCGCCCTGCGAGAACCTCGCGCCCATGTCATAGCAGGCAGGGGGCGCGGAAAGGTGGGAGCAGGAATATGCGCGGCCGCCCGTGAAATAGAATGAAAGGGCCTGTTTCCCCTGAACCAGCAAGTCGATTCTCATATCGTCTCCCGCGCGCCAGACCTCCTTTGCCATGGGGCCGCCTTCCTCGACGGCATAGCGCGCATGGTATGAAACAGCGGATTGGGGCAGGATGAAAGAACCGTTCGCAGCGCTTGCCGCTTGGCCGGCTGGCCCGCCCTGCGCGCATCCAAACAGGAACAAAAACGAGGCAACAGCCGCTGCCGCTGAAAGTTTTCCCATATCACTGTTTCCATGCCAATCTTTTATTAGCCTTGCCGCTGCCTTCATGCGCATGTACCTGAAGATGCATGCATCGCCTGACGGGGAGATTGCCGCGCTTTGCGACATCGAGCTCATCGGCAAGGTGCTCGAAAGCGGCAAGCTGCGCCTTGACTTGTCAGCATATGCGCCTTTCTACCTCGGGAGGAAAGTGGGCGAGAAAGAGGCGGTGGAAGCCCTCTCGCGCGCGCAGAATGCCAACATCGTGGGCAAAAAGGCGCTTGCAGCCGCGAAAAAGGCAGGGCTTGCCGTCTCGCACGCAAAGACGATAGGCGGCGTGCCGCACCTGCAGCTTTACAGGATGCCGCCGTAAAAATGCAAAATCAGAACCTGCTCCTCTTCTCGTAATGGGTGTGCAGCAGCTCCTCGGCCTTTTCGGAGAGGGGCGCGCCAAGCATTTCGCCGTAAATCCGCTTCACAATCGGGTTCTGGTGCGAGCAGCGGAGCCTGTTCGCGCGGTCCGCGGAATATATCGCGTCGGTCCTCTTCCTTAAGACCTCCGGGTCGCGGTAAATCGGCTGCCCGCCGCCGCCAATGCAGCCGCCAGGGCATGCCATCACCTCTATGAAATGGTATTTTCCCTTCTGCTCCATGAGCTTGCGCGCGTTTGCGCCCCCGTGCGCGCAGGCGAACCTCACTTCCTTGCCGTTCAGCACAATCTTCCCCTCCTTGATGCCCGCCATGCCCCTGACTTCGTTTATTTCAACGTGCTCCAGCTCCTTGCCTGTCGCAAGGAAATGCGCGGTGCGCAGCGCAGCCTCCATAACGCCCCCTGTCGCGCCGAATATCACTCCTGCCCCGGTCGCAATCCCCAGGGCAGGGTCGAACTCCCCGTCAGGCAAGGAAGCAAAGTCCACTTTCTTCATCTTCACAAGCCTTCCAAGCTCGCGCGTGGTGAGCACGTAGTCCACCCCGCTTTCCATCTCGGGGCGGGTGGACTCGAACTTCTTCGCAGTGCAGGGCATGATGGAGACCACAGTGATTTTCTTCGGGTCAATGCCCGCCTTTTTCGCGTAATACGTCTTGATGAGCATGCCCAGCATCTCGTGGGGCGACTTGCAGGTGGACATGTTCCCGATGAGGTCATGGTAGAAAAATTCCATCATCAATATCCAGCCGGGGCAGCAGGTGGTTATCATGGGCAGCGTGCCTCCCTTCTCCACGCGCCGCAGGAGCTCGGACGCCTCCTCCATTATGGTCATGTCCGCCCCCAGGTCGACGTCAAACACCTTGGCAAAGCCGCACTTGCGGAGCGCCGACACAGTCTTGCCGGTCACCAGAGTGCCCGCCGGCATCCCGAAAAGCTCCCCCAGCGCAGCCCTTATGGACGGGGCAACCTGCGCAACCACGTGCCTGTCCTTGTCGTCAAGCGCAGCCATCACTTCCTCTATATGGGAGCGCTCCGAAATCGCCCCGACCGGGCAGTTCAGTATGCACTGGCCGCACCTTATGCACGCGATATCGGCAAGGTGGTTTTCCCAATAGGGCGTGACATGCTCGTTGTGCGCCCGGCTTGCGAAGTCTATTGCGAAAACGCCCTGTATGTCCGCGCACACGCGCACGCACCTTCCGCAGTTTATGCACTTGTTGTTGTCGCGTATCACCGCCGCGCCCAGGTCAGGCTTGTAGTCCTTTATCTGCGCAAAGCGCGCATTGCCCATCCCGACCTCCTTGTAGGTCTGGCAAACCTCGTAGTCGTCCTCGCGCCTGCACGCAGGCTCAGGCACCATGAGCTCCATATTCAGCCGCCGCGCCTTCATCACCCTTTCCGAGCCTGTCACGATTTTCGAGCCCTCTCGCGGGCGGGTGGAGCAGGAAGTGACGAGCTTTCCGTCCATCTCCACCAGGCACACCCTGCAGCGCGCCTCCGGTGCGAGGCTGGCATGGTAGCACAAGGTGGGCACGTTGATGCCGTTCTCGCGGCATATGTCAAGAAGCGTCTTGCCCTCCGCCGCCTCGATTTCGGTGTTGTTCAGCTTTATTTTCATTTGCCTGCCCCTATCCAGTTTTCCCATCGCTGTCCATCCGTCCCTGCCAGCCACGCCTCTCCCTATTTCTTCATATATGCCTCATAGTCCTTGGGGAAATGCTCAAGGCTTGTGAGTATGTGGTTGCCGCAAGTCTGCCCCAGCCCGCAAAGCGAGGTTTCCTGCACATGGAGCGCAAGCTCGCGCATGAGGTCCAGGTCCTTTTTCACAGCCTTCCCAGAGCGGACCTTCTTGAGCAGGTTCAGCATCCTGATGGTGCCTTCCCGGCAAGGCGTGCACTTGCCGCACGACTCGTAGGTGTAGAATTTCGCAATGGAATACGCAACGTCCACAACATTGTTGGTCTCGTCGATGAAGACTATGCTGTACGCGCCGTGCTGGCACTTCTCCATGCAGATGGTCTCCGGCGTTATCGGCATGTCCGCATCCACCGGCATTATCCCTCCGAAGCAGCCGAAAGACATTGCCTTGAGCTTTTTCTCGGGCCGGGCCACGTCTATGACGGTCGACATCTTCACGCCAAGCGGGAACTCGTACACGCCCGGGTTCTTGACGTTGCCGGAAATCGAGAACAGCCGAAGTGCAGGGTCCCAGTCGTCGAAAAGGACAGCCTGCGCAGCGCAGGTCAGCGTCTCCACGTTGTTGATGACGGTGGGCTTGCCCCACAGGCCGTGCGTGGTCGGGTTTGGGGGCTTTGCCATTGCATTGCCCCGAAAGCCCATGATGGACTGCAAAAGAGCGGTTGCCTCCCCGCAGATGTATGCGCCCGCTCCCCTCACGATCTCGATTGTCACGCCCTCCATGCCGGCGTGCGCCAGCACCCCGTCAATCTGCTCCTGCAGCCGCGGGCGCAGGTAGTCGTATTCCCCCCTCAGGTAGATGAAGCACCTTTTTGCGCCCACAGCGTACGCCGCAACCAATATCCCTTCCACAAGCGTCTCGGCGTTGTGGCGGATGATGAGCTTGTCCTTGAAAGTGCCTGGCTCTCCCTCGTCGGCATTGCACACCACGAACCGCTCGCCCGCAGGCGCATCCCTGCATGTTTTCCACTTCTTGGCAGTCGGGTATGCCGCGCCTCCCCTGCCCTCCAGCCCTTTTTTCCCAAGCAGGGCAATCACTCCCTCCGGCCCCAGGGCGCGCGCCTTCTCAAGCGCCTCCATCTTTGTCTGGCGTAGTATCTGCATGGGCTCACTTCTTTTTTCCAGGCGCCTGCTTCGCCTCGGCCTCGCGGAGCTTTTTCAGGACAAGCTTCAGCCTCTCCACGGTCATCTTGGTGTGCGGCTCCCCGTTTACCAGCATGGCGGGCGCCTCGTCGCAGCACCCTATGCACGAGGTTTTGTAGAGGGAAAACATCCCGTCCTTGGAGGTCTCCCCTATGGCTGCGCCGATTTCCTGCTCCAGGAACTTCTCCAGCCGCACCCCGTTGTTAAGCACGCAGGAAGGCGACCCGCAAATCTCGATGACATACTTCCCCTGCGGCTCGGTGTGGAACATGGTGTAGAATTTCACCACCCCGTAAAGCCGCGCAATCGGGATGTCCTGCTCCACCGCTATCTGCTTGAGCATGTGCTCAGAGATGTAGCCGTGCCTTTCCTGCACCTCGTGGAGGATGTTCATGAGCGGGCGCGCGTCCTTCTTGCCGTTTTCCTTCGCCATCCAGCATCATTCGTTCGCACCTTTTATATTCCTAACCTCCGTACATTTGCCGTGATTCCCATGAAATTCGAATACTCGCGCATATCCGATTCGCTTTTCAGGCAGGAATATTCCCTTCCGCGCCTGCAGGAATACGTGGAGATGGCGATTTACTCAGCCATCGCATTCTCCCTTCCGTTCCTCCTTGGGCACGAGCAGCTTCTTGTCGGCGCTGCCGTGAACTGCGCCCTTGTGCTTGCCGCGCTCAATCTCCGCGGCGCGCGTTTGCTGCCGGTCATCATCCTCCCATCTCTCGGCGCCCTGCTTGCAGGCCTGGTATTCGGCGCAGCCTCAAGCGCGCTTTTCTACATGATCCCGTTCATCTGGGCAGGCAACACGCTTCTCGTGATTTGCATAAAGTATTTCGTGCTTGACAAGAAAACGAACAGGGTTGCCGCGCTTTCCATTGGCGCAGCTGCAAAGGCAGCCTTTCTTTTCCTCGCAGCGCTTGCGCTCCTCTCGTTTGGCATGGTGCCTGCTGTTTTCCTTACGGCAATGGGGGTCTTCCAGCTTGCCACCGCGCTTTCGGGCGGCGCTGCCGCTCTTGCGCTGCAGGAAGTGAAAAGGCGCGCAAGCGCTTTTTCAGAAGTTGCCGAAGGCAACTAGAGGAAAAAAAAGATTTTTAGCCGCCTAAACCTGCTTCAGGAAGTTCTCCAATATCTTCTCGCCGTTCTCAGTGTGCCACACTTCCGGGTGGAACTGCACCGAGAAAAGCTTGCGCGCCGGGGATTCCATAGCTTCGTGCGCGCACGTTTCCGAGTGCGCAAGCGACACGAAGCCTTCAGGCATTTCCAGCACTTCGTCAAAATGCGACACCCACGCATTGAAGGGCGTGGGCACGTCTGCAAGCAAAGCGCCCGGCTTGTCAACCTCGATTTTCGATATCCCATACTCCGCATTCTTCCCTTTCACCACCTTGCCGCCAAGCGTGTGCGCGATGAGCTGGTGCCCAAGGCAGATGCCGAGAACTGGCTTTTTTGACGCCCTGATGAAGCCGGGAAGGGAGTGGAAATCGTCTTTCGTAACAGAAGAAGGCCCTCCTGAAAGAATGACGGCATCCGCAGCGTCAAGCTCAGCGCGCGCAACTTTTTTTGGCACGATTTTCCCGTCATGCCCCAAATCGCGGCAGGTGCGCCAGATGACGTGCGTGTACTGGCTTCCCATGTCCACTATCAGTACTGCCATGAAATCACAAGCTTAGGCCTATTCAAGCTCCACCGTGGCAGGCGGCTTGTTCGTGATGTCGTAAAGCACGCGCCCCACTTCGCGTATCTCGTTTGTCATGCGGGTGGAAATCTTCTGCAGCGTTCCAGGCGGGATGTGCGAGAAGTTCGCAGTCATGCCGTCAAGCGAGCGCACGGCGCGCACGACGATGGTGTATTGATACGACCTCTCATCCCCCCTCACGCCCACTGTCCTCGTGGGCAGGAGCGCGGCAAAGTACTGCCACGGAAGCTCGATTTTCCCGTCTTTTGCGGCTGCCTCGAGCTCCTCTTCCACTATGGCGCAGGCGCTGCGGGCGATTCTTGCCTTTTCAGGGGTTATCCCGCCCACAATCCTCACTGCCAGCCCAGGGCCCGGGAAAGGCTGCCTTTCCGACACTTCCGGCGGCAGGCCAAGCGCGCGCGCCACAATCCTCACCTCGTGCTTGTACAGGTCGCGCAGCGGCTCGACAAGCTTCATGCCCATCTTCCCTGGCAGCCCGCCAACGTTGTGGTGCGATTTTATGGTGTCGCGGCTGCCGCCCCCGCTTTCAATCCAGTCCGGGGCTATGGTGCCCTGCATCAGGAAGGCGGCTCCGAACCGCTTTGCCTCCTTCTCAAACACCCTGATGAACCTCTCCCCTATTATTTTGCGCTTTTTCTCAGGCTCCTCCGCCCCTTCAAGCGCCGAGAAGAATTTGCCGGATGCGTCCACCACCTTGAGGTCCACGCCAGCCTTGCCGAGCATCTCCTTGACCAGCCTTGCCTCGTCCTTCCTCATAAGGCCGGTGTCCACGAAAACGCAGTCCATTCTCTTGCCAAGCGCGCGCGTGGCAAGCACTGCTGCCACCGAGGAATCCACCCCTCCGGAAACCCCTATTATGGCCTTTTCCCTGCCTACGGTGGCTTCTATGGCGGAAACCGCGCTGCCGATGAACTTCTCCGCGTTGAAAGGCATCTGCTCACTTCTTCTTGTGCGCATGCCCCTTTTTGTGCGCCTCCTGCTCCGCAGGCGGCGCGAGGGCTTCCTGCCCGGGGCGCTTTGCCCAGGCATCATGCTTTCCCTTCCTTACCATCCTTCCCATCACGAAAATAATTACCCCCAGCACCGCCATTGCGCCGAGCATCGCAAGCGCCAGCGCGCCTGCGGCAAGCCCGCCTCCCGAAGCCTGCTGGCCAGGCAAAGAAGGCGCAGAGGGTTCATCATCAACGGCAGGCGGCTGCGCCGGGGCAGGATTTTCCCCGCCCTCCACGACCGTGGTGGCGGAAAGATTGCCATAGGTGAAAACATATGTGCCTGGCTGGGCGGCATTCACCCATGCCTTGCCATCCGCCCCTGTAACCACTTCCATGCTCCCTGACGGCGTTTTAACAGCCACGGTTTCCCCTGGAAGCGGAACGCCGCCCCTTGCAAGGGCAATCCATATGGCCGACTGTTCCTTGGCTGCTGCCGGGGCGGTCATCACAGGCGGCTCTGCCAAAGGCTCAGCCTCCTTGCCAAGCTCCACATTCACCTCGCTGAACTGCGACGCCACAAGCGAGGCCACTGCGCTCCTGTCCACAAAGCCAGGCGCTGAAAAAACAAGCGAGTAGGTGCCGTCCGGGACAAATGGCAGCACATAATACCCGTCGGCATTCGGCGAAACGCGCTTCACTATCTTCCCGTCCAGGTACGCTGCTACCGATGAGCCGGAAAAGTCGGACGGGCCGGTGATTTGCCCGTATGCGCTTGCAGACGATATCAGCTGGCGCATGGTGTAGGTGACGTTCTCGGTTTTGGTGACCTCAAGCAGGTTGACGTGCCTTGAATAGCCCCCCCTGTCAAGATACACGAAATAGCTGCCTGCGTCGAGCTTGAACGGCGCAATCCCGTCCGCTCCGGCCTTTGCGGTGTAAAGCAGCACGCCATCCTTCACTATGGTGACGTTGGTGCCGACTGCGAGGGTGTCCTGGGTCACAGTCACCTTGATTCCGACATCGTAGGCAAGAGCCTGCGAGGCAAAAAGCGACAAAAGTGCGAATATCGGGAACAACTTCACGCAACCACCCTGCTTCCCTTTCGATGGAAAGGATAAAAAAGCACACTAATGGCGCCGCCGCTCCGCAATCGCAAGCCCGCGCCTTTAGGTGCTGGCCTGTGCTGCATGGCACGCCGCCCTGGCTTCCCCCAGCCTGCCGTCCTTCCAGATTGGGAATGAGAAGGAGTATTCCTCGCCATTGCCATCCTCTCCGGCTCCGCATGACGAGGCGCCAGCGCCGCCAGCTTCCGCTTCCACGCATGCGCCGGAAAGCGCGCCCGCCTCGGCCACCCGCGCGGACAGCGCCCCCTGTGAGGAAAATGCGCGCGATTCCGCAAGCGCGCCTGCGATATCTGCGCATGCAAGAAACTCGCCGGCTGTTTCCTCCTGCGGCGAAAAGGCAAGCAAATGGGCGGCGGCAACAGCGAATAGCGTGAGCGAGAACGCAGCCTCCAGGCTGAACAGGAACGCGCGAGGCCTTATCATCCTATGCACGCCTCCATCCGCACCATCGCCTTGCCAACCAGCGCAATCCTTGCCGTGCAGTACACCTCCCTGTTTTTTTCCCCTGCAAAATCAAACGAAATTTCGCCATCGGCATCCGCAACCCGCAGGCTGGCATACCTCCTTCCAGTCCTCCCCAAAACTCCCTGCAGGTCCGCATCCTTTCCGTTTTCCATCTGCGAAAGCGCATAGGATGAAAACCGCGCCGAAAGAAGGGAGCCTGACGTTTCCTCAGCGCCCCTTGCGGCAGAAACTCCTGCGGCATGGAGCAATGACGAGAACATGGCAAACATTGCAACGGAAAGCACAAGCGCGAAGGCCGCGTCAATAGACCAGAACGCGCGTGCACCCCCCTTATTCGCTTTGGGCATGGTATTCCCCATCCGCATCCGCGGATATCCTGTGGAAAAGCGGCTCGCGCACCGCCCCGCTTTGCCTCAAGGCAAGATAGTTCCCTTCGGAAACAGGGACGCCGCTCATGTTCCGTTGCAGCCTTGCGCCAGGCAGCATGTCCGCAGCCAAGTCAATGCCAAACGCATCGCGCGCAAGCGCCGCCCTGCCCTCCGCAGCTTCCACGGCAGAAGCAAGCGCATCCGACTGCGCCTTTGCGGCATGGGCAAGCATGCCTAGCGCGCACAAAAGCGCGGCAAGGGAAAGCAAAGCTTCCAGCGAGGATTGCCCATTAGCCATCCATCCCACCCTCGAGCCCGTCAGGCAGCTGCAAGGCATGCCCTGCCCCTGCCCATTTTGAATAAATGGAAAAGCCGGCGTTTCGCACGAGCACCTTTTTCCTGAGCAGGTTGACATCGAACGAATCTGCGCAGGCCGGATTTGCCAGGGCGAGCGCGCCATCTGGCAGGGCCGCGCTCCTGTCATCTGCCATCTTTCCGGAAGCATCCTGCAGCGCAGCCTCCCCCGGCTTTCCGCACCAGAAAACAACGTCATAGCCCGCCCCGCGGGCCTGCGCTTCAAAGTCAACGGCTGCCAGGTAGGCTGCCGCCTTTGCCAGGGCAGGCGCCTCTGCTCCCGATGCCTGCGAAGCCGCAAGCGCCTTGCCTGCAGCCTCCGACAGCGCATCGGAAAACGCCGCGAGCATGGCATGCTCCTGCAGGTGCATCGCAACAATGGGCTGGTAGGAATGGTCTGGCGCGCTTTTGGCTATCCTTGCAGCTGATGAAACGAGAACAAGAAGGAAAACGGACGCAACCAAAAACGAAATTACGCCCCTCATCGTGATATTTTGCGGTCAGGCAAGCGCTTCCACGAGCTTTGCCAGGTAGTTCGCGGTCTTCTCTACGTCATCCATGGAGCACACTGCAACGTTGGAATGGATATAGCGCGTGGGCACGCAAATCGCAATGGAAGGTATCCCCCCGCGCTCGCCATACACCGATGCCGCGTCGGTGGCGCCTCCCTCGATGACCTCTAGCTGGTATGGTATCTTCGCTTTCTTTGCAACCTCGATGCATTTCTTGGACAGCCCGGCATCCGCAAAGTTGCCCCTGCCTCCGGCCTCCACCAGGCTTATGGCAGGCCCCTTGTTCAGGTGTATGAG
>JBAZTI010000001.1:32610-41100 GCA_041662045.1 Candidatus Micrarchaeia archaeon | reverse complement strand
GAGCGACTCGTCCTCGCTCATCTCCGGGTGGTCCCCCGCAATCGAGGTGTCCACCGCTATGAACGTGGACGGCTCGAGGTTGTAGGCGGCAATCATCGCCCCCTTGCCGAAGGTGGATACCTCCTCCTGCGCTGTCCCCACCAGCACCACGTTCTTGTGCCTGAGCCTTTTTGCAAGGTCCAAAAGTATGTAGCAGCCGATGCGGTTGTCAAGCGCCTTCCCGGTGATAAGCCTTCCGTTGAGCACCTTGGTGGAGATGTCGAAGCAGACCGGGTCGCCGATTTTCACGCCCATCTTCTCGGCATCCTTCCTGTTCTTCGCGCCAATGTCTATGAAAAGCGACTTGTTGTCTATGGCAACCTTCATCTCCTCTGCCTTCTGCATGTGCGGCGGCTTGTTGCCTATCACGCCGTAAATCCTCCCCTTCTCGGTCTCCAGCACCACCCGCTGGTTCACGAGGGACCGGTTGTCAATCCCGCCGATTTTGACGAACCGTATGAACCCCTTGTCGTTTATGTACTTGACAAGCATGCCTATCTCGTCCATGTGGGCGCCGAGCATGACGGGCTTTTTCCTCGCCGCAGGCGGGCGGGCTATCACGTTGCCGAACCTGTCCATCTCCACCTTGTATCCCGCCTTCCTGAATTCCTCCGCCATTATGCCGGCTATCTCGCGCTCGTGCCCGGGCACCCCAAACGACTCGGTAAGCCTTGAAAGAAGCTTCATGTCCACCATGGTATCACCTTTGCCTGCTTGCTCTAGAAATCAGCATACAAGCATAAAAAGGCGTTCCAAGCCCCTGCGCGTTGTTCCGGCACCTGCGCGCGGCTCTCCAGCCTTCGCCTGGCCGTTCCCGCCTTCTATTTCCTGTGCCAGGAAACCTACGCCTTCCTCTTCTCCTTCGTGCCCGTCTCAGCCTCGTCCGCAGATGCCTCTGCAAGCTCGCGCTTCACAAGCTCGGAAAACACCCTTGCCCATTCCTTGTCCACCTTCGCCCAGTCTATGCTTTCGCTGTGTATCCTCTTGAGCATGTTGTTCATGGCAGTGGTGCCCTTCAGGACAAAGTCAAGCTCCAAGAACTGCGGGTGCGAGTATTTTTCCGAAGCCTCGAAAATCTGGGAGTAGAGCTTCCCCTTCAGGAAGGCCTCCATCACGTACTGCTTGGGGGAAATGCCTGTCTCGTCGCTTCTCCTCTCAAGCGCCGGGGGAACAAAATCAAGCTTCAGGCTTTTTGCAATTTTCCCAAGGTCTGCGCCGGACAGCGATTTGGCGTTTGCCGCAGGCTCGCTTAAGAACAGGCACCTAAGCGCCGTGTCATCGATGCCCTCGCCCCTCTCAAGCTCGAACGTCTGGACGAACTTGTGCTCCTTGATGTCGGTCTCATACTGCATGCCCAGCATGCGGTACACGCGCGTCTTCCGGCCGAACCTTATCTTTTTCAGGAACGAATACCTGTCTGTCGAGAACATGGATGCCGCAGGTATGCCGAACACCGTTTCCAGCCTGTCCTGCACGTCTTTGAGCGACTGGGCGTGCAGGTTGTAAAGCAGGAATATGCCTGGCTGGGTGTTGAGCATGTTGATTACTCCCTGTATGGCGGTCCTCGAGCGGATTTCATTGATGATGACGCACGCGTCCCCCATGCGCAGCGCGGCGTTTGTCATGGAAACCAGGTCCAGCTCGCTTTGCCCGACCTCGTCCCTGTCCGAGGACTGCACCTGCACCGCGCCTATATGGAAGCCCTTTTTCCTGTAGGCCTTGACTGGTATTTCCTCTATGTCCTCAATCGGCAGTATCCTCTTTTTCGTGCCAATGGCCGCTATCTTCGCGGAAGTGAAGGAGGTTTTTCCAACGCCTTTCAGGCCAAGCACCGCCTCGGAGCAGCCCAGCCCCACCATCACGTCGTCATAGCCTGCAAAGAAGGGCGAGAGCGCGTTGAGCTTGAGGTACATGGGGTATGTGAACGGCCTGTCCCTCATTATGCGGAGCGCCGCCTGCAGGTCGCGGAACGTGGCAGGCGGCTGCTGGAGGTGGCACCTCATGGCAAGCCTGGTGAGCACCACGTCTATCACGGGCGAGTTCTTGTCGAATTTCCTGTTCCCCATGGTGGATGCCACGATGTTCTTGAAGGCGTGCTCGAGCATTTCCCTGTTGTACCTCCAAAGCGTGTGGCAAAGCCCGTACTTCGCGTGCTCAATGTACAAAGGCGAGTTCTCGCTGTCAATATAGATATCTGTGATATTGTCCTGGTCCAGCGCCATGTTCTCGATTGGCGAGCCAAGCCCCACCGTCCATGATGCAGCCTCCCTCCCCATGGCAATCGCCTGCTCCTGGGTTATTTCCACCTTCTCCAGCGAGGCCCTGTCCAGGAACTGCTGGGCAATCTCCCTGCTCTTGTCGTCGAAAATTGTGGAGTAGTCCACCATCTGGCTTATCTCCTTCAGGCCTTCCTGTATCGCAGCGCGCAGCATCTCCTGGAGCTTGGGCGGCAGCGCCTCGATGGCAGGGTTCTCGATGGTGTAGACGTGCGCCTCGCCTCCGGGAACGTCGTATATCCTCGCCATCAGCCCATGCCCGAGGTCATAGGCGGCCTCGGGCGCGTCTATGGCAACAGCGTCCTTCGGCACCGTGAGCATGAAGTTCTGCATGAAAAGCAGGCTTTTGAGGCCAAGGAGCGCGAGGAAGGCGGCGCGCATGTCCCCTGTTTTCCTGCAGAGCATGTAAAGCGAGGACTTCGTGTACGCATCCAGTATCCCGTTCATCCAGGCGTGGAAGTTCCTGTAGCCTTCCACGAAAACCGCCTTCTGGGGGTAGGGCTCGTTGTAGCCGCGCAGCACCTGCTCCGCCACCAGCGGGTTCATGAACATGTAGTCGTAAAAGTCCTTGAGGAGCTTCTTCCTCTGCAGGTAATGCTCGTCCTCCGGCCTCCCGTATGTCTTCTGGTTGAGCATTATGCCCTCCACCTGGCGTATGAGCGCGTCGTACTCGTAGATGATTGCCGCCTTGTCCTCGTCCAGCTCCACCATTATTTCCTCCTCGTAGCGCATGGTCTTCCAGAGCTTGGGGAGCGCGGAGGTCACCCTGAGGTGGGAATTTATGCACTGCGGCGTGGCAAGCCCGAGCCCGCAGGTCGGGCAGTCCATCACCAGCCGCGTGCCCTGGTAGCTTGGCCTGCATCCCATGCTGCCAAATTCGCACGCGAGCTTTTAATTCATATCTGAGCCTACTTCCGCCATGGCCCCAAAAGCCGAAGGCGCCTCACCACTGCTTTCCGCGCTTGACCGCTCATTCCGCTCCACGTGCCGCGTGGTCTTCGGGGAGGAAATCGGAAGCCTGGAGGAAAGCGAGTGGCTTTTCACCTACGCGGCGCCTATGAAAAAGGGAAAAAGCGCGCTTTCGGAGAAAGAAGTCTCCTTCATCGCGCCCTACCCGCCGCGCGCAAAATTCATCAGCATGGAGGAAAAGGCGCGCATCCCCCCTCCCAGATTCTCGCCAAACGACATAAAGGACATCGACTCGCTCCTGCGCGCAGCGCGCGAGTGCGCCTACTACTGCGGCAGCAAGGCGATAGGCAATTCAAGATACGTCGAGCTTTCAGACAACGTGACCGACTCATTTTTCGTCTATGCCTCCCACAACATAACAAAATCGGAATACATCGCCCGCTCCGAGCTGGTAATAAAGTCCAAGCACCTGTTCGGCGCCGCGGCCGCAGGCGAAAGCGAGTTCTGCATAGGCATAAGCGAAAGCTCGGTGGCGAGCCGGATTTTCGAAAGCGCGCAGGTGCAGACAAGCTCCGACCTCTATTGCTGCTTTTTTGCAAGGAACTGCCAGGATTGCATGTTCTCGTTCGGGCAGCAGGCAAAACGGCACATGATCGGGAACAACGCGCTTCCGCGCGAGCGCTACATGCTTTTGAAAAAGGAGCTTCTTTCCCAGATGGCTGCAATGCTCAAATCAAAAAAGAAAGGGCTCCTGCTGTCCGACATAGTGGGTGGGCGATGATGGCTGGCAAGAAAATTGAGGAAGCGTGGGCTGCGACATCGGGCATAGTCCTCGGAACGCAGCTTCCCGGCATCGGCCGGTACGGCAGCTGGCTTTTCAGCGAAATGCCCGGCTGGAGGGAAGTGAAAACGAAAAGCGGGCCGGCAATAGTCCCCTGCTATGCGGTTTTCCCGAGCCTCCCGGACTCAAAAATTGCATTGATGAAAGACATTGAAAAAGTGGGCGGAATTTCGCTTGACATAGGCGATACGCCTTCGGCCGAAACCCTTGCATACCAGATGGGCAGGGAGGGGCGGTTCATAGTCGATCTTGCTGAAGGCGAGAATTTCGATGTTGACAGCTGTTCAATATACAAAAACCTGTCCGTGGCCTACATGTGCCTGGACTGCTTCTATTCGAAATGCATCTCCTACAACTGGTTCACAGACTACAACGACCACACATTCGGCTGCCAGTTCACGTTCTACTCCCAGTTCTGCATAAAGTGCTACCATTCAAGCTCCCTTTCGCGCTGCTACGAGTGCGACAGCTGCACCATGTGCTCCGACTCCTATCTCTGCCACGACTGCGAGAATCTCCATGACTGCCTTTTCTGCTTCAACGTGAGCAACCTCAGCTACGCGGTAGCCAACGTCGTTGTAGGCAAGGACCAATTCGAGCTCCTGAAAAAGGAGCTTCTTGCAACAGTGGTGCTCCAGCTTCGGGAAAAAGGGGCCGCAATGCTCTCCATCTACAATTTCTGAAAAAAAATCACCGCAGCTCCGCTAAGTTCCAAATTTTCTGAAAAAAACCGCGCGCAGCCCGCTTTTGGCGGGCCGCGCCTGAAAAACAAAAACGTTCACTACTTAAGCATTCTTCAGCTTCGCCTTGTAGACGTAGCCGTCCTTGCCGAGGTAGTACATGAAGCCGCCCTGCTTCGCGATCTTCTCAGAGCCGACCTTCTTCTTCTTGCCGCGCTTGTTGTGCTTCATTGGAGCAGCCCAGACGTACCCGTCCTTCCCGATGAAGTACAGATAGCCGTCTTCGCGCGATATCTTTTCACTTCCGATTTTCTGTCCCATTCATACACCTCCAAAATAGATAGAAGCGTTTGTCGCTCCGAGGTGGAATTCGACGGCAGGATTTATAAACATATTCCCGACGATGCTCCGTCGTGGGAAAATGAGGCGGGGCGGGGCTCATTTTTTATTATATTCGCTCCCATCCCCCCTAGATATATATGGACCTTGGGCGAAGCCTGCGGCAGGCGCTCTCAAAATTCACGGGCGCGCCTGTTGCGGATGAAAAGGCGGTAAAGGCTCTCTGCCGCGAGCTGCAGCGCGTGCTCATCTCCTCAGACGTCAATGTGCGCCTTGTCTTTGACCTGACCAAGCGGATCGAAAACCGCGCGCTTGACGCCAACTTGCCGCGGGGGCTTTCCCTGCGCGAGCATGTTGTGAAAGTGGTCTACGAGGAGCTTTCCGGCATGATGGGCGAGCGCTACGAGCCCAAAATCTCGCCGAAAAAGATACTGCTTCTCGGCCTGTTCGGCTCAGGAAAGACGACTGCAGCAGGAAAAATCGCGCACTTCTACAAGAGCCGCGGATTGTCCGTCGGCTTGATTTCCTGCGACGTGGACAGGCCTGCCGCATACGAGCAGCTGCAGCAGCTTGCCAAGCAGACGGGCGCGGCATTCTACGGCATTCCCGGCGAAAAGGACGTCCGCAAAATAATCGCAGACGCGAAAGTGCGCGCAAAGGAAGACGTGCTCATAACGGACTCCGCAGGCAGGAGCGCATTTGACACAGAGCTTGTCGCCCAGCTTCGGACAATAAACGAAGCCACCTCCCCCGACGAGCGCTTCCTGGTGATATCTGCAGACATAGGCCAGGTGGCAGGCAAGCAGGCTTTGGAATTCCACAGCGCCGTGGGGCTTACCGGCGTGATAATCACCAAGCTTGACGGAAGCGGCAAGGGAGGCGGCGCGCTTTCCGCAGTTTCATCGTCAGGCGCAAAAGTGGCGTTCATCGGCACAGGCGAGAAAATGGACGCGCTTGAGCCTTTTGACGCGCAAAAGTTCGTGGGAAGGCTCCTGGGCTTCCCCGACATCGGCGCGCTCTTGGAGAAAGTGAAGAAAATCGCGGACGAGGACAACCTCCCATCTGAAATGGAGGACAAGCTGACCCTTCGCACATTCTACGAGCAGCTCAAGGCAGCGAAGAAACTGGGTCCTCTTTCCGGCGTGTTTTCCATGCTTGGCGCGGCAGACCTGCCCTCCGACATGGTGAAGACGAGCGAGGGCAAGCTCAAGAAATACGAGTGCATCATATCGTCGATGACAAAGCAGGAGCGCGAGGACGCCGAGCTCGTGCGCAAAAGCCGCGCGCGCATGGAGCGGATTGCGGCAGGCTCCGGCACCAAGCCCGAGGACGTGCGCGAGCTTCTCACGCAGTTCGAGCGCGTGAACTCCATGTTCACATCCTTCAAGAAGAACCGCGGCTTCCGCAAGAAAATGGAGAAAATGATGAAGGGCGCGAACATCGACATGAGCAAGCTTGGCGGATAGCTTCACAGCTTGGCTTCTTTCCACATTGTCTCGAAGAATTTCCTGAAGGAATCTACCACTTCGCTGTTTTTCACATTGATTGCTATGGGCTTTTCCAGAAGCATCAGGAAAAGCACGGATTTCTTGTAAATGTAAAGCTCGGTAAACGTCTGGCTGTGCAAGAACCTGATTTTGTGGAGCTTATGCTCAGCATAGTACTTGTACCGGTCTTTCCTTCCCCTCATGTCGTTGTTGAATATTATCCGCACCCTATAGCCGCGCTTTTCCACGCGCCTTTGGTGCTGGCTGAAAAACATGTCTGCCTGCCTTGGGTTCTTGCCAATGCTTGCCCCGAACACCAGGCTTTCGTCGCCTTTTGCCATTGAATTCTCAAGGCTAAGGAAAACGGTCTTCAACCCCTCCCAACCGTAAAAGACCTCAATGTCCGTCCCTTCGTCAGTTTTTTTGTACCTTGCATTAAGGAAGGGCATCATTGCGGCGATAAGCTGCTTCTCACGCTCAATCTCGGCATCCTTTTGCTCAAGGTAATCCTGCAGCCTTGCAGGGGCAGCAGCACTGAAATGCAGCCTGCCCTGCTTTTTGACCGCTGACACCAACCCCTTTTCCGACAACCTGCTGATGACATCATAAATCTTTGACGCCGAGACGCCGGACTTCTTCACAAGCCGCGCGCGCGTGGTCTCGCCAAGCTCCAGAAGCGCGTCATAGAGCTTCACCTCGCCGTCCGTCAGCCCTATTCTCCTCAACTCGGATATTTCCATGGCGCTATTTTGCTTGCCGCGCTTAAAATACTTACTACCATCCCCCCCTTGGGGGGCACCAGTCAATAAGTACAACCTTTGCCACATTTAGCCATAAGAGGCGATAAATATGGCATATTGGGCATCAACCATGACTTATGGGCGCATTTCAGGGCAGGGCATTCAAGATACCGCCTATTCAACGAGGTCAGCAATAAAGCGCAAAAAGCCGGCAAGCGAAGGCATACTCCTTCCAAAGAAGCGTGGAAGACCAAAGAAAACGAGCGGCTGCCCAGCGGAAACATTGGTTCGTGAGCCGAAATGGAAAAGGGATTTGGCCAAATATCTGGAATCCAGGATGAAGCACGGGAGCGCTGCTTTCACGAATAAAGTCAGCCCGAAAACAACAACCCACGAGCAAAAATGGGAAAAGAATTTCGAGGAGTTCCTATCATTCATTATTGAGCACGGCTGCCTGCCATCCAGAATTTCCAAGGATGAAAAGGAAAGGCATCTGCATTCGTGGAGATGGCTCCAGGCTGCCAAACTCAAGAAAGGGAAATTAAGCGAAAGCCAGCTTGCCAAGCTGAACGAGGCACTGTTCTTCAACCTGTTTGATAAATGCCCACTCAAACCTGTCGAGCGGCAAAATGGCTGGAATGCCTTTTTTTCGGAGTGGGTTGCTTTCAAAAAAGAGCACGGGCGAGAACCTTCCCAAGCAGCAAAGAATTCAGAAGAAAAACGGCTTGGCAGCTGGTGCTGCACTCAACGAATTCGCTTCAACCACAGCACGCTTGCGCCAGAAAGAATAAAGGTTCTCTCTGAAGCCGGATTTGACTTTGGCGAGGGCGGCATGTGGGATAAGAAATGGGGGGCAGAATTTGCAAAATATACGGAATTCAAAATCAAGCAGGGGCGTGCGCCAGTAGACACACTGCGCAACGAATACGAAAGAAAACTTGCGAGGTGGCTCAACACACAGCGCGCACTTTACAGGAAAGGCAAGCTTTTGCCAAAGCGCAAGGCATTGCTGGAAAAAGAAGGGCTTCTCGAGCCAATGTAGCCTACCAGCTCCCACTCACACTCTTTTTTGCCCTTGCAATCAGCGACACGCCCTCAACAAGCGCGCGGTAGGCGGGGTTTTTCTCAGGAAGCGCGCCGGACAGGTCCACCTTCTGCCCGTCCTTGTATTTTGACATC
>JBAZTI010000001.1:0-32600 GCA_041662045.1 Candidatus Micrarchaeia archaeon | reverse complement strand
GGTAATAGCCGAACTCGCGCTTCCATGCCGCGTCATAGTCCCCGCCGTCCAGGATGGCGCGCGCTGCAAGGTGCCCGCTTCGCAGCGCATAGGCAATGCCAAACCCCATGTACGGGTCCTGGAAGCCTGCCGCCTCGCCGACATAATATTTGCCGCCCACAAATGCGCTTTTGGGAATCCGTACGCAGGCAGAGCCTCCAAACGAGGCGACTTTCTTTTTTCCTCCTACAACATCTGCAATCTCCTTCCTCTCCACCATTGCCTTCTGGTGCAATCGCGCGAGCTGCGGGATATATGGCTTGGAGACGCATGTAACGAATTCTATCCTGTCCTTGCCAATGGGCAGGATATACAAATACCATCCGCGCGGGGAATGCCTGTCGTCAAACATCACAAGCTGGCAATCGCGCGGGAAATCGCTGTCCTCAAAAACGCTTCCAAGCGCAGCCTGGTGGGGCTCGCCTTCGCTTCCGCATGCCACAATGTCCGCTCCATCCTTTCCCATGCGCGAATTGAATTCGAATTCCACGCCAAGCCCTTCAGCTTCCTCAAAAAGCGCCGCATCCAGCGAGTTTTTCCCTTCCTCACCGCCCGTTCCCCTCACCACAAACGGCATCTGGCTTCCGCCAGAGCAGTCGAGCTCCACCTTCCGCCTGCGTGTGCAGATTATCGCGCGGGGGAAATAATGGAACTCCACTTTCGCTTTCACGCCCATCTTTTGCATGAATTCCCCTGGTGGCATGTAAAGGTACCTCAGTCCCTGCAGGTTGGGGTGGAACCTCAAGCCCACATCGCCGCGCTTTTCGTGGACTTTGACCTTTTCGCCTGCGCGGCTCAAGTTGATTGCTGCGCAAAGCCCCGCAGGGCCTGCGCCTAAAATATTGACCATTGCAATTCACGTCAAAGGGCAGCTAGCGCCCGCCCCTAATCGAAGAGCAGCTTGAGGTAGAAAAGCGGGGAGGCGTATTCCCCCTTTGCCTCCTTGTTTGCAAGCGTGCCTGAAATCGCCTCGCGCGCCCGCTCGCTTTTTGCAGCCTTGCCCACTACGAAATTCAGCAGGAACTCCACCTTCCCAAGACGCTGCATCTGGTAGCTTGCGGACAATTCGTTCCAAACAGCCTTCCAAAGCCTCTCATCATAGCGCGAAAGGAACGCCTCGCTCGTATCCCCTGCCGCCAGCGCCTCGTAAGCCACATCAGAGGCAATCTTTCCCGAAAGCATGGCGTTCCCTACGCCTTCCCCTGAGAAGGGGTCCACAAGCCCGGCGGCATCGCCAACAAGAAGCACATTTTGCGCATGCACCTTCCTTTTCTTGGAGCCGAAAGGCAGCTGCCATGCCTTAAGCGGCGAGACCATCTTCGCGCCTGCAAACCTTTCCTTGAAAAGCGGGTTGTTCCTTATGATATCGTCCATTGCCTTGCCCAGGTCAATGCCCTTCTTTTTCATGTCGGACATCACCATGCCCACCCCCACGTTGGCAAGCCCGTTCTCAAGCGGGAAAATCCAGAAGTAGCCAGGCATTATTGACTTCACGAAATGTATCTCAAGGCAGCCTGCCATGCCGGAAATGCCGGAATAATATGTGCGGTATGCGATGCAGGAATGGTCGGGGTCGACCTCCGCGCCCCTGATTTCGCGCGCCACCACCGAATTCACGCTGTCCGCGCCGATCACCATCTTCCCCCGGAACTCGTATTCCTTGCCGTCCTGCCCGCGCGCCTTCACCCCTGCCACCACGCCGTTTTCCTTCACAAGCGCGGTTGCGGCCATCCCCTCCATTGCGTCGCATCCTTTCTTCGCGTTCTGGAAAAGCAGGTTGTCGTACACTTGGCGCCTGCAGACGTACCCCTTGGCAATCTTACCAGAGCCTGCGGGCTCTGCTTCTGGAAAATTCCTGCCGGAATTTTCCATCTGCCCTCCGCTCTTGCCGAAAGGGATGGACGCGACCGAGCCGTTCGGCGAGGAGAAAAGCACCCCGGTTATCTCGCCGTGGTCTGCCTTTTCCACTCCGTCCACCAGCCCCAATTCAGAAAGAATGGCAAGCGACTTGCCTGAAATCGCATCCCCGCACGTCTTGTCGCGCGGGAACCTCTCTTTCTCGATAAGAAGCACCTTTTTCCCGCGCCTGGAAAGGAACGCGGCTGCCGTGGAGCCTCCCGGCCCGCCGCCCACCACAATGCAATCGTAGAAAATGTTCTCGGACACAACCATCACCAGCAATGCTTTCAGCCTCTTTCACCTCAAAACCAATAAAAAACGAGTTGCCTGGCATTGGGTTGCCCAGAATCACAGCCCCTTTTCAGCCATATTCTTGAATATCCTGGCTCCGAGCAAGTCTGGCGTCTCGATGCTTTCCAGGTCTCCCTTGTTTGCCTTGATTATGCCTTCCTTGCGCTTCAATATGTTCTTGTAAGTATCAGAGACCGCGGTTTCAATCAGCCCATCCAATATCCCGTAGTTGGCCACCTGCCCGTAGCCTATCCATGAATTGGCAATGATGTTGATGTTCGGATTCTTGCCCAGGTACAGCGGAATCGACTTGGCGCTTGCGCAGCTTACCGGGACGAACAGGACATTGCCCTCGACGCCTGCAAAATCCTCAGGCGGGAAGTTTTCCAAAAGGGAGTAGCTGTGCATCCTGGCAACTATGATGGCGTTGCCTTCGGCTTTCAGCATCTTTTTCGTGAATTGCCGGTTTTCCCGCGCACTTTTCCCCATGAACAGTATTATTTTGGTGTCCGCATTCTCATATACACGGCCGCCGGTTTCCTTATCTATCTCAAAACGGCCGTCAGCGTCGTATTTCGACGCCCACTCCTTTGTCAAGCCCCAGTGGTCATCTTTAGTGTCTTCCCTATCGAAGACTTGCGCAATTACGAGCTGCCCTTCGCTGTTCTCATAGGTTTTCCTTGCGAAAATGGCGTCTTGGAAGCTTTCCGGGCGGTTGATGTAGTCCAGCATGCCCCTTATTGCCTCCCCTTTCTGGGCAGCCCACCGCTTGCCTTTGGCTTCAAAAGATGTCATCTTGGCTGCAATTTCCAATTCCTCGTTCAGGTATGGCAAGAACCCCCGGGTGTCTTTCCTTTCAAGCAGGTTCTGTATGCAGTTTTCAAGAAGGAAATAGTAAACAGGCTCGTATTTGTTTTCCTTCAGCGGCGCCACGACTGCGGGCAGGACCCTGTCCAGCTCATCCAGCTCGAACAAGCCAGTGCTGCTTCCGCTCTTTATCAGCTTTTCATACTGGAGCGCCCTGAATATGAAATTCCTCCCAAGCTCGGAGTCAAGCCCCACGCCATAATATTTTTTCAGGTAGTCCGAAACGTTCATTTTCTTTTCATGGCAGATGGCCTCGATTTTCCCGAACAGCAAGTCGTTCGAGCTGGTGTAGAAAAAATCAGGCTTTGAAAGCAGGAGGCCCACCACCTGCTCATCCGAAAGGCTTCCCAGGAAGTCAAGGCGCTTTTGCTTGTCCTCTGGTGCATGATAATTGTCCAGGTTCCCTCCCAGCATCGGCGCTACTGCATCTGAAGATATTATCCTTACAATGAATGCCGAGAATGCCATCTTTCCGGCCATATATTCTTCAAAAGCCTCTGCTGCGATTTCTTCAGCCGAAAGGACCTGGAAGCCGCGCTGGCCGGCCATCCGTGCAATCTTCAGGAAGCCCTCCGTTGCCTTTTCCGGGTTGTCCATGAAGCATTTGGCCACTGTCTGGTTTCCAAGCGGGCAGTATGCGAGGCTGGCCACTCCGAGTTCCGTGGCTACGGCGCCTATGCTTTCTCTTGCCTGGGCAACAATTGTTTTGCAGATGCCCTGCGCCCAGCTTGAAAGCGCGCCATTCACCGCCACTTCCAATATCCCGTTCGACATGGAGTTTCTGGCATATATCTCTTCGGCAAATGCCTCTGCCATATCTCCCAAAGACGGCATTTTTGCCAGTCCTGGGTCTTTTTTCATCTCGGAAAGAACGTAGTCTGCGACAACTTTCTTCTCGGCATCCACCTTTATCTCGGATTTGGGGATGGGCCTGATGTTCTCAGGTATCACCGGCTTTTGATATCTGGCCGTTTCATCCTGGCTTATTATGGCCGTTTCCCCTTTATAGGCATCAACGTAATATTCCGAGTAATCCGTCCTTGACGGGTTGGGCCCATGCGTCTGTTTTGCCTGGCTTGATTCAGCCGTGGCGGTGGTCGCGGCTTTGGTCGTGGGCTGCGCCTTTGTTTCCGCCTGGACTGCGGGTTTCTGCCTTGTTTCGGCAGCTGCAGTCGGCTTCTGAACCTCCGTCTGCTGCTTTGCCGAGGCTGTTGCCCGCTTGCTTGCTTCAGCGGATGCTGCCGCTTCCGTTGCCTTTGCAGTGGCTTGCACCCTTGATTGCTGGATTGGCGTTATGGTGCTTGTTGCTTGCCGGTTTGGGGGCGCGGCTATTTTTTTTATCGTTGCCTCCGTAGGGGCAGGCGCAGGCTGCTGCTTTGCCGCAGTGGATGCGGCTGCCGGCTGCCTCGCCTTCACAGCCGCAGTTTGGGCCTTGCCTGCGTTTTCAATGAAGAAGCCGGCCTCCACCCTCTCCTCGCTCACCGTCTCCTTTTTCACCCCTAGGTAGCGCAGGAGATCGTCCATGGACGCGAATTCCTTCTGGAGGGCGTAGTCGAATATCTTTCCGCCAGCGTCCCTGGAAATCACCCGCCTGCCAGACTTGCCGCCAAATTCGTAATTGAGGATGATGTGCTCCCTGCCCTTTGCCGCTTCGTTCTGTCTCAAGTAGTCTGCAACCTGGTTTATCTTGTATTGCTGCAGCTTTTCCCCGGCCATGGCATTGAATCTTCTCGAAACGGTTTTTAACCATATCGTGCGTAAAGGTGGCATGGCAAGCAGCACGGTCTTTTCTGGCGTAAAGGTGGTGTGGTTCGGCCACTCAAGCGTGATGCTGGAGGCGTACGGCATCAAAATCTACATCGACCCATATGTGCTTCCGCGCGGCTGCCCGCCTGCAGATGTCATTCTGTACTCGCACGGGCATTTCGACCATGCCGCAGCCGCCCCGTCCATCACCACTTCCCGCACCGTGCTTCTCGGCAACAACTGCAAGCTGCCGGTGCGCATCATCCAGATTGGAGCCAAGGAGAAGGTGGGGAGCGCCACAATCGAGGCGGTGCACGCCTACAACATCGGAAAGCCGTACCACCCGCGCGATTCAGGGGCAGGCTTCCTCCTCCATTTCAAGACCGCCACTGTCTATTTCGCAGGGGACACCGACCTGATACCCGAGATGGAAGCCTACAAGTGCGACATCGCGCTCCTTCCAATCGGCGGCACCTACACCATGGACGCAAAAGAAGCAGCGCAGGCAGTTGCGCGCATCCGCCCCAAAGTGGCAATCCCAATCCACTACAACTACCTCTCGGACACGCGCGCAGACCCGCTTTCCTTCAAATCCGCGGTGGATGCCACGCTGGAAAACAAGACGGAAGTGCGAGTGCTTGCGCCCTAGCCATTTCATTTGCCAGTAATGCAGCCTCTCCGATAAGCCTATATACCTTACAGGCAAAAGCATGTCTGGTGATATTCTGCCTTCATCCTCAATATTCAAGCCCGGGCAATCCGCGTATTCTTCCCGCTCATCACAGCCTTCCCCCCAATCCACCCTTCCCAATCCGCACCCTGCGCAGGAAAAGCCAGTGCTTTCCTTCCTCCCTGCCGGCAAGGCAAGGAGCGCGGTGGAGCACCTTGCGGCGGCATGCGTAGGCGCGCTTTTGCTCTTCCTGTTTTTCATGGCATCCGAGGTTGCAGTGCTTTTCATGCCAGACACCCCGCTCATGCCTGTCACATTCGTTCCTGTAATCTGCCTCCTGCCTGTCCTTGCAGGCGCGCTTGCCGCAATTGTCTTTGAGAAGCTGCGCAAGGCGCAGATAGGGATAAGGCGCGGTGCGCTTGTGGGCGCGATTGCAGGCTTTTTCGGCTCCGCATTCTCCGCTTTCATACTTCTTGCGCTTTCCCTGCTCGGCAGGCCGCCCTTCGGGGAGGCCCTGTCCTCCACCCTCATTGTCGCAGCCGTCCTTCTCATAAGCGTGGCAATCGACACCATCCTTGCCGCCCTTGGCGGGGCGCTGGTGGTGAAGTTCACCTCTGACAAGTAGGCTCATGGCGTTGCTTTCTGAGTTGCAGCCAGGCTCTGCTAACTTTGACCTAGCAATAACGGCAGCCACCATTTCCATCCTCCTAGGCGGCATCATCTTCGGGGTGGGGCTCGGCTTTTCCGTGCGCCGCCTCAGGCTCGTGGGCGCGGAGGAAATGGGCCAGGGGATAATTTCTGCCGCAATGCTTGGCGCGCTTGTCGCGTTCGCCCTCCTCCTGCAGTCTGCCTTCTCCGCTCTCCCTATGCCTTCCCCGCCTTCCTGCCCGCAAATCGCAAGCCCGCAGTCCACGCCCCATGCATACCACATGTGCAACCTTGCCGCGCTCGAGCTTTCGCTGCGCGAGCTTGCCTCGCTGCTTTTCCGGGCATCCGACATAACGGGGTTTGCCTCCTCGCTTCAGCTTTCGCTGGGCGTGGTGTCGGCACAGCCGTTTTTTGCGCTCCAGTCGCTCTCGCAGCAGCTTTCCGGGGCATCCAGCCTCCTTTACATCTCCTCCTCGCTCTCGTTCCTGGAGCTTGAGCTCTCCGGCTTCATACAGGTGTCTGCGCTTGCCGTCTTCCTTCCAGCAGGGCTTCTCCTTCGCACCTTTTTCGCCACCCGGAAGCTTGGCGCGGCTGCAATGGCAATCGCGATTTCAGCCTATGCAGTCTATCCCCTCCTGTTCACCTATACGTTCTCGGTGAGCGGCGCGCAAAGGGAAATAGCGTCCGCCACCCGGTCAGCGGCGGAATTCAATTCGAAATTTGCCTCCCTCCCGCTGCTTGAGCTTGACGAAACGTCCGCAGTCAAGGAAAAGATGGACGAGCTGTCCGATGGCGACTTCGGCGCCTCCGCCCAGCCCCTTCTCCCATCTGCCATGCGCGCGCTTTCGCTTTCAATGGCAGACCTTCTCATCTACCCTGCCCTTGCGCTCATAGCCTCGGCAGTCGCCGCGCTCGAGCTTTACAGGCTCCTCTCCGCACCCATTTTCCTCCCCTATTTCTCCTCTGTTTGAGCATAAATCAGTTGCGAATTTCGTCATTTGCGCCTATTTGCGCCAGCTTTAAGCTCAAAAAAGACGAATTAAATCCGGCTCTCGGCAACACTTTTAAACCCATCGCATGCCAAGTTTAACCATGGCAACAGCGCAAATTCCGCAGCATCACAAGGCGAAAATCAAGAGCTTTGTGGATGACGTGCAAAGAGGCGTCAGGGGCATGCAAAACGCCCGCGGCAGCCAAAAAAACCGCGTCGCATTCGACCTTTACTTCAGGTACAACAACTCCGAATTTGTGCGCCTTGCCGAAGAGTACAGAATCAAACTGAACGGGGACAGCCCCGGGCTAAAGCAACAAATCACGCTGGCGCTCAGCGAATTTGCGAAGATTGGCGTCCTGGTGGAAAGTGCCATCCTGCCCTCCAAAAACAGGGTGTTTCCCCATGAAAAAGAGCTCACAGATTTTGATTTCCTGGGCTACACCCCTGGCGGGACCCATATCGACATACTCCCTGCCAAAGCGGAAAAAGCAGTGGCTTGATCCTCACATCTCCTTCAGGCGCCTTATCCTCTCGTCAATTGGCGGGTGCGTTGCCAACAGCCCTCCCATGGAAAGCGGGCTGGCGAAATAAAGCGGGGCGGTGGCATCGCTGGCGCGCGCCACCATTGTGCCGGATTTCTTCATCTTCTCAAGCGCGCTTGCCAGGCCTTCTGGGTAGCGCGTGAGCTGCGCGCCGCTCGCATCGGCAAGGTACTCCCTCTGGCGGGAAAGCGCAAGCCGGACAAGGTGCGAAACAACCGGCGCGATGATTATTATCAGCAGGCCAACAAGCGCAAGCATCCCGCCTCCTCCCCTTCCCCTGCTGCCCCCTCTTCCCCCCCAGAACATGGAGCGCAGGCCGATGTCCGAAAGGATGGCAACCAGCCCCACCATTGCAACTGCAATGGTTGCCATTCGCGAGTCAAGGTTCTTTATGTGCGAAAGCTCGTGCGCAGCGACGCCTTCGAGCTCAGCGCGGTTCAGCATGGACAGCAAGCCCGTGGTAAAAGCAACAGATGCCTTGTCCGGCGATGTCCCCACTGCAAACGCATTGGGCGCAGGGTCGTCCACCACATACACTTTAGGCATGGGCACGCCTGCGGCAATGGAAAGTCCCTCCACCACGTTGACAAGGTAGGGGAACTCCTCCTTCTTCGCCTCGCGTGCGCCTGATATGGAAAGAATCATGCCATCTGCTGCAAAATAGGTGGCGGCGACATACCCTCCGGAGAAAAGCGCCCCCAAAATGAAGCCGAGCTCCCCGTCCCCGAAAAAGAGGAGGGAAAAGCCCCACACTGCCGCAAGGCAGACACAAAAGACAATGGCAATGAGCAAATAGGAATTGCGCCGGTTCTCAGCCATCCTGTCGTAAAAGCTTGCCATCGTTATCCCCCTGCCAACCAGGCTGCCAAAGCGCGCCATCTACGCCACTTCATCTATTCTCCAATATCCGTTTGGCGCAAGCGCGCTTATATTCTCTTTCCTTGCGCGCAGCCTCTCCAGAATGCCCGCGTATGCAATCATGGCCCCGTTGTCGGCATTGTACTCGGGTGCAACTGCCCCGAAGCGCGCGCCATGCCCCCTGCAGACAATGGAAAGCATCTCGCAAAACCGCCTGTTCTGAGCCACGCCTCCGCACACCGCCATCTCTTTCTTGCCGGTAAGGCACAAGGCGCGCTCGGAAGCCTCGCAAAGCTCGGCAAAGGAGGTTTCCATGAGGGAATGGCAGATATCCTCCGTTTTCCTCTTCCCGACCTCGCGCAGGGCGGACGTAAGGAGCCCTGCAAATGCAAAGTTCATGCCCTTCACGGTGTAGGGGAGCGTGAAATACTCCCCTTTTTCTGCCATGCGAGCAACCTCGCTCCCATGCGGGCGCCCAAAGCCGGCTTCGCGCGCAAACACGTCGAACAGGTTGCCAAGCCCCATGTCCAGCGTCTCCCCAAGCACAGCGTAGCGCGGCACGCGTTTTCCCCGGGATTTGCTTTTCACAATGAGCTGGGTGTTCGCCCCGCTCACATAGACGTAGAGCGGGTCGCGCATGGAAAGCAACCCGCGCGAAATCTCAAGGTGCGCGGCGCAGTGGTTAACTCCCACAATCGGCTTTCCGTATTTCGAGGCAAGGTATTTTGCGCCTGCGCAGGACACCCTCAGGCACTGGCCGATGCCAGGCCCCCGGGAAAAGGAGAACAAGTCGACCTCGGGCAGCCCCACGCCGGAAGCCGCGAGCGCCCGCAAAAGCACCGGAAGGAAATTCTCCCCGTGGTGGTCGGCTGCGGCCCGCGGCAGTATCCCCTGCCCTGCAGGGGGGCGGTACATGCTTTTTTCATTGGCAAGCACCCGGATTCTGCCGCCTCGCAGCTCGCAAACCCCGATGCCGAGCGTGTGCGCAGTGCTTTCAATCCCCAGGCAAATCAAAGGAACACCACCATTGCAATCGAGGCAAAGTTAAAAGCAGCATGCGCAAGCACGGCGGGCGCGAGCGAGCCTGTTTTTTTCACGCCGAAGCACAGCACAACGCCGACTGCAAATGCAACAGCAAGCTGTGCAACCGAGCCCCAAGATGCATGCATGAGCGCAAACAAAAGCGACGATAAAAATGCTCCCGCCACCCATGGCAACGCGCCGTCCAGTTTAACCCATTCGCTTATCCTCCTGAAAAGAAAGCCCCTGAAGAACATCTCCTCGCCAAGCGGGGCGAATGTGAATGCAAGGACGAGTACGGGCAAGGGAAGGAGAATTACCTTATCGTATACATTTTTCGTGTCAAGCGCGCCTGCAAGCAAGAAAATGCCGGTAATAGTTACCGTTACTGCGGCGCAGGCCACAAAAAGCAGCAGCGATTGCAAAACAAGCTCCGGCCCGTCTTTCCACTTCGGTGCAAGCCGCAAGTATGCCAACCCGTGCTTGATGCTTGTGTTCCATGACGAGAGAAAAAGCGCGCAAACTGCAAACGCCAGTGAGAAGTAAAATGAGCTTGAGCTCGCCTGGCCAACCGGGAAGATAAAAACTGAGAGCACGAGCAGGAAAAGGATGGAAAGTGGGAAGAACAGCTTCACGTGCCTCATCGTCCGCGCGCCGCCAATGCGATGCGGGCGCAACGCTTACTTCTTCTCGTAGTAGCCGCACTTGCCGCACGCGCGCCTGTCCTTGTGCTCGGCAAGCCTCACCCCGGAGCCGCACTTGGGGCAGGGCCTGGTCGCCTTGTAGGGCTTGATTTTCTTTGCAGGTTTCGGTTTTGCGTCAGCCATGGTGTCACCCTACGTCACTTCTTCTTTGCAGCCGCCTTTGCCGCCTTCTTGGGCTTTTCGATCATCCCGTCTCGCACAAGCAGGTATCTTTTCTCGACGGCAAGCGCAGCCTTGTCAGCGTATGCATGCGCCACCACCACCCCGCTCCTCTCGCCAAAGCCCCCCTTCGAGGAGACTATGACCAGAAGCTCAGGCAGGATGCCTGTCGCGGTGCATATGGCCTCGCGGAGCTCCTTCCTGGAGGGCATCGCCTTGTCGAACGTTATAGCGCAGGTTATCTCCTGCCTTGACAGCGACCTGTTCTCCTTCTTGTCCTTTACCGTTACCTGCATGCAATCAACCCTTTAGTGTATCCTCGTTATTACCTTGCGGTCCATGGCGCACATGAGGTCCGCCTCCTTGCCCGCGGCCGCATCCTTCATTATCTCGTCAGGTATGGACAGCTCGAACACCTCGTAAGTCGTGGTGTCCATGAGCTGCGCAGTGTTGCCGTTCACCGCCACCACCTGCGCGGTCTGCCTCTCGATGATTGGCACCTCGACATCGGCATCGGATGGGACGAGAAGCATCTTTTTCTGGGAGTCGAAGACCCCGATGCCGGTCACGCGCATCTTCGCCGCGCCGTGCTTGCCGGGCTTTGACGAGTCGATGTTGACTATCCTGCACGGGATGTCCTCGATTATGACGTACTTCCCTTCCTTCAGTTCCTTTGCTGATGAGAATATCTTGCTCAAAGAATCACCTTTCGAATAGGATTGTCCTTGGTATAAGCATATTTGTTTATAAAACGCTCTCCAGCCCCCAAACATCATTAACAAACGCGCGCCGCGCTCTTTTTTTTGGGCAGCTGGGCCTTTGGAAACATTTTTTGGCGGACGGTATCGCCTTTTTATCGCAGTCGGTCTGCCGACTTCTAAAAAAGCACCAGGGGGTGCTTTTTTATACAGTTGAGCTGCGGCTCAACTTCAAAAAACCATCGCTACGCTCTGGTTTTTATACCTTTTGAACCGGAACACTACGCAGCCATCACCAGATGACCGCAACTGTCAGCCCGCGCGCGCGGGCTGCAATAGGGATGCGAGCATGGCCGAACTAACCTACAAGAGCCTGCGCGATTTCGCGCGGGAAGAGAAGGCGCAGCCAGGGCTTGGAAAGCTCCCAGATGATTTCTACCCGTCCGTGCAGGGGTTCCTCTCCTCGAAGTTCTCGGACATGGAATCCAGCCGCTCGGTGCTGCAGATGCGCGAGTTCGAGAACGCGGCGGCCACCATCCGGGAGCTTGTGCTCATCCGCCAGCAGAAGCTGCTCTTCCGCGCGATCAGGAGCGGCGGGCAGGAGGCTAAGGTCGAGGAGATGACGCGGGAGGAGTACGACGTGTACGACCGCTTCCGCGGCATAGTGTCCGAGGAGAACGAGAAGCTCAACAACATGCTCTCGCGCTTCGAGTCGAAAAAGAGGGCGGCGTCAACGCCCGAGGCGGCAATCGCGCCTGAAGGGCAGGCCGTCAGGCGCGTGAGGTTCACGAAAGAGGTGCAGGAGTACATCGGCATGAACAGGGAACGGTTCGGGCCTTTCAAGGCCGGGCAGGAGTCAGACCTGCCGGCGCAGGAGGCCGAATTCTTGTTGCGCCAGAAAATAGCGGAAACAATCTAAGCGGCGCCAAGCCGCGAACGACAGGTGTTTACCATGAAGTATCCGAAGGAAGTGAATGCATACTGCCCCAAGTGCCGCAAGCACACGCGCCACAAGGTCAAGCTTGCCGGCAAGGGGAAGGCGCGCCCGATGGCAATCGGCAACCGCAAGCACGAGCGGAGCCTGATGGGGCACGGCGGCAAGCGCGCAGGCGAAAAGACAGTGAAGAAGCAGGGCAAGCGCCAGAAAATCATGCTCGAGTGCCCGGTGTGCAAGAAGAAGCAGGAGCGCGTGATCGGGACGCGCACGAAGAAGAAACTCGAAGTGAACTAGGGTGTTTTGATGAGCAAATTCATAAGGGTAAAATGCAAGTGCGGCAACGAGCAGAACGTTTTCGGCAACGCTTCCAGGAAGGTCTCGTGCCTGGTGTGCAGCGAGGTGGTGGCGGTCCCGTCCGGCTCGCGCGTGCAGGTGGCCGAAGGCTGCAAGGTAATCAAGGTTCTCTGAGGCTGATGGAAACATGGCTGACATGCCCGAGCAGGACGAACTGGTGCTTGCGACAGTGAAGAAAATCATGCCCTACGGCGCGTTCTGCTCTCTTGACGAGTACGGCGGGCGCGAGTCGTTCGTCCACATCTCGGAGGTCGCCCCGCGCTGGATAAAGAACATCCACGAGTTCCTGCGCGATGGCCAGAAGCTGGTCGCAAAGGTATACCACCTGGATCTGGAAAAGGGCCAGATAGACCTGTCCCTCAAGCGCGTCACCGAGAGCGAGAAAAAGGCGAAGGTGGAGGGCAACCGCCGCGAGAAGCGCGCGGATAAGCTCTTCGAGGTCGCGCTCAAGATAGCAAAGTCCACCAAGAGCGAGGAAATAGCCGCAAGAAACGCGCTTGTCGACAAGCACGGCAGCCTCATAGACTCGATAGAGGCGCTGTCCGAGCAGGGCGAGGCGGCGATTGCGGGCCTGAAAATCGAGAAGGGGCTTGGCAAGGCGCTTTTGGAGGTCGCATCCAAGAGCATGAAGAAGGCGCGCGCGGAAGTGAACGGCATCTTCTCGCTCACAGTTTTCTCGCCTGACGGCGTGGAGGCGGTCCGCAGGATATTCTCCTCGGTGAAAAAGCCGTCCGGGGCTGACGTGGAATTCCTCTACCTTGGCGCGCCCCGATACCAGATACGCGTGGTTGCGGACGACTTCAAGAGCGCGGACAAGGCGCTCGACGACATCGTGGAGGCGCTCACGTCCGCAGCAAAGCCGTTCCCGTCCTCGGCCGAATTCTCGAAAATAGAAGCCTAGGCAAGGGCGGAAGCCCCTGTTTTCTCCAGCTTTACGAAATGCGCAGGCTATTTAAATCCCTCACTCAAATTAACGCGGCGCAGGGGGCGACAAATGAAGCGGATGAAAAAGTGCGAAGTCTGCAAAGCATACACTCTTGACGCATTGCACTGCGGCAAGCCGACCTTCAGCCCGCATCCCCCGAAATTCTCAATCGATGACAAGTATGCGGAGTACCGGCGCATGAATTTCCAGAAAGGGAACTGATTCTCATGATCGAAACCACCATCGTCGAGAAAGGCAAAGTGAAGCTGCGGGACCCGATACTCATAGAAGGGCTGCCAGGCATAGGGCTGGTGGGCAAGATTGCGGCAAGCCACATGATTGCAGAGCTCAAGGCGGAAAAGGTGGCCGAGCTTTACTCGCCGCACTTCCCGCACCAGGTCATCATGCAGAAAAACGGCGTAATGCGCATGATAAAGAACCGCTTCTACGTTGTCAAGGGCAAGAAGCGAGACCTGCTCATCCTGGTCGGCGACGTGCAGGCGGTGACCTCGGAGGCGCAGTACGAGGCGACCGGCAAGATGCTTGACTACTTCCAGAAAAAGGGAGTGAAGCTCATCATCACGCTTGGCGGCTACGGGACGGGCAAGGTGCACGACAAGCCGCGCGTGTTCGGCATAGTGAGCCACAAGAAAATGGTTGAAACTTACAAGAAGTACGGCGTGATTTTCGGCGAGTGCAAAGGCTCGATAATCGGCGCCGCCGGCCTTCTCCTCGGCATGGGGAAGATACGGGGGATGAACGGCATCTGCATAATGGGCGAGACGCACGGCAGCTTCGTTGACCCGAAAAGCGCGCAGGCGCTCCTCGAGGTGCTCTGCAAGATAATCGACGTCAAGGTGGACCTGAAAAAGCTCGACCAGCGCGCGCGGGAGAGCGAGGCGTTCGCAAAGAAGATGGAAAAGGAGGCCCTCGCGGCAAAGGGCATGTCCCCGCAGTCCGAGCCCCACAAGCACGACCTGTCGTACATACGCTGAACCGCAGGGCCGGTGCTGGCTGGCAAAATGGAAAATAAAAAAAAGCAGCGCAAGCTAGAACTTGACCTTCACGTTCTCGCGCTCGGTCTCGCCCGCCTTGAAAAACTCGCGCGCGGTGAAACTGAACATCCCCGCCACGATGTTGGTGGGCACGGTCTGGATGGAGGTGTTGTAGGAAAGCACCGAGTCGTTGTAGAACTGGCGCGCGTAGGCGATTTTCGACTCCACGCCGGAGAGCTCCTCCTGGAGCATCTTGAAGTTCTCGTTCGCTCGCAGCTGTGGGTAGTTCTCAGCCACGGCGAAAAGCGATTTGAGCGTGCCTGAAAGCATGTTGTCCGCCTTCGCCTTCTCGCCAACGCCAGACGCGGACATGGTTGCCGCGCGGGCACGGGTGACGTTTTCGAACACCGACTTCTCATGCTTTGCATACCCCTTCACGGTCTCCACCAGGTTGGGGATGAGGTCGTACCTTTTCTTGAGCTGGACGTCTATCTGGGACCATGCGTTGTCTATCCTCATGCGCATTGTCACCAGCGAATTGTAGGCGAACACGAAAAAGAGAACCAATAGCACGATTACCGCGCCGATTGCCAGCAGGACGATTTCAAGAGCCATGGTATCCCCCCTTTTTTGAAACAGGAAAAAGAAACAGAAAAAATGAAAAAGCGCCTAGCCTATCGTCTTCTTGTCCACGATGATGTGGTCGGACGCGGCTAGCACTGACGAGTAGGGCACCACCAGGAGCCCGTCCTCCTTGTTGAGGCGCCTTGCCGTCGGGTTGTCCAGGTTGGGCTCCAAAAGCAGGTTTTCTATCTTGCCCGAGCCTTCGGAAACCTCAAGGTCGATGAGCCTTCCCAGGTCCTCGCCGTCATTCGTGATTATCTTCTTTCCCGCAAGTTGTTTTGCGATAACTATTTTCACCATGAGCTCACCTTTGTCTGCTTTCTGGCTAAACTTCCCTATTCAAATTTAAAAAGCTTCACATTCGCACAGCGCTGCATCGGCTGCAAACTCCCGCATTTCCCCCGATATTCATCTCGGACGTACCTTTATAAAATGGTGCTATAATTGTTTATTATGTTATTTTATGGTTAAAACTGCCAGGCTTGCCATGGCCGCCATCCTGATTGCCGCGTCCCTTTCCATAGCCAATGCCGGCAACGACCAAAAAGCCAGCCGTGCATTTTCCGGCCAAAGCCTTCTTGTCGAAAAAAACAGGGGGGGCGCAGCGTTTCATCACCGCCCCAGGCACAGGAAGCCCCCTGCCGTGAGCTTGGATACCGAGTCCGTGCGGGGGGCGGACACCACGCTCTATATCCTCACGTTCCACTACGCCGCAAGGGGGAAAAACAAATCAATCTCCCTTTTGCTTGCAGAAGATGGCGAGTGGAAGCCCGCATTTCCTCCTCAAGCCTGGCCTGGCAAGAAGGCGGCGCCAAGAAACCCATCCGGCGTTTTCCATGATGTCCAGCCGCAAGGGGTTTACACATATCGCGTCGTCGCCAAGGATTTTTCCGGAAGGGAGGGCATCTCCACGCTCCGGGTCTCGCTTCCCGGGGGGAACGAAGCCAAGGAAGCGGCAGCCGCAATCCCCGCGCCCAAAGAAGACGGCCCGGATGGAAACAATTCCCAAAGGATGAAAAGCCTCCTCCCGTATTTCACGCCGGCTTCCATTGCCATGCAAGCCACATGCATCACCAGCCCCGGTTATGCCTCCGAGCTCCATCGCGCATCAGTGACATTTGACAAGCCCATTGGCAAGCGCATAAGCGGCTACTCGCTTTTCTTCAATTTCGCCTCCGAGCCGCATTTCACCTGCGCAATGGGCGGCGCAGGCATTCGCCTTCCCATCTTCACTGTCAATGGCATCACGGTATATGGCGACGCCGGAGCGGCTGCCGGGGCAAAGAACGGAAAGCTTGCAATCACAGTCCCCCTCCACGTGCCATTCGAGTGCTTCGCCGTAGGGAACGGTGCGCTTGCCCTGAACCTGTTCTGCGAGGCTTCCAGCACCTATTCCCATCCTGATGCGAGATACATGTCCGGCACCATGCCTGCCGCCCCGGGAATAGCCGGGCTGGATATAGCATACTGGCCTTCCAACCGCCTTTTCGTGTCAACCGCGCTGGGAGGAACTTCAATCGAACTGAAGGAAGCAAGCACCGCAGCCTGCCTTGTCACCTTGTCCGCAGGGTATTTTGGGGAGTATTTCAGCACGACTGTGGGCTTTTCCAGCTCTGTCCCATTCCCGCTTGGGCCAAGCGACAACAGCGAGCTTAATATTTCCTGGTGGAAGGCGCTCGGCGGCACTTTTTCCATCCGTTACAGCATCGGCGGACACATCAAGAAGCCGCAAATAGCGCATCCCGAACGGTGCTACTGACCCATGCCTCGCACAGAAGGCAAGGATATTTTATAATGTTGCAATCCAGAACCGTCTCGTGGTTTTATGGTGCACCTGATGCGCGGACTCGGGCAAGCAGCCTCCCCCGCCGCCACTCTGCAGGAAACCCTGGACAAATTCGGCTTGGGCTTCATGAAAGATGCCCTTCTGGGCGCAGGCATCAAGGACATGGAAGCGCTTGCATCCTCATATGCCGGCCGCTCCATCCTCGCCGAAATCGCCATGATGCGCCTGAATCATGCCGACCCGGCGTTTGCAGATGAGCTTAGGCAGCTGAACAGCAAGGCATGCACAGGGCAGATGTCGGATTCCGAGCTGGCATCGGCGGCAATCAGCTCGCTGAAAAAGCTATCGTCTTTAATGGAGAATTTCAAGGCGCTCTATTCGCAGGCGGTGGATGCCGGCCTCTCTTCGGGCTGCTTCACCCGGGCAGAGCTGGACGGGCAGGCGGACTTCTCCAAAAAGCTGAAGATAAGCCTGGTCCTTGCGTCCTTCGCGCAATCACTGAGGGAAACCGGCTTTGGAAACCCGGTGGAATACAGCGCTGGCGTGGACAGCATCTGCTACGGGCTTTCCGAAGGCAGGATGGACTGCGAGGTTTCCACCGCCATCCTTGCCAACATGCTTGCCTTTGCCGGCTTTGACTGCGGGGCGGCAAGCGAGGCAAAGATACACCACACATCTGCAATCGTCTATATGTACGGAAAGCCGAAATTCCAGGTCCAGTCCACCCCGTTTTTGCCAAACCCGGAAAATCCCACCAACCTTGTCCAACACATCTCCGATGCCTTCAGCCGGATGCCTGGAATCGGAAATTCCGAGGGGAAAGGCGCGTTCGCGGAATCTTTCCGCTCCATGCTGGACCAAATCGCAGGGTTTTCCATCTCCCCGCCTCCCCCCGAAGCCCAGCATTTCCCCAGCCATGCCTCAAAAACGGAATATATCCTCAAAATAAGCGAAAGGTATGCAAAGCAGGCGGAGTCAAATGAATTGGCAGTTGAAATCAATAAGCTCGTAGACGCCTACAACAAAGGGCTGGCTGATGGCAGCAGCACGCAAAGCCAGCTTGATGCCATTGGTCAGAAAAAGGCGAAACTAAGCCAAATGCGTGCCGAAATCGAGGCATATGATAAGGAAATCGATGGCTTCTCGCATTAGGCGCAAGCTATAGCCTGCTTTTTTCCGCCATGGCGCAAGCAAGCAGCGGGAAGGTGAGCGTGGCATCCCCTTCCACGAAAGCCGAGTTCTCCTCGTTCTTGAGCTTGTTCCAGCTCACAGCCTCGCGCGGGCGCGCGCCGGAAAGCGAGCCGTCTCCCTCGGTGCCCGTGGACAGGTAAACGGCATAGTCAAGCCCGTTCCTAAGTATCGCCGCGCCAATGAGGTGGTGCTTTGCAATCCCGCCTCCAAGTATTATTCCCGCGGTCCTGTCTGCAAGCAGCATGATGTCGTAAAAGCGCCTCACTTCCTCCGCCGCGTCAATCACGAACGGCGCGCGCGAATGGGACTTGTTGAAGAAATAGAAATGGTCGCCCATTGCCCCGTCCATGGGGCCTGGCACGAACACAGGTATGCTGTTCCTCGAGCACCAGTACAGGAAGGAGTTCCTGTCGGACAGCCGCGCGCCAAGCTCGGAAACATACTCGCTCATGCACGTTTTTCCCTTGTGCTTGGCGTGCATCTCCCCCATGAAAGAAAGGTGGAACTTTTCAAACTCAGCATACTGCTCGTCTTTCACGAATATGTTCCCAATCCTGTTCATGCCATTCGCCTTCACTTCCACATCATTTGCAGTGAAGCTTCCCAGCGTGAACGGAGACGAGCACTTCATCACATCCTCCTCGATCGAGCCCGTGGATGTGATGATGGCATGGACCAGCTTCTTTTCGCAAAGCTGCGCGATTACCTCCCTCAGGCCGCAAGAGATCATGTTCGAGGTAAAGGCAAGGAAAATGGTGGCCTTTTCGCCCTGCATTTTCCTCACAAGCTCAGACGCCTTGCCAAGGTGGCTTGCCTGGAAGCCTATGGATGAATAAGCGGAAAGCAGCTCCTTTGCAGTGGCATCCGGGGAAAGCGCGAACCCTTTGATTGGCGGCAGCTTCCCACCCCGTATTGCACGCGAGCTGATTTTGCGCTTGAAAGACACATTTTTTTCCATATTCTTTTTCCGCCTTGCGCCCCTAATAAAGCTTTGCAGCCGCGGATGCAAGAGAATCTGCCAAATCCTCTGAAGAAAAGTTGTACTTATACTTCCTGAAAAGGCGCTCCCCCGCCAACTTGTTTATCTTCGAGGCTGTGCAAGCGGCTTTCATCGGGCTTTTGCAGGCTGAGAAAAGCGCGGCGCACAGGCCTGCAAGCACGTCTCCGGTGCCTCCCTTTGTCATGCCTGCGTTGCCGCCTTTTACCAGCGCAACTTTGCCTTCAGAGGCAATGATGTCCCTCCCTCCCTTGAGCAATATCGTGCATCCGTGCTTTTTTGACATCGCCCTAGCGTTCCTTTCGCTTGCAGGAATGCCGAAAGACGCCTCAAACTCCCGGGCATGCGGCGTCAGGATGGCGTTCTTATGGAGCAAGCCAACCGGCAGCACGCGCAGGGCGGCAGCGTCGATGACGCAGCGCTTGCCCGAACGGAGAACCGCAGCCACAGCGGCTTTGGTTTTGGCATCCGCATCCATGCCATTGCCCACAAGCACGCATGTTGCATGCTTTAGCGCGAAACTGAGCTTGCCCTTGGGCACGCAAATCACGTTTGCCGTGGCAAGCTTCATCCTCCTCGTAAGCGAATTGTTCTCCTTTGTGGAGGCGAAATAAACAAGGTCGCAGAAGCGCACTGCCGCGCGCGCTGCAAGCACGGGCGCGCCGTGGTATGTCCGGCTTCCGCCTATTATGAGCACCACGCCATTCTGCCCCTTGTGGCTTTTCTTTTTTGGGCAAGGAAGGCAAAGATTCCCCATGAAAGCCGTTCGGGAAAGCACCTCTAAAAGCTTTTCCTTCAAATTATCGATATGGTAACCCCCTACTCCGGCGGCTCGGGCAAGCCAGAGGCCGATTATGCCCTGCGCGAACACTGCGGAGCTTTCGGCATCTACTCTTTCGCAGGCAAGGGCATTGCGCATGACATCTACCTCTCCCTCATGTACCTCCAGCACAGGGGCCAGGACTCCGCAGGAGCGTCCACCTCGGACGGGAAGGCGCTCCACACCGTGCGCGGGCTTGGCTTTGTGCCCGAAGTGCTGAACCAGGGCGCATTGGCGGCTCTTCCGGGGCACGCTGGCATAGGGCATGTGCGCTACCCCACCATAGGCGCAGGCGGCGCGGAGGACGCCCAGCCTTTCATGGCAGATGCCATGGGGAAAAAGTTCGCCCTTGCGCACAACGGCAACATCTCCAACTACGGGCGCGCGCGCAAAACAATGGAGGAAGGCGGCGCCTCTTTCTGCTCCACCTGCGACGCAGAGCTCATACTTGCCGAATACATCTCGCAGTACAGGAAAACGCCTGACCACTTCGAGGCTGCAAAAGGGCTCATGCAGACGCTGGACGGCTCATACTCCGTCGTCTTCATAACCGACTCCGGCGAGCTTGTGGCTTTCCGCGACCCGCACTCCATCCGCCCGCTCTGCTGGGGCAGGGATGACGAGAAAATCGTGTTTGCCTCGGAGTCCGTGGCGCTTGACATAATAAAATGCCCCCTGAAAGGCGACATCGCCCCTGGGGAAGTTGTGGTGGTGGGCAAAGAGGGGGTAACGCGCAAGGTGGTGCTTGGCAGCAAGCCCCGCCACTGCATGTTCGAATACGTGTACTTCTCCCGCCCCGACTCGAAAATCGACGGCAAGTGGGTCTACGAGGTGCGCCATAATTTGGGAAGGCAGCTTGCGCGCGCAGCGCCCGTGGAGGCTGACGTGGTGGTGGCGGTGCCAGACACGGCGCGCTCCGCCGTGGAGGGCTACTCCCAGGAAAGCGGCATCCCCGTGGCAGAGGGGCTGATAAAGAACCGCTACATCGGGCGCACGTTCATCATGCCTTCCCAGAAAAAGCGCGAGGATGCGGTGCGCCTCAAGCTCAATGCAGTGAGGCATGTGGTGGAAGGCAAGCGCGTGGTGCTCATAGACGACTCAATAGTGCGCGGCACCACCATGGGGCCGATCGTCAAGCTCGTGCGCGACGCAGGCGCAAAGGAGATACACCTGCGCATCACCTGCCCGCCCATAATGGCGCCCTGTTTCTACGGGGTGGACATCCCGACCTACAAGGAGCTCATCGCCACCAGGAAAAGCGTGGAGGAAATCCGCAGGCAAATGGGCGCGGACACGCTGGTTTTCCAGACGATGGAAGGGCTTGTCTCCTCCATAGGCATGAAGAAGGAGGAGCTCTGCACCGGCTGCCTGGATGAGATGTACCCGACTGAGTTCGGGATGGAAATCTCGCGCAGGATGAAAGGCGCAGGAAGCAAGGACGGCATACGCGCATGGGAAGAGAAAGAATAGGGTTTGCAGGGTATGGCGCGCGCAGGCAAAGGCGCGCCCATGGGAAGAGAAAGAATAGGCTCCAGGGGCACGCGATGGCAGTTTCCAAACCGGTTGCACGCCTTTCGCATTCCCTTACGCACGGGAACATCTGGCTTGCCGCGCTCTCCCTGATGAGGCGGCGCAAGGTGTACGCGTACGCGCTCCCGGATGGGATACAGCGGGAGTTTGGCTATTCCCCCTCGAAACTCATGGTGTACTTTGTACTTTACAAGCTTGAGGGGGAAAAGCTCATTTCCTCGAAGTTTGAGGGCAGGCGCAAATACTACGAGCTTACTAAAGAAGGCAGGCGCGCGCTGTCCGAAGGGAAGAAAACCCTCCTGGCAATGGCAAAGAAGCTCTGATCCCATGGCACGCACATCCTTGCTCATAACAGGCGTCCCTGGCACAGGCAAGACCACGCTTGCTCGGGCTCTTTCGCAAAAATCGGGCGCAGCACTTCTTGAGATAAACGAGCTTGCAGAGCTATTGGGGCTCTATTCGCACACTGACCCGTCTGACGGGGCAAAGGTGGTGCGGCTTCCTGAGCTTGCGCGCGAGCTAACCGGCGCGATGGACTCCGAGAAGAAAAGCATCATTGCAGAGGGGCACCTGGGCTGCGAGGCGAAGCTTCCTGTGCAGAAGGTGCTGGTGCTCCGCTGCGACCCAAAGGAGCTTCGGCAGCGCCTCGCTCCCCGGAGCTACCCCCCTCAGAAGCTTTCGCAAAACGCGCTTTCCGAGGCGCTTGACTACTGCACCGTTCAGTCGGAAAAGCACTATGGCGCGCGAAAGGTGTGGGAGATAGACACCACTGGCAAAACGCCTGCGCAGGTGCTGCAGGAAGCCGAGGCAATAATCTCTGGGAGGAAAAGGAAAAAGGAGCGCGTCTCATTCCCGGACGCGCTGGCGCGCGAAGCCATAACTGGCGAGAAGATAAGGAAGGCGCTTATCGGCTAAAGCCCCACAAAATCCCGCTCGGTCTTGCCGCGCGGGAAAACGGAATTCTTCTGCGCGCAGACCGGCAGGTCGTACTCGGTCGCAATCCTTACAAGCTCAGGCATCTCGATTGCGCGGTCGCTGCAAAGGTATGGGACAATTCCTGTTGGCGTTTGGCGCCGTTCTATCTTGAATGGCAGCACCTGGTACATTCCCATGCGCTTGACGCGTATGTCCACTTCCCCGATTTTGAGTACATTTTCCTGCTTGCTGTTTGCCATCAAATCCCCCTTTCAAACAAGATGCAAAAATAAAGTAGCCCCAATCGGATCGCCAGCCGCAGGCTGGCGAGAATTGGGGCGATCCCCATTGCAAAGATAAAAGTAGCCCCAATCGGATTCGAACCGATGTCCCGAGGTATCTCCGCCCAGAAAGGCGGGCAAGATCCGGTTCGTCAGAGCCTCGTATCCTTGACCACTGGACGATGGGGCTACAGGGCTTTCTGTATTGCGACATAGTTTTAAATGAATAAGTCGCGCATCTGCCTCATGGCAGGGCAAGAGGCTGCAATAGGCGCGCTGGGGCTGCTCATCCTCGCAGGCGTCTTCTCGCGCGCTTTTTTGAAGATGACGGGCATCTCGGACGTTTTCCTCCTCATCCTGCTTGGCGCCCTGGCAGGCGCCTTCCTGCCCGGCGAGGCAGTGGGGGGCATGTCAGGCATCATGCTTCCGCTTGGCGCGGTGGCGCTTCTCATGATAATGCTTGAGGAGGGGATGCTCATCCCGTTCGAGAGCCTGCATCGGCACGTGCACAAGGCGTTCCTCTTCGGCGCGGTTTCCTTCCTCCTGTCCGCGGCGCTCGGCTTTTCAGTTTCCTATTTCCTGGCAGGCGTCCCGCTGGCGTTCGCCCTTCTCATAGGCGCCATGTTTGCCTCAGTGGCTCCCGAGCTCCTTTCAGGATTTTTCTCAAGCATAGGCACATCCGAAAGCGTGAGAGGCATTGGGGAAATCGAGGCTGTTTTTTCCGAGGCGGTCTCGGTTATAGTTTCCCTCGCCATCATCTCAGCCATCATGGTGCAGGGGGCATTCCCCATCTCAGGCCTCCCCCTCCAGGTAACGTTCATCTTCCTCTTCTCCCTCGCGCTTGGCGGGGTGGCAGCCGCGGCATGGAAAGCCATTTTCTCGAAAGTGGAGCACGAGAACATGCACCTTCTCGTGATAGGGCTTGCCGCGCTGCTTTACGCTCTTTCCGGGATGCTGCACGCAAACGGCGTGATTGCGGTCTTTGCATTCGCCTTCCTGCTCGGCAACACGTCCCACTCGTCCATTGCCGAGGTGCGCCGCTTCCAGTCGGAAATCGGGTTTTTCCTGCGCACCATATTCTTCATCTACCTAGGCGCGCTCCTCTTCCACTCCCCCAAGCCCGCCGAGGTCGCCATTCTCGCGCTTGCAATCTCCCTCCTCCTTGCCTTTGCGCGCCTGCTCTCCGGCAGGCTGGTCCGCCTGCTTGACAGCTCTGCAAAGGAGGATAGGCTCCTGGAGGCTTTTTCAGGCAGGGGGCTCACCTGCGCGGTAATCGCGGTGATTGCGGCAGGGGAGCTGGCGCAATCCGGATCAGCGCTTCCACTGGACCTGCCGCTGCTCGCCCTCTTCGTCATCTTTTTCACCAACGCAATTTCCACCTTCCTTGTTCTCAGGAAAAGGGGAAAGCGCCTCTCGCCAGTGCGAAGCGAGCAGGGCGGGGCGGCGGACGTGCTGCGCGGCGGGCTGCACGGGGCTTAAGCTTATGCAAGCACCGCGGCTTTTTTGCAAAGAAGATAAATCGCGCACGCTTCAGGGAGCTCGCGCGCTTCCCCTGGAGGTATGGGCCCGAAAGAGAAATCGCGTATGTTGAGTGCCGGGATTGCCTCAGTTGCTTTTATTTTCAGGGGCGAGCTGCCGAACACAGGCGCGTGCCTCATGGGCTCAAATGCCGCGATTGCATCAGGCGAGGCAAGGCGCTTTGCAGCAAATCCGCTTCCCCCGTGGATGGAATCCGGCATGCGTATGAGCTTGCTGGTATCCGCAGTGACGTTGGCGTCAATCCTCCCTGCCATGGTGAGCCTCATCTCCTCGAATGCGGCAGAAAGCTTTTTCTCGCGGTTCGCAATCCCTATGTTGTCCCAGTTGCCCCGCTCAATCGCGCTTTTCAGCTTCCCCTTTTCCTCGTCTTTCCTGAGTTTGATGGCAATGGAGCGGGCAAATGCAGCGTCTTTTAGGCGCTCTACGAATGCGCGCGCGAACTTGCCGCCAAACCCCCCCTGGCTAGGCGTCGGGCCGAAAAACTTCTTGCCCTCGCTCCAGAACAGCCTTTCAAACGACAGGCCCGTGCCGGATACATAATCCGCAATCTCGCGCCGGGCCTCCCTGTCCAGGTCATAGACCGCATCCGACACCACGTGCACGTGGTAGCCGCGGCTTCCGGAAAAATTCACGGACAGCTCGCTTTTCGAAAACCCAAAGTCAGGAAGCAGGAATTCCTCGATGAGCTTCACTGCATCCGCCTTCACCCTGTCCAGGCAGGCCTCGCAGGTGAATTTCCCGCACGCGTGCGCCTCTGCATCCAGGTCGAATATGAGGTCCGAGCCCTGCCAGTTCTTCCTCACCATGGGCCGCGCATCAGGGAATTCATAATATGCGACCGAATGCGAAATGTATAGCGGCGCCTCTGAAACAAGGCGCGCGCGAAGCTCCACTTCGTTCCTGAAGGAGATGTGCCGGAACTCGATTTTCTTCTCCCAGCCCCCGAAGCCGAACTCGCGCTTCTCAAGACCGCGCACAGAGGCTGGGCTGGCGCCATAGTAGCCCGAGAACCTCTTCCTGAGGAATTTCTCTTCAGGTGTTTGCACAAGCGAGCTCATGGCTTTCCCTCATTTGCCGCAGCTTCTTCCCTCTTCAGCCGCCTTCCGTGCACGTTAGCGCGGAAATTCAGGGGCGTGCCGCACCTGCACTCCGCCACGCACACCCCGTAGCTGTCCATGGTGGCGCACGAGGGCATGCTGTACCCCCTTGTGCGCAGGTACTCCACCTGGTAGCGTGTCGTTTTCTCTGAAAAGTCGGGCGCCCCCCTGAAAACCTCAACTATTTTTTCGTTGGGGAGCCCTGCCTTCACAAGATAGATGGCAAGCGCAACGCGCGCGGTATGCGGCAAATTCACGGAAAGCGACAGCTCCTCCACCATCCTCCTTATGCAGGGCGGGTAGTTCTCCTGCCCAAGCTTCACCACCGCGCTCTCCAGCTTCGGGAGCATCGCCAGCACGCGGGCGCCGGCAGCCTTTATCTCGCTTGGGAAGGCGGCACGGATCGGAAGCTCGCGCTCTATTTTCTTCTTCACGGCCTCCTCAAGCATGCGCACGCGCTCGTGGCTGCTCACCCTCACCTTGCCCCCAGACACCTCCCTGTTCGCAAGCTTGTAGTCAACCGAGCGGGGGGTGTAGGAAAGGTATTTGCCGAGCGGCACCAGGAACTGCGCGCCTGATTTTTCGAACTTTATCCAAAATTCCGAAGCCACGGCATCCAGGTATTCCGGGCGGGAGGCTGCGTCCGAGGACAGGTAGCCGCCGGTCTTCTTTGCCTCGGCAACCGCATAGCGGTTTATCAGGTACCTGTTGTTTGCGCATGATACTATCATGCGCGCAATCGCGTAAAGCGCCAGCTCCTCCTCCTGCGCCTCGGACATGGCCGGCACCTTCCTCACCTTGCCATGAACAATGGACTCGCGCACCCGCTCCTCGGCCTTTTCCACGAGCGATGAGACGATTTCCATCCCGTGCATGCTCGCGTATTCCTTTGCCGCTGATGAAAATGGGTAGTGCGCACAGAAGAGAAGGTCTGCCATGCGCCAATTTTGCGGTCTAGTGGTTTAAATATGCGACGCAGGCATGGTGCCATTGGCGCTATGCCCTCTCCCATTCCATGCCAAGCCTGCCCAGGCACTCCACGAGCTTGCGCCTGGTCTCGCCCTTGATGCCTTTCCAGTCAAGAAGCGCGCGGGAGATTCTGCAGTCGCTTTTCCCGAGCGCCTGCTTCACCATCTCATCATCCACCCCTTCCCGCTCAAGCGAGTAGCCTGATATGATGTGCGCCAGATGGGCGCCGGACAGCACAAGCGGGGTGAACTTCGGGCAGTAGTGCGTGCCTCCGAACCCAACGCGCGCCTCTGCAACAGGCGCGGCAGTGGCTGCCGCAATCACCCCCTGCGCGCACACCATGCCTGCTTCCCTGTTGCCCCATTCGGCCTCCGAGCTCCCTATTTCCACAAACAGCGCAGGCCTGGGGAGCGTGGGGCCGTGGTGGTCTGCCTCCATTGAAACTTCCCACTTGAGGGAGGATGCGCCCGAAAGGGCCTTCATTTTCTTTATCGCGGCGGAAAGCCTGGCGGCCGAAGCGAAGTTGAGCGTGCGCGGCATGCCCCCCAAGCCCGCTGCCCCCCAGTTGCCCGGCGTGTGCGCCGTGAAGCAGGGCTTGCTGCTTTCGCTCCTGTGCGTGCTTGCAAATATGTAGCATTCTGCATCATGGGCAGGCACGATGTCCACAATCCTGCCGCCGTATTCTGCCATGTCGAATGCCTGCGAGGACCAGAACGTTTTGCCTTGCTGCTCAAGCTGCGGCGCCAGGGAAAGAAGCGCCTCCTTTATGTTCAGGCTCGCGGGGTTTTCAGATGCAATGACGACAAGCGGGCGCATGCCTTTCCATTCCTCAGGCAAATTTATAAGGGAGGATTGCGTATTTTCCCTGTGGTCTGATGGCCAATGAAAAGCTCATCTCCTTCATCCTCAAGGCGCGCCAGAACGGGCAAAGCGAAGAACAGGTGCTCCGGCGGCTCCTTTCGGTCGGCTGGAAGCAGGAAGCTGTGGCAGAGGCGTTTTCCGAGATAAAATCGCAAAAGGCGGCGGTGCAGCCTGCGCAGGCAGCCCCGCAGCAGCCATCCTCCCCCCCATGGGCAAATCCTGCCCCTGCCCAGCCAGCCGCCATTGCGCAGCAGCCCCAAGCCGTCCAGCCCCAGCCAACCCCTTCCCAATCCCCTGAAGCTTCCGCGCAGCAGGCCTCCCAGCAGCCGCCATCCCTGCCGGCACAGCCCTCTCCTGCCGCCCTTTCAGGCGAACAGCCCAAAATTCCCCCAGCCATCCAAGCGCCGCAGCCAGCGCAGCCGTCGGCACTGCCGCCTGCAAGCCAAATCACCCTCCCTCCGCTTCAGAAAAAATCGCTCTTCTCGTCCCTGTTCGGGAAAAAGCAGCCGCAGGCGCCAGCCGAGCCAGCGCAGCAGGCAGCCGGTGCGCCGCCCGCTTCCCCCAAGCCCCTCCCTGCCCAAACCACGCTTCAGCCGCCTGCCATCCCTAAAAAAACAGCCGTGCCAGGGCAGTCCACCATTGGCACATTTGCAGGAGGGGGGCAAAGCGCGCAAGCAGCTGCCAGCCAGGCGCCGGGCACGGCTTCCGCCACGCAGCAGGGGGCAGCAGCCTCTCAGGCGCAGCCAGGCAAAATCAGCCTCCCTCCCATCAAGCAGGAAGGCGGCCTGAAAAAATTCCTCCCCATAATCGCATTCATCGTCCTTGTTGCAGCCGCCGCAGGGGCATACTATCTCTTCGTGATGATTCCTGCAGGCAGCGCTGCGCCTCCCGAGTCAACCCCGCCGGTTGCGCCGCCAGTGCAGAATATCTCCCCCTCCGTGCCCATCCAGCAGGCAGCCGGGCCGGTTGACTGCGGAACCGACATGGACTGCCTTGCCAGGGCGGCTTCCTCATGCCAGGCTGCAAATGCCACCCAAAAATCCACCACCGACCTGTTCGGCCTCCTGGTGTCAAGCACCATGTACATGGAAACATGGAACACTTCCGAAGAAGGCAAGTGCTTATTTTTCGTGAGGCTGGCCGACTCAAGCGTGAAGCTTGGGGATGCCATGGTTGCCGCTGCCCGCGCAAAAGGGGTTTCCCTCGAGGACATCAAAAAGCAGGAAGACGAATCCACCGCATATGCCAATGCGTCCGTGGGCATGAACGGGACCTGCAGGCTTTTGGCAGGAGACCTTTCCCTCCTTATTGCCAGGTGGAAGTCCGGCAGCTACTCGTCAAGCGACCTGTCCGGCGCGGCATGCACAGGGAAGCTGTTCGAAGGCTCGTCCGCAATCTCCCTGCCGGCTCCAGCGGCAAACTCCAGCAAGAATTCCACGGTTGCCAATTCAACAAAAGCAAATGCCACCGCGGAAAGCGCCGCGAAAAACACGTCCTCCGGCCCTGCAAACGCGACCTCGGGCGCGTCTGCCGCAAATGCCACGAATGCAACTCCCCCAGTGGCATTCGCCTACACCCGCAGGTATTCCATCTACTACCCTGAAAAACTGAGCTGGTTCTGCGGCGACCGGGGCATGGAGTTTTACAGGATGCACTGGAAGGACTACTATGGCGGCGACTGCTCCTCGGAAAAGGGCATCGAGGGCTATGTGAACATGACCGGGTATGTTGCAACGGGCTGCACGCTGCTTCCCTGCTGCATAAACGGGCCCTACAAGGAATACAGCCGGCTCTACGACTACTTCGAGTGCGGCTACAATTAGCTGCAAGTCGCTCAGGCGCCTTCCCCCGCCTGCGCTCTCTCGGCTTTCTCAGGCGGCTTTTCGGCTTTTTCCGCTGCCTGCTCAGGCGCCTTCTCCTGCCATTTCATCTTCCTCTCGGCGACCCCGAACATGAGGGGCGCAAGCTCCCTGCTCTCCTTGGACAGGCTGACCTCAACGACTTCCCCTACCACGAGCGTATGGTCTCCGGCATTCGTGTAGTTGAGCACCCTGCACTCTATGTTCGCCGCGGCCTCAAGGATGAGCGGAGCCGCCACCCTCTTTGCCTTCACCTGCGTAAGGCTCGCCTCGGAAAACTTGTCTATGAACTTCCCAGAAGTGGCTCCGCACAGCAGGACGGCATCGCGAAGCTTCTCAGTGGGGATTGCGACCACGAACTCCATCGAGGTGGACAGCAGGTCGAGCGTGAGCGATGTGTTGTGGAGCGACAATGCCAGCATGGGCGGCTTTTCCGCAATCGGCATTATCCACTCCACCGCGGTGACGTTCGCCTTCTCGCTTGACGAGGCGGTGACGAGCACTGCCTGCCTCGGGTAAAACAGGTCCTTGAACATGATCCGCATTTTTATCGTGAATTAATTTAAACTCTTGCAGCCACAATCAATGCATGAGGCACATCATCCCCATTTTCCCGCTTCTCCTCGCGGTCGCGCTTTCCGGCTGCACACAGGGCGGGATTCCGCAATCATGCGCCGGAACGCCGCCCGGGGAGCTTTCAAACTGCATCTACGTTTCCGCAGTGCTCGGGCAAAACCCGTACCAATGCTACTCGCTTTCCGACCTGCCGCAGAGGGAAAAATGCCTGCGCGACTCATCGGACCCTGCGGCTGTGAAGCAGCTTGAGCGCATGTCGATGGCCGAGCGCGCGGAGATATTCGCATCAGGGCCGACGGTTCCCCCCGGCAGCGTCCCGCCATCCGAAGCCCCTGCAAGCGGCACAGTCCCTGCCCCGGAGCCCGGGCAGCCAAGCGCCCCGGAGCAGGCCGACGCCCTGCTGTACGAGCAGGCCACCGCGGAGAACGACATGGCCGCCTGCACGGCAATTGCCAGCCAGCCCACGCGCGAAAGCTGCATCACGCAGATAGCGCTCCAGGTGAAAAACCCGGAAATCTGCGCCACGCTTTCCCAGGCAGACGACATCGACCTGTGCAACCTGTATGCCAAGGGCGGCGAGCAGGCGAAATGAGTTCCCAATTTAAAACTGCAATAAAAACAAGGTGATGAAATGGTATTTGTATTCCAAAAATACGGCGACGCGCCAAGGATGCAGGAAACGAAACAACCTTTCGAGGCCAAGCAGACATATTCGCTTGACTTTAGCAAAATTTTTGGCACGGACGACGTGCCAAACGTCAGGCGGGAAGCAGTCAGGTATATCGAAGTTTACTTAAAAACCAAAGGCATAGAAACCACGGCTCTTTCTGTCAAGGTAAGCGGCGCCGACCTAAATTCAATGTGCAATCAAGCCACAATAAGCAATATTATCAGCGATCACAACAAATCCGCGCCCAACCGAATTGAAACGCTTCCCAGCCTCACTTCGAAAGAAGTGCAAGCCGCCATCACCGTGCTCCTTCCAGACGCAAAATACGAAAACATCAAGGACACAATTCCAACGCCAATAAGGAAGTGAGCCGCCAAACATGTAGCAAGGCGTTTCCATGTCCTTTTTCGACCTTTTCCTAGGTGCATCGCTCGCCTTTGCGGCAACAGCTGCAGGCGCGGCGCTCGTGCTCCCGATGAAGGGCGCGCGCGCCGGGCTGCTGGCGCTGCTCTCCGCCTTCTCAGGGGGCGTGATGGCGTTCTCCGCGCTCGAGATGCTTTCCAGGTCGCACGCGCTCTCCGGCGACCTGGCGGCAATGGCAGGGCTTGCGCTAGGGCTGTGCGCGTTTTTCATGCTTGAGCGGCTGCTGCCGCACGCGCACGCATTCATGAACAGCGAGCCGATGGAATCTAAAAAGAAAAAGGCAGCGCTCCTGGCAGGCACCATCACGATACACAACATCCCGGAGGGCTTTGCGATTGCGTCCGCATTCGCAGCCTCCCCCTCGCTTGGCTGGCTTGTGGCAGGCACCATGGCGATACAGGACTTCCCCGAGGGGCTCATAGTGTCTGCGCCTCTTGCGGCATACGGCATAGGCGCGCACCGCTCCTTTTTCTGGGGCGCGTTCTCGGGCTTCGTGGAGTTCCTCGCGGCGATAGTGGGGTTCCTTTTCCTCTCAGCCGTGGCTGCGGCCACCCCCTTCGCCCTCTCATTCTCCGCAGGCGCCATGGTTTTCGTGACATTCTCGGAGCTTCTGCCCGACTCGCTGCGCGCCTGCGGCAACGCCCGCGCGCTTGCAAGCTTTGCGGCGGGCGCCATGCTGGCCTATGGGGTAGCGGCGCTCATCGCAGCCTGAAAATCAGAACACCGAGTCTGCCAGATCCTCCCTGTTTGCCGGCCCGAAAAAATCCTACCAGAACAGGCGCTTCATGTCCTCCCCCTTCACCGGCGTTATTTCGCAGGAGAGCGCGCTCCCAGCCACCACGGCAAGCTCCTCGGATTGCGAGCGCGATCGGGCGACCGCCTCGTCCTTTGTCCTTCCCGAGGCCGTTGTGGACAGGTAGAAAACCACCTCAAGCGGCTTTTCGCCAGCGGAGAGCCTCTCTATCTGCCTTCCCCACATGGCAATCTCGCGCTCGAGGCGCGCGCGCTCGGGCTCGCTGCCTTTCCCGCGCTGCAGCTTCCCGCGCAGTGACTCGGCAAGGCTCCTCTTCTCCCTCATTTCGTCAAGCTCGGCGCGCAGCTGAAGCGGGCAGACAAGGCAGCACACCTTGAATGGAAAGCCCGAGGACGAAATGGCCTTCTCGAACATCTTCCCTGCCTGTTCAGCCCCTCCCTCGGAAGCCGACTCGTAAAGGCGCGCGAAAAGGAAGGAAGTCGCAAGGAAGCTGCCGCCCTCGTTCCCCACCACCACGTCCTGCGACGGGGGTATCTCGAAATTCCTCCCAGCCTCCACTATCCTTGCGCCTGATGCAAAATAGGGGTAGAGTGCATAGCCGTATTTCCAGAGGAGGAGGGAGAGGAAGAAAAATAGCGCGCCTGCTGCGGCAGCGGGGGCTGAGCCGAAAAAAAGGCTTGCGGCAAGGCAAAACAGCCCGCCTGAAAGCGAAAGCACGGTGTAAATCCGGTTTTCCCCTTCCACGCCAGGATTCCTCTGCTCAAGCGTTTAAAACTTTGCCCGCGCCCTTCATGCGGTGGTAAGATGCTCACGCTGGACAGCTTCAACTTCAAGGGAAAGGCGGCATTCGTGCGGGTGGACCTGAATTCCCCTGTGGACGAGAAAACGCTTGCTGTGGAAAAAGGCGAAAGGATTTCAGGGCATGCGGAAACGGTCCGGGAGCTGTCCGACAAGGGCGCGCGCGTGGTGGTGCTCGCCCACCAGGGGAGGAAGGGGGATTACGACTGCATCTCGCTTTCGCAGCATGCGCTGCTTCTCGGCAGCGAGGTGAAAAAGCCGGTGCGGTTCGTGGACGACGTGTGCGGCAAAAAGGCAAAGGACGCCATCCGCTCGCTTTCCGGCGGGGACATACTGCTCCTTGACAACGTGCGCTTCCTTGACGATGAGACCAAGTACAAGACAATAGAGGAAAATGCAAACGCAACGCTGGTGAAGGAGCTTTCCCCCTACTGCGACGTGTTCGTGCTTGACGCCTTTTCAGCCTCGCACCGCGCGCAGGCTTCCATCGTGGGCTTTTACAAAAAGCCCGTGGTGGCAGGCCGCGTGATGGAGCGCGAGCTTAACGCGCTTTCCAGGCTGAAG